>NZ_JBRKIS010000010.1:0-254695 GCF_052983315.1 Sinomicrobium endophyticum
ACCTTTACCTACACCAACGAATCCGGAGAAGTTGTAGCTTTTGATGCCAATACGACTGCAATGGTAGATAACGGAGATGGTACGTATACTTTCACCAATGCCAACGGAGATACCATTACAGTAGATATACCTTCCAGTGTTGTGGAAAATATAACCAATGAAGGCGATATTTTCAATGCTATCGAAAACCTGATTAAGAACATCGGCGGTAATGTATATTACGATGGTGATCAGTTCACTTATTTGGATGAGAACGGGGATACTCAAACCATCAACTTTGAAGAGTTGGTACAGGCTAATGAGACTGTAACCACATTGGTGAACAATGAAGACGGGACCTACACCTATACTTCCGAAGATGGTACGGTAACCACGATCAACGTACCTGCAGATGTGATCAACCAGTTTGAAGAGATTGTTAATAATGAAAACGTCTACAACACTTTAGAAGAGATCATCAAGAACATCGGCGGTAATGTGTATTACGATGGTGATCAGTTTACCTACCTGGATGAGAATGGAGATACTCAAATCATCAACTTTGAAGAGTTGGTACAGGCCAATGAAACGGTAACTACCTTGGTAGACAACCAGGACGGAACATTTACCTATAAAAATGAAGAAGGTATTGATGTTGTCTTTGATGCCAACACGACTGCAATGGTAGACAACGGAGATGGCACGTATACTTTCACCAATGCCAATGGAGATACCATTACAGTAGATGTACCTTCCAGCGTTGTGGAAAATATCACCAACGAAGGAGATATTTTCAACGCTATCGAAAACCTGATCAAGAACATCGGCGGGAACGTATACTACGACGGTGATCAGTTCACTTATTTGGATGAGAATGGAGATACCCAAACTATCAACTTTGAGGAGTTAGTACAGGCTAATGAAACGGTAACTACTTTGGTAGACAATGCCAACGGTACCTACACCTATACTTCTGAAGATGGAACAGAGACTATCATCAACGTACCTGCAGATGTGATCAATCAGTTTGAGGAGATCGTCAACAATGAGAATGTCTATAACACTTTAGAAGAGATTATCAAGAACATCGGCGGTAATGTGTATTACGATGGTGACCAGTTTACCTACCTGGATGAGAACGGGGATACCCAGACGATCAACTTTGAAGAACTGGTACAGGCTAACGAAACGGTAACGACCTTGGTAGATAATGAAAACGGCACCTATACCTACACTTCTGAAGATGGTACGGTAACCACGATCAATGTACCTGCAGATGTGATCAATCAGTTTGAGGAGATCGTCAACAATGAAAACGTCTACAATACTTTAGAAGAGATCATCAAGAACATCGGCGGTAATGTGTATTACGATGGTGACCAGTTTACGTATATCGATGAGTCCGGAAACACCCAGACTATCAATTTTGAAGAACTGGTACAGGCTAACGAAACACTAACCATTTTAGAAGCCGGCGATAACGGCAGTATTAATTATACAGATGAAGAAGGTGAAATTACAGCGATAAAAGCCGTTATGCCCAAGTTCTTTTACATGCCGTCGGTAGCAGTACCCACAGAAGTCAGAAGTACTCCGCAAACACTTGATTTATATAGCATGTACAGTAACCAGTTTGGAAGTCCTATGGCCAAGAACCCGGCATCCGGCACTGCTACTTTACCTGTGTTACCTGTAGGAGAATTGAACTATTATATAACGTATTTCGATGCTGATGTATTTGAAAGTGTTTCGGTAAGCGATACAGGGATATTAACCTATACTGTCAAGGCAGATGCGGAGATATCTTTAGCAAGTTTTATGAATATTGTATTTGAAGTGAAATAGGATTGAAAGATGAAAAAAATAACATATATCGCAACCATTGTATTTCTGTGCTTTCTGTGGAAAGGGGAGGCCCAGAATACCAAAATAGTTTCTTTGGAAAAGAAGCAAAGTACTTCCGGTAAACAGGAAGCCAGGGATTTGGAATACCTGAAGGCAGGAACACCTTACAAACTGTCCTTTACAAAAGAAAGGGAACCCCTATATATATGGAATAAAGAAGGAGGGGTCGAAGTAGTGGAGTTTGAAGATGTCTCTTTGTTGCCCGAATTGAAGAATTCCAGGCATACTAAAGATTTCAATTCTGCACAATTGCTGATTATCAATTGGAACAATAATGGAAATATTGGTATAGCGGAAGATGATCTGGTAATGTTTCAAAATCTTCGCTACATTCTTATCAGGAGTTATCAACCGTTAAATGAGAATCTCGTAACCGGTCTGATCCGTTCACTACAATCTTCCGATACAGGGGAGAACGGAGTAGAAATCCTGTTTGAGACATTGGAAGCAGCAAACTAAAACCCCGATTCTATGAAAACAGATTTTTATAAGATTAAATCGTTAAAAACTACTTTACGGGTTGTTTGCCTCCTGTTTTTGTTTACGGCCGGTTTTTCGGGTTTTGCCCAGGTTATCGTGCCTTTTGAACCCAGAATATCGGACAAGGCTCCCGCACCGTATACGAATGTAACCAATTACAACCTGCAGGGTGATTTCACTATGATCGGTAATACGAATATGACATTGGTAAATTATTCTGATTTTACTAATAACAGTAATACTGATATGAGATATGTGGATATCGACGGAGACCAAAATACACTTAACTCCTCGTCGGCCACACTCATTCTGGAAGGAGAAGAAGAGTGCTCCGAAATTATTTATGCAGGGTTATATTGGTCGGGAAGAGCACATAATGGAAGTAGTTCCAATACGTTTACAGTTGGAGGAAAACAATTGGATAAGCGAAAGGTCAAGTTAAAAAAAGCAGGGGGCACCTACCAGGAAGTTACTGCGGGGCAGAATGATATTTATTATCCAACTACTTCCCATGATTATATGTATTCTGCCTATGCCGATGTGACCGATTATGTGAGAGAGAATGGAGCGGGTGAATACTTTGTGGCAGATATGGCCCTCCGGGAAGGGAACGGGGGAGGAACCGGTTATTATGGTGGCTGGGGACTGGTCGTTGTTTATAAAAATCCTGCCATGAAATGGCGGGATATTACAGTATTTGACGGACATGGCTATGTGGCAGGCGGAACAGGTAATCATGAATTACCTGTATCTGGATTTAAAGCTGCACAGAATGGAGACGTAGCTGTAACAATAGGTATGATGGCAGGTGAAGGGGATGTTGGTATTCCGGGAGATTATTTTCAGATCAGAAATGCGGCCAATTCCAATTGGATATATTTAAGCCATGGAGGTAATACGACCAATAACTTTTTTAACTCTTCCATATACACCGGGGGAAATTCCAGGAATCCTGATCTGTTAAACAATACGGGTATCGATATCAGTATGTTTGATCTGAATAATAATAGTAATCAAATTATTGCAAATAGCCAGTCATCTACCCGGTTTCGTTATGGGACTACCCAGGATACCTATATTATTTATAACATTGTTTTTGCCGTAGACGCTTATGTACCGGAAGTAGATGGGGTAAATACGCCTACGGATACGGGCATAATCCATGACGGTGTTGTAGACCCGGGACAAGAAATAGAGTTTGACCTTTCCATATACAACCGGGGAACCGAAGCGATCAATAATGCCAGGGTAGAGATACCTCTTCCGCCCAATGTACATTTTGTGGAGGCTTCGGCAGAAACGCTCGGAGGAACCATTACCTGGGAGCACTCTTATAGTAACGATCCCAATGAAACTCCAGGTGGTAAAATCATATGGGATATTGGTACCATACCATTAGGAAGTACTCCGGATGAACTATTGGGCAAACTCAGGTACAAGATTCGCATAACAGATAATTGTACGTTGCTGACCACCTCCGCAGGTGGCTGTGGACTGACCATTCCCATCAATGGACAAATAACAGGCGCAGGCGCCACTTCAGGTACGCCATTGAATACCGAATTTATCAGGGAATACGCTTCTGGCGACTGCTACGGACCGGTATATGGTGATTTTGTATCGACGATAAACATAGCCGGTGTTACATGTCCGGATGTTACCGAGGAAGGATTTAAACGTTTTACATCTTTTTGTAAAGGAGGAAGCGTTCCGGGAATAACGGTTACCGATGTTTATCCGTCAGGGACTATATTTTACGACGGTATCCCGGGAGAAACAGGTTCGCAGGAAGTAACGGGAGATTTTCCGGCTAATAATGATGGAACTACAGTTACCCGTTTCTATGCAGTTATACCGGGAATGGAACCGGGATGTTATTTGCAATTAGAGACTATCCTGAAGAAATGTATGGTAATCACCAACCCCATGCTTCCCTCAAAAGCTAAACAATAAGGATATGAATAAAGATATACACATAAAAATTATTGGGGTCTTGGTCCTTTTGTTGCAGGTATGCCAGGTTTCCGCACAAACCGTTAACACCGGAGAACTGTCCGTTGCTCCCGGAACCCAGCTATCCACTATGGAAGATTTTGACAACAGGGAAAGCGGAACAGTAAGCAACGACGGAGAATTCTACATATACGGAAACTTTAACAACGATGGCCTGGTAAGCTTTACCCCCGGAACAAAGACCGGAATCACACTTTTCAAGGGACTTTACGGGGCACAGTCCATAACAGGGGAGATGCCTTCGGATTTTTTCCATGTACTTTTTGACAATCCGTCTACCCAACCCGCCTTTCACCTTTCCGGAGATATCGGTATCTCCGGAAAGGCCCAGTTTCAGGACGGTATTGTAGACGGCGATATCTATGGTGGATTGGTCACTTTTCAGCAGGGTGCCTTCCACGAACAGGTTTCCGATATCAGTTTTGTAGACGGGCAGGTACGTAAAATAGGTGACGAAGCCTTTGATTATCCCATAGGGGACGGAGGTTATTACCGAAGGGCATCGATGTCAGAACCATCCGATACGGACGACCATTTTACTTCGCAATATATCCTGAAAAATTCCAATACACTCTATGCGCATTCCGATAAGGAAAACAACATAGAACGGATAGATGATACGGAATATTGGGAGATAAACCGGACTAACGGAACATCCGGTATAGTCCTTACCCTTACGTGGAATGAAGAGACCACGCCATCGGATATTTTAAACGAAGAAGACGGTAAAGCCATACACATTGTACGCTGGGATGCTGTCCATAAAAGATGGAAAGACGAAGGAGGTGTGGAAAACCGCGATGAAAAGACGGTGACTACGGCGGTATCCGGCTATGGTATATTCACTTTTGCCAAAGTAATGACAGAAGAAGAGCCGGACAGCGGCCTGGTGATCTATAACGGGGTGTCTCCCAACGGGGATGGCAGGAACGACTTTTTCTATATAAAAGGTCTGGAAAAATACCCGGAAAATACTGTGGAGATCTACAACCGGTGGGGTGTAAAGATATACGAAGCGAAGGGATACAATAATACCAACGTCCGTTTTGACGGGTATTCGCATGGACGTGCTACGATAAACAAAGGCAGGTTATTGCCTTCCGGTACGTATTTCTACATCCTGAAGTATAACGACAACAACATATTGAGAGATAAATCAGGGTATTTGTATATCAATTAATCCTGCCCATGTAGTATAGAAGGGGGAATAACAAGTTTTAGACTTCCGGAAAATGAAGCAGTAAAAAACAAGACAGATGAAGAAGATATTTTTGATATTGGGATTATTCGGCTCCTGGATAGGTTTCGCGCAACAAGAACCCCAGTATACACAGTATATGTACAACACTATAAGTGTAAACCCCGGTTACGCCGGTACCAGGGGAGCTACCAGTATGCTGGGCTTATACAGACAGCAATGGGTAGGCCTGGAAGGAGCGCCTAAAACAGCCCAGTTTTCCATACATTCCCCGATCAGTTACCAGGGGCATGGGTTGGGATTGTCCATCATTAATGATGAAATAGGTCCGTCCAGGGATACATATGTCAATGCCAGTTTTTCCTATAAATTGCAACTGGATTACGATACCTGGCTGAACCTGGGAGTTATGGCCGGGGGAAGTTTCCTGGATATAAACTACGATAAACTGAATATCCATGACGAAGGAGACCCGCAGCTAACCGGAAGACTGAGCAAATTTTCGCCGAACATTGGTGCAGGAGCCTATTTGCATTCCAGTAACTGGTATGTAGGACTATCGGTTCCCGCCTTGCTGGAAACCAGTTTCTACGATGATATCCAGCAGTCCGTAGCCAAGGAAAAAATGCATTTCTATCTAATAGGGGGATACGTTTTTGATCTTAACCCCATGCTAAAATTCAAACCGGCAGCCCTGGTCAAAGCAGTAAGCGGTGCCCCTCTGGGAGTGGATGTTTCGGCTAATTTCCTGTTCAATGACAATTTTACCCTTGGAGCCGCATATCGCTGGGATGCCAGCGTGAGCTTTCTGGCAGGTTTTAGTATCACCGAAGGGCTGCATTTGGGATATGCTTACGACTATGATACCACGCGATTAGGAAATTACAATTCTGGGACACATGAAATATTTGTCCGGTTCGAATTTATTTCCTCATCCCGGAACCGAATGGTTTCCCCGAGATTTTTCTAACCTAAGCGATAACATACAATGAACAAAATACTACACATAGCATTTCTTCTTTTCCTGTGCAATTCCCTGTTCGCCCAGGAGGCCAAAAAAGCCCGTGCGGATAAAGATCATGACAAGTTTGCCTATATACGTTCCAGTGAATTATACGAGAGACTTCTGGAGAATGGTTATGAATCCAAAGACCTGTACGGTAAACTGGCCGATGCTTATTATTTTAACGCCCGTTATGCGGAAGCCCTGCCGTATTACAGGAAAATGATGTCTTACGAAGGAGAAACAGAACCGGAATATTATTACCGGTATGCCCAGTGCCTTAAAGCAGATGAAAAGTACGGGGAAGCGGATAAGGTTTTAGATAAATTTTACAACCTTGTAGGTCACCCGAAAGAAGATAATGCAAAGCTGCTCCATATTGCGGAAACCCTGGAAAACGGATCGCCCCGCTATGTTTTAACCGATGCGGGAATCAATACCGGATATGCCGATTTCGGAACCGGTTTTTACGGTAAGGACCAGGTAATATTCGCTTCGGCCAGGGATACGGGAATCTTTGTAAAAAGAACCCATAAGTGGAACCAAATGCCCTTTCTCAAACTGTATACCTCGACTATAGACAGTACCGGAACGCTTACGGAACCGAAAAAATTAAAAGGAGAGGTGAATTCCAGATATCACCAGACTACAGCGGTGGTGACAAAAGACAAGAAAACCATGTACTTTACGCGGAATAATTACCGGAAAGGAGAATTCCGTAAATCCGAAGACGGTACAAACCACTTGAAAATATACAGGGCTACCTATGCAGACGGGGAGTGGGGGAATATAGAAGACCTTTCCATAAACGACGATGCGTATTCCACGGCCCACCCGGCATTAAGCCCGGACGACAAACGCCTTTATTTCGTTTCCGAACGCCCCGGAACCCTTGGAAATACCGATATCTTTGTTACGGAAATACTGGATAATGGCAAGCTGGGGCCTGTAGAAAACCTTGGAACGGATATAAACACCCCCGGGAAGGAGACTTTCCCCTTTATAGATGAAAACGACAGGCTCTATTTTGCTTCCAACGGGCATAATGGTTTGGGTGGACTCGATATATTTACAGCTATCCGCGACCCTTTCGGTCGTTACAGGATCGTAAACCTGGGAAGCCCGGTAAACTCCCCGGTGGATGATTTTGCTTTTATCATGCGTAGTGACGGAAAGGGGTTTTTGTCCTCGAACCGGGAACAGGAAACCGGCTTTGATAATATCTATGCCATATCCGAAAAAGAACCTCTTAATCCGAAGGCAACCCTTTGCGGATTGGTCAGGGATAGCATAACAAAAGAACCTTTGTCCGATGCAAAAGTGACACTTTATGACCGGGATAATGAAATGTTAAACGAGGTCCTGACCGATGTTTCCGGGAATTTCTGTATTCCCGTATGGCCTTTTACCAACTATAATTTAAGAGCAGGCAAAGAAGAATATCAAAGCCGGGAACATTGGGTAAACGAACTCGAAAACGGTGAAAACAGAAACGTAGTGATAGATCTGGTCAGAGACGGTGTAAAGGTAACCACAGGTGATGATCTAACTGAAAAACTCGGACTGAAACCCATCTATTTCGATTTTGACGGCTCGGGAATACGAAAAGTATCCGAGATAGAACTTGGCAAGGTTATTGAGGTGATGAAACAGTATCCCGACCTGGTCGTAGAAGTACGTTCACATACCGATAGTCGCGGAAGTGATGCTTATAACATGGCACTTTCCGAAAGAAGGGCCAAAGCAACAGTAAATTATATACGGAATAAAGGAGGTATTTCTCCCGATCGGATCAGTGGTAAAGGATATGGGGAAACCGAACTTATAAATTCCTGTGCAAATGGCGTACCGTGTACTGCAGAACAACATCAGCAAAACAGGAGAAGTGAATTTATACTGATCCAAATGTAATTTTGTATTCGTTTTTTAAGTTCCCGGAATACGGGCTTTCAGGATAATCTTTTGTCCTTATCAATATATTCTGGCAGGTGGAAATATTTTTTTAAGGGTTTTATATTTTTTTACAGTCATTATAATACGGGTTTTGATTATTACTGAACTCATCTTGACTTTTGTGATTGAAGCAAACCTGCCGGCAGGCAGGAAATAGAGTTTTTTGCTTCAGATGCAGGCTTTTTTGCGCTGCATAGCCATAGCTACGGAGCAAGAAAAAGGCGAAATCTGGAGTAAAAAGATCATTTTGCAGCCAATTAGAAAAGTCAAGATGAGTTCACTAAAAAGATAGAGCATCCGGACTTTCTGAGATATCGGATATAGCCTGAAAATCCACCCAGATCGAATTTTGTCATGTACTAAAAAAATAAGGATAAAATTAAGGCTAACGTACTTTTACAGACTGTTATAGCGGATAAAAATATGAAGTGAATTGAAATAAGATTTAATAATATTCGTTAAACTACGAACAATGGCCCCACCCCCATGATTTGGTTACTGTGCGTAGTATTTGCTAAATGCATAGAAAAGATGAAGAGAGAGGAAACAAACAACCGAACCAAAAAAAGAAATAACACAGTTCCAGGGAAAGAAGAGCTCAGTGTAAAGGAGGTTTTGAAGAATCTGAAAGAAATTCTGAATCTTCGGACAAATAAAGAATTATCAGACGTGCTCGGGGTGAGAGCTAACACCATATCCACGTGGAAAAAAAGGAATAGTCTGGATTATAGCAGGCTGGTTGCCATGGGCAAACACCACAAGCTGGATATGAATAAATTATTCTCTAACAATGTGTTCGAACCTGATTCCGGAAGATATATTATTGCCGTCCCGAGGGAGTTACAATACCAATATGTTTCACAAAGACAGGATAGAAATTTTCTCGGCAGTTTACCCAGATACCGTTTTCCCTTTTCTTCTGCCGAAAACGCCAGGGCCTTTCAGACTACCGATATGTCATCTTCCGTGACCTTTAAGGGAATATCTTATGTTGTCGGGGAACCGGTTGAAATTACGGAGACCTTTGCCACGGGCAAAACATATGTTCTGGTCAACCGTGAACAGGGAATATTCATAGGTCAGGTAGAAAAAGACGAAAACGATAAGTCCATGATCCATGTCATAACAAATAATCATAAATTAATACCCGGAAACGTGAGTATGATACGTGGAGAGATCATAGAAATATGGAAAGTCACCAGTATTATCTACCAGGATTTTGTGGACGGATAAAATATAAAGAGATTTTTAGTACACGACAAAATTCAATTTCGCAGGATTTTCCTCTCCCGAAAGCTTTCGGGATTTGACCCCGGCCCTAAAGGGAGATCCCGAGGAAAATCGGGACGAGGAAAATCGGGTTCCCTTTAGGGCTAGGGTAAAACTGATTTTCCGATAAATAGTGCCAAAATCTGATTTTGTCGTGTACTAAAAAAAGAGATTATAAAGCAAATATTACCGTTAATTCTATCGGTTACTTGCTTTGGTTTTAGGGAAAAGGAAAGGTGGAGATCTTTCCTTTTTTATTTGTAATTTAGAATTCTCTTTCGGGATATTTTTAGTCCCCGGAAATAAAGAAAACAGGTATAATTACAAACCAACAAGTAGCCGATGCACGAATCTTTTTTTATTCAGGCCTTTATATATCTTGCCGGGGCCGTTATTATGGTCCCTATAGCCCAGTATTTTAAACTGGGGTCCGTATTGGGTTACCTGCTTGCCGGGATAATAGTCGGACCGTCTTTTCTGAAGCTGGTGGGAGAGGAAAGCCAGGATGTCATGCATTTTGCCGAATTCGGAGTAGTCATGATGCTTTTTGTTATTGGCCTTGAACTCGAACCTTTGCGCTTATGGCGCTTGAGACGTCGTATCATAGGCCTGGGAGGAGCCCAGATGCTCTGTACATCCTTGCTGGTTTTTATCATTTGTAACCTGCTCGGATATTCCTGGCAGGTTTCCCTTACCCTGGGGATGATCATATCGATGTCGTCCACCGCCATAGTACTGCAGATACTGGAAGAAAAAGGCTGGAACAAGACCATGGCGGGACGGAGCGCATTTGCCGTGCTTCTGTTTCAGGATGTGGCAATTATACCTATCCTTGCCATTTTACCATTATTGTCCGTAAACGGGGGAAATACTACCAGCGACGAAACAACACTTATAGGACATCTCCCCGGATGGGGGCAAACCCTGGCCGTGATAGGAGCCGTAACTATCATTATTTTAGCGGGTAAATACCTGCTGTATCCCGTATTCCGGGCTATAGCAAGGACACATCTGCGTGAAATGTTTACTGCTATAGCCCTGCTCCTCGTTGTAGGCATAGCATTGCTTATGCACCTCGTAGGGCTTAGTCCCGCCTTAGGAGCCTTCCTGGGAGGAGTATTGCTGGCCAACAGCGAATACAGGCATGAACTCGAAAGCGCTATAGACCCGTTTAAAGGATTACTATTAGGACTTTTTTTTATGACCGTAGGATCTACCATCGATTTTCAACTGGTAGTACAACAGCCCTGGACAATTACCGGGATGGTACTGGGGGTTATTGTCCTTAAAGCGGCTGTGTTGCTTCTCCTGGGGAAAATATTCAATATCCGGAATGCACAGAACTTTATTTTCAGTCTCGGCCTTGCCCAGGTAGGAGAGTTTGCTTTTGTGCTGCTCAGCTTCAGTCTCGGAGAAGGGATACTTTCCGAAGAATTAAATTCCCTTATGATGGCTACCGTTGCCATTTCCATGGCATGTACGCCGTTGCTTATGATGTTTAACGAAAAATTTATCCTTACCAGTTTGTGTTCCGTTAGCACCGAGGATAAAAATAAGGATTATAACGATGTAGAGGAAGAGGAGAATGCTGTGATTATTGCCGGCTACGGACATTTCGGAAATACGGTGGGCCGTTTTTTACAGGCACATAATATCCCCGTTACCGTACTGGATTACGACAGCGACAATGTAGATTTTCTGAGAAAAGTAGGGCTTAAAGTCTACTTCGGAGACGCTACCAGACACGATCTCCTGGAAATTGCCGGGGCCAAAAAAGCGGAAATCCTGATTATAGCTATAGGAGATGAAGAGAAACGTAAGGTCCTTATAGAAACCGTTAAAAAACATTTTCCGCATCTCTATATGCTTGTCCGTGCAAAAGACAGGAACGAGGCATATAGCCAGATGAATGCCGGAATGATGCATATATACAGGGAAAGCCTGGATACCAGTCTCCGGCTTGGAGTGGATGCCCTTAAAATACTAGGCCATAAAAGACATGAAGCCGTAAGAGCGGCAAAGACTTTTTTTATTCACGATGAAAAAACACTTAAATATCTTTCCAGTATACGGAACAATGAAGAATATATCGTAGCTGTACGCGAAAAAATGCAGGAACTGGATATACTAATGAAAGCAGATCGCGAAGAGTTTCAGATGGAAGTGGAAGAAGAAAACTGAAAAGCGCGGAAACAAAGGCACCCTCCGGAAAGGTGTTAAAAATATGATAAAAGTAGTCATGTTATCTCTTTCGAAGTCCGTAAGGGTTGATTAAGCCGAAAATAAACTATATATTTAGTGAGTACAGAATCCCGGGTTTCCGTAAGTACCTGTCATGATTGTATCAGACCTCAATATTGCCACAGGAGGTATTCATGTCATAAGTGGACTTGCAATAATGGCCGCAGTATGCAATAGTTTACGGAAAACCAGGGACTTATTCATATCAGGAAAACTATAGTAAATGCTCAAAAAGCCCGTATATCTCGATTATAATGCCACCACCCCTTGCGATTCCGGCGTTGTGGATGCTATGATCCCATATTTTTCAGAACATTTCGGCAATACGGCCAGCAGGGATCACGGGTATGGCTGGGAAGCGAATGAAGCGATAGAATTCGCCCGAAAGAAAGTAGCACGCCTTATAGGGGCGCCCTCCTCCGGTGTGGTTTTTACTTCAGGGGCCACGGAAGCACTGAACCTTGCATTAAAAAGTATTGCGAATACAGATAATCCTCATAAAAATCATATCATAACCGCCCGGACCGAACACGAAGCCGTGTTGGATACCTGCCGGTATCTCGAAAAAAAAGACTGTGAGGTAACATACCTGGGAGTAGACGCTTTCGGGAATATCGATCTGCAGGAATTGGAAAGAGAGATCAGGCAGGAAACCATAGCCGTGGTACTGATGTACGCCAATAACGAAACAGGACTTATTCACCCGGTAAGACAAATAGGAGAGATAGCTAAAAAACACCGTATCCTTTTCGTTTGCGATGCTACCCAGGCCGTAGGTAAGATCCCGGTAAATGTACCGGAGGATAATATAGACCTGCTGGCATTTTCATCTCATAAAATATACGGACCCAAAGGAGTAGGGGCTTTGTATATGAACGAAGAGGCCAGGAAAAAAATATCCCCGTTGCTTCACGGCGGGAAACATGAAAAAGGGTTTCGTAGCGGTACGTTAAACGTACCGGGAATTGTAGGATTCGGAAAAGCTGCGGAAATATGTTACAGACAGATGGGGACGGAAACCGCTCGTTTGGAGCGGCTTCGTAATATAATGGAAGATATATTGCTTACCGAAAACGGGATTGCAGTTAACGGTGATACGGGGAACAGGCTTTCCCATGTTACCAATATTTCCATTGACGGAATAGAAGGAGAAAGCTTTATATTGTCCCTTGCCATGGATATTGCCGTGAGCCGGGGAAGCGCATGTTCAGGAAATGTACACACCCCTTCCCATGTTCTCCGGGCCATGGGAATGTCAGCCGAACAGGCCGGGAATTCCCTGCGTATAAGTCTCGGAAGGTTTACGACCGAAGAAGAAGCCCGCTTTGCTGCGGAAACCATAATAAAAGCAGTAAGAGAAAGAAGAAAAAGACAATTGGAAATAACAAAGGGCTAATTCCTGTTGAGTGTCGATAATGAATTAAAAAAACGGATCATTGAGTTTAGCAAAAGAAATACGGCAAATAACAGAAGCCTGCGACCAGGCAGCAGAACAAGGAAAAAGAACCGCCCTGGCTACGGTGGTACATGTGGAAGGATCGTCTTATCGCCGTCCCGGTGCCAGGATGCTTATTACCGAAGACGGTGAACTTACAGGAGCTATAAGTGGGGGCTGTCTGGAAGGAGATGCACTGCGTAAGTCGCTATTGGTCATCATGCAGGATTACCCCATGTTAGTAATTTATGATACCTCGAACGAAGATGATGCCGTCCTGGGAGTAGGTTTGGGGTGTAATGGCATCATACGCGTACTGATCGAACCCCTGCCCGGTTCGGCTTCACCCAATCCCGTAGAATTTTTGAGGAAGCTGCAAAAAGACAGGTACCCTGCCGTTCTGGTAACGCTTTTCTCTTTGGAAGATCACAGAAGCGGTATACAAGGAACCCGTTTGCTTTTAAAAGAAGGAGGATCCTCCGGCGAATTAGATGGAATACTTCCCCAGGCAACGTTGTTACAGGAGAGTATGGATGTTTTGAAGAACGGGTATTCTGTTTTCAGAAAATATCAGACGGAACAAGGAGAAATAGCCGCTTTCATACAATATATTCCCCCGGAAATAACCCTGCTCATCGCCGGGGCGGGTAACGATATTTTTCCCGTGGTAGAAATGGCAAATATACTCGGGTGGGAGGTAACCCTCATGGATGGAAGGCCCAATTATGCCAACAAACAGCGTTTTTCTTCGTGTAATATTGTCATCGGTGAGCCGGAAAAAGTATTGGATACTATAAAAACAGACGACCGTACAGCCGTATTATTGATGACGCATAATTATAATTACGATAAGATATTGATGAGAAGATTATTGCAGGAAAATATTTCGTATATAGGCATGCTCGGACCACAAAAAAAACGGGAACGTATACTGGAGGAGCTCCGGAAAGAAGGAATGGAAATAGATGCTGTTCCGGCAAATGTTTTCAGCCCTGTGGGACTGGACATAGGAGCGGAGACATCCGAAGAAATAGCACTTTCCGCAATCTCGGAAATAAAAGCTGTTTTTTCCGGGAAACCGGGAACATATCTCAGGGATAACAAAGGAAGTATCCACGAAAGTAAAGGCACAGAACTAACGGATAAAATAAATGTAAATGCCTAAAGTGTTATTTATTATTACTTTAAGCCTGATTCTGTTTTCCTGCCAGCGGGAAAAGCCGAAGGGTATTGTCGTTAATTCTGTTACCGGAAATACACAAATAGACAGTATATATATATCACAGGTGCCGGCCGAAGGAGATAAGTACCTTGCAGTTCTTTCTCCCGGAGATAAACACGTTAATATAAACAGTGCTGTGAAATATCCTGTTACAGCCAGGATATATACCAAAGACGATAAGAAAAATTATGATATACTTTTGACGCCTGGCAAAGAACTGGATATCATTATAGAAAAAGATTCCACGCTTCGCACGAATAATTTAAGTGACTCCCTCCTGAATTATATTACCGGTAGTACACTTCCGTTTCTCAACGAGAACCTCAATATTTTGATGGGGAAAGACACTCCTAAAGATACCGTTGTTAAGATACTGGATGATTTTCGCTTGAAAAGAGATAGTGTCATTAACGTTTATGCAGATAAGCTTACCGGGGAAGAAACAGGTTTGATTAAACTACACAACTCTGTTAGAATAAACAATTTTATGCTTTATTACGGACTTGTTTTCAATGATATAGATCCGGGAGACGCTATCTTCGATTTTACAGAACGAATAGATCATAATGATCCCTTTTTTAAAGGATATCATAATCTCGCATTGCTTAAACTGATGAGAGAATACCTTGGAACAAAAGATTCCCCGGAGAGCATAGGATCGTTTTTAGATTATGTGAATGATAATACCGTTAATAAAGAATTACGGGATTGGTATAAACTATGTTATGTCAAAGAATTGATAGAGCATTCCGGCCCATGGAAAAGACATCTGGATAAATTCAGTGTTTCCGTATTGAAGGATATACTACAAAAGGAAAAGTCCAACAGGTTTTATAATGATCTTCGGGAAATTTCGGAACCCTACCTGTTAACCAGAAACGGAGAGAAGGCTTATGATTTTGAAGCAGAGCAAATAAACGGTGAAAGAATAAAATTGTCCGATTTTACGGGAAGTATTGTGTTTATTGACGTGTGGACAACCTGGTGCGGCCCGTGTAAAAAGCAAAGGCCGGAAGTCATGGCCATGGCTGAGAAATATAAAGATAATCCGGAAGTAAAGGTGTTGATGGTCTCCGTGGATAACTCAAAGAAAGCATGGGATGATTATATCCGAAAACAACCCGGAGATTTCGGAACAGAGTTATATGCCGAAGGCGGATTTAAGGGAGCTTTTGTTTATAATTACAGTATACATTATGTGCCTAGGTATATGGTAATTGATAAGGATGGGACCATAATAAACTCACGGATGGAGAAGGCTTCGGACGCTATTGATATTATAGAAACATTGGTGGCGGAAAATCAAACATAAATCATATCTTTTGAGAAATAACCCCCATGCTATTATCATCCTTGCTGCCGGAAGTTCCAGCCGTTTAGGGCAACCGAAACAGTTGCTGGAGTACAAAGGGAAGACCCTGTTACAACACGCGGTAGACGAAGCACTCGGTACCGGAACGGAACACATAGTAGTTATACTCGGTGCCAGTGCAGGGATTATAAAGTCCGGGATAAAAGGAAATAAAGTAATATTCCTGGAGAATCCGGAGTACGAAAAAGGTATGGCTTCCGGTATTTCGCTGGGTACCGAATACCTGGTAAAAAAGACCGGAAACAAAACAGACGCGATATTAATTATGTTATGTGACCAGCCTTTTGTAAATTCGGGACTTCTGACAGCCTTGTTGAAAAAACGGGAAGAAACCGGAGCCGCCGTGGTAGCCAGTTGGTACAAGGACAACAAAGGTGTTCCGGCAGTATTTCACCGAAGTATCTTTCCGGAACTCAAGGATCTGACCGGGGAACAGGGAGCAAAAGGGATTATCCGTAAATATGAAAATCGTACGGAAACCGTTGAATTTCCCCTGGGACATATAGATATCGATACTATGGAAGACTATCACAGGTGGATAGAGGATGACAAAAAATTATAAAAAAATTCAATGATAAAAGACACATACAACAGAACACACGATTATCTCAGGATATCCCTTACGGACGTATGTAACCTGAGGTGCTTCTATTGTATGCCCGACGAAGAATACGACTTTACCCCCGAAGCCAGGCTGATGCAGGTGGATGAAATAGAGCATATAGCAAAGACCTTTGTTGATCTCGGGGTGAATAAAATAAGGCTGACCGGGGGAGAACCACTGGCCAGAAAGGATGTGGGGGAAATACTAAAGAGGTTATCCCGACTTCCCGTAACACTTACCATGACTACCAATGCTACACTTCTACACCGTTATATCGATGTCCTGGAAAAAGCAGGAGTAAAGTCGCTGAACATCAGCCTGGATACCCTGAAGACGGAAAAATTCCTGTGGATGACCAGGAGAAAACAGTTCCGCCTGGCGTTGGATAATATAAACATGGCCATAGAAAGAGGGTTCCATGTGAAAATTAATGCCGTAGTGATGAAGGGGTTGAATGACAATGAGATAACAGATTTCGTAGAATGGACCAAGGACACCCCGGTGCACGTCCGTTTTATTGAATTCATGCCCTTTAACGGTAATAAGTGGACAAGCAACCAGGTATTTACCTGGGAGGAAATGTTGGAGACTATAGGCGCGGAATACCGTTTTGAGCGACTGGCAGCGAGCCCTCATGATGTAGCGAAAAAATACCGGGTCCCCGGGCATAAAGGAACTTTTGCCGTGATAAGCACCATGAGTGCCCCTTTTTGCAGTGGCTGTAACCGTATGAGACTCACGGCAGACGGAAAAATGAAAAACTGCCTGTTCTCCAAAGGAGAAACCGATCTTTTGTCGGCATTGCGCAGGAGAGAAGACCTTGTGCCGCTGATCCGGGAAAATATATTGCGAAAAGCAAAAGGACTCGGAGGCCAGATGGACGAAGATTTTAAAAAACTGGACGGGGATAAAATAGATAACCGGAGCATGATAAGTATAGGAGGATAGCTGTAAAAAAAATCAAACGGATATAGAACGAACAGAATGATCTCGGTAACCGAAGCCAGAAAAATTATAAAAGAACATGTATCTCCCCTGGTACCCGTAATTATGGATACGGACAAAGCTATTGGGCATATTCTTGCCGAAGATGTACATGCCGCCTGCGATATCCCCCCTTTTAATCAATCGGCTATGGATGGGTATGCCATTGTTTATGCCGACTGGAAAAACAGGGAAGCATTACAGGTAGATGGAGAAATCCCTGCAGGGCAGACAGAGGCATATCGAATGTCTTCCGGAAAGGTAGTGCGGATATTTACGGGTGCTCCGGTACCGGAAGGAGCGGATACCGTAATTATGCAGGAAAAAACAGAGAGGGAAGGAGACAGGCTTTTTATAAAAGATGCCGAACTTAAAAAAGGAAGCAATATAAGGCAAAGGGGTACCGAAATACGGAAAGATGAACTGGCACTTGCAAAAGGTACTGTCCTTACCCCGGCCGGAATAGGGTTTTTGTCCGGAGTGGGTATTACCGAAGTAAAAGTATATCCCAGGCCTTCCGTTGCTGTTATTGTTACCGGTAACGAATTACAGACTCCCGGCAAACCCCTTCAATCGGGGCAGATTTACGAATCTAATTCGTTTATGCTGAAAGCCGCACTTCGTGAAATGGGGATGAAAAATATATCCGTTGGCAGCGCCAGGGATGACCTGGATGAACTGACCATAACACTCGGTGAATATATGGAAAGCCATGATGTGGTATTGCTTACCGGGGGAGTCAGTGTGGGAGATTATGATTTTGTCGTGGAAGCAGCTTCAGGGTGTGGTATTACGCAAAGATTCCACAAACTCAGGCAACGACCGGGAAAACCTCTTTATTTCGGGACCAAAGGACAAAAAATTATTTTCGGATTACCGGGTAATCCCTCATCCGTACTTACCTGTTTTTATGAATATGTATGGACGGCTTTGCAAAAACTTTCCGGGAAGGAAAAACAACTGGCAGCACTAAATGCTCCCTTGAGTAATGAAATTTCCAAAAAGCACGCATTGACACAGTTTTTAAAAGGAATCTATGTCAATGGAGAAGTAACCCCGCTTTCCGGTCAGGAATCCTTCAGAATGGGGTCTTTTGCCGGTGCCAATTGTCTGATACGGTTAGGAGAAGGTGTGAAGGAATATGAAAAAGGCGAAACGGTAGAAGTGCATTTATTGCCTGAATACGGATAATATCCGTAAAGTTTTAATACCGGTATTACCGGGGAGAATTAAAATAAAAAATAATAGCTTAACCCTAAAAAATATAAAATGAAGATATTGGTTTTCGGACAGTTGACAGACATTTTCGGGGACTCTTTCGTACAAATGGAGGATATTCCGGATACGGATACTATGGTCCGGAAGCTGGAAGAAAAATACCCGGTATTAAAACGAATGAAATATCTCATAGCCATAGATAAAGAAATTGTCCGGGAAAATACCCTGTTGGCAGATGGAAGTGAAGTGTGTCTTCTTCCCCCGTTCTCCGGAGGATGAAAAACACCAAATGTCCTGGTACCTTACCTTATAATAAACGCGATAACACCCAAATGAAACGTACCCCTAAAAATATATTCCGGCAAGGAGCCATACCGGCATCTTTTGTAGGAGAAAGCATAGCAAAACACAGTAGTAAAACCGAAATAGGTGCCCATAGTATTTTCCTGGGACAAGTCCGGGCCGATGAAGCGGAAGGCAAAAAGGTGACTGCCATCGAATACACGGCTTATGAAGAAATGGCACTGGAAAAGATGCATGAAATAAGAGAGTCGGCCTTCGAAAAATATCCCATTACCTGTATGCATGTCTACCACAGCCTGGGGCCGGTAAAGACCGGAGAAATATGCCTCTTCATATTTACGTCTTCCCCACACCGGAAAGCAGCCACCGAAGCCTGTAATGAAATCGTCGAACGAATAAAAGCGGAGCTTCCCGTATGGGGAAAAGAATTGTTTGAAGACGAAGGTTATCAGTGGAAAGTCAATAATTAAGATTACCCTATAAAGAAGAAGGCCCGAACAATTCCCGTATTCTTCCTTTTTTTATTTTGAACAAGTATAAATAGCTGTGTCCCTGCTTAAAATTTGCAATACAGTTTACTGTAACTGACATTTTATAATTAATTTTAAACTGTTCAGGTTTATCAGTTTCAACTTCAAACTTTAAAAGTTATGGCACAATATACCATTCGGATTAACGGCGTGGAACACCAGATAGATGCAATGCCCGATATGCCTTTATTGTGGGTATTACGGGATATACTGGATATGAAAGGAACAAAATTCGGGTGTGGAAAGGCTTTATGTGGAGCCTGTACGGTGCATTTCGACGGCGTTGCTACAAGATCGTGCAGTCTTCCTGTTTCTGCGGTGCAGTCTGCCGAGATCACCACTATAGAAGGATTGTCGGAAAACGGAGATCATCCCTTACAAGAAGCCTGGGCGGAACATGTAGTTCCCCAGTGCGGGTATTGCCAGACCGGGCAGATCATGTCGGCAGCGGCCCTTCTCCGGGAAAATCCGTCGCCGTCCGATGAAGAAATAGACAGTGCCATGCAGGGTAATCTCTGCCGTTGTGGTACATACAACAGGATAAAAGCGGCCATACATACCGCTTCGGAAAAATAATCCCCTTTAAAATACCAGCTTTATGAAATCATCTGTACCTACATCTCCGGAAAAAGATAAAGAAACGACAATTATATACAAGCCGGGAAGGAGGGATTTTCTCAAACTCGGCTCGCTCGCTGCCACAGGGTTGATACTTGGTGTTAATTTCAGTTGTTCCGATCGTAAAAAGGGAGGAGAAATAACAGAACTTAAAGCCAATGTTTATTTAACGATCACTTCTGACGGAAAAGTAATTATTACGGCGCACCGTTCCGAAATGGGACAAGGGATTCGTACCTCCCTGCCGCTTATCGTTGCCGATGAGCTGGGAGCGGACTGGGAAAAAGCCGAGATCGTTCAGGCGGAAGGAGACGAAGAGAAATACGGTAACCAGAATACTGACGGATCATTTTCCGTGCGGATGTTCTACAAACCCATGCGTGAAGCGGGAGCTACGGCGAAATTGTTGCTCATTCGTGCCGCTGCCGGGAAATGGGAAGTGGATGAAAGTGAATGCGATACCGAGAATGGAAAAGTGATCCACAGATCTTCCGGAAAATCCGTAGGGTTCGGAGAACTGGTAGATCTCGCGGCTGCATTACCTATGCCCAAGCCGGAAGAAATTGTATTAAAAGACCCTTCGGAATTTAAGATAATAGGAAAAGACACCCCGATCATAGATCTTCAGGATATCGTTACCGGTAAAGCCGTTTATGGTACTGACGCTAAAGTACCGGAAATGAAAATAGCGGTTATTCAGCGCTGTCCGGTTGTCGGAGGTAAGGTGAAATCTGTGAATGATAAGGCCGCTTTGGCTATCGATGGTGTCCTGCAGGTACATACTATCGAAGGAGCCGGAATACCCCCGCAGTTGAACAAACCCCTGAGTGGCGTGGCTGTAATTGCCGAAAATACATGGGCGGCGATGCAGGGGAGAAAAGCCCTGGAGATCGAATGGGATCTCGGTCCGAATTCCGGTTACGATTCGGATAAACAACAGGAGGAACTACTGGAAAAAACAAAAGAAAAAGGTACCGTAAGAAGAGAAAGGGGAGATTTTGACAAGTCCCTCAAAAATGCTTCAAAGGTCATAGAAAAAACATACCTGGCGCCGTTTTACGCCCATGGCACCATAGAACCCCCTGCTGCTTTGGCGAGGGTGAAAGACGGCAAATGCGAAATATGGGCGCCTTCACAACACCCGCAATGGGCACGGGATTCCGTGGCGGAGGCACTGGGAATGGACGTAAAAGGCGTAACAGTTAATATAACCCTTATCGGGGGAGGTTTCGGCCGTAAATCCAAACCGGATTTTATTGTGGAAGCAGCCTTGCTCTCCCAAAAGTCCGGATTCCCGGTAAAAGTTCAGTGGACGAGAGAAGACGATGTTCAGCACGATTTTTATCACGCCCAGAGTGCTCAGCGGGTACGGGCGGTTATAGATAAGGACAATAAAGTGAGCGGGTGGAACCATCACTCCTCCTTTCCATCCATAAGTTCTACTTCCGATGCCGGTGCCGTACAGCCCTCGGACGGAGAAATGGGGCTTGGATGCGTGGATTTTCCCTATGACGTACCTTCCATACGTGTAGAGACCCACGATGCCAAAGCGCATGTGCGTATAGGATGGCTGCGTTCGGTAAGTAACATCCACCATGTGTTTGCCTCGGGAAGTATGCTCGATGAAATTGCAGAGGCCCGGAAAATGGACCCCGTAGCTAACGCCCTGGATATGCTGGGTGAGGACCGCAGTATTACATTTAACGAAGAAATGCCACAGGGAGAATATGGTAATTACGGAGAAAATATAGAGGATTATCCCTGGGAAACCGGGAGATTGCGCAGGGTGATCGAACGTGTAGCCGAAAAATCCGGCTGGGGCAGGGAAATGCCGGAAGGCCGCGCCCTGGGGTTTGCCGTACACCGCAGTTTTCTTACCTATGTAGCCTGCGTGGTAGAAGTTGCCATAGATGATCGCAATAATATAACCATACCCAATGTACACTATGCACTGGATTGCGGTCAGGCTGTGAATACCGACCGCATCCGTTCCCAGTTCGAAGGAGGTTCACAATTTGCGGCCAGCCTTGCACTGAACAGCGCCATTACAGTTAAGGACGGACAGGTAGTACAGGATAATTTCGATAGCTACCAGATCGTTCGTATGCCACAATCCCCACAAAAAATCCACGTCGATATCGTAGAAAGCGATGCCAAACCTACCGGGGTGGGAGAGCCTCCCGTACCTCCTTTTATTCCCGCATTGTGCAATGCAATCTATAAAATTACGGGCAAACGGATACATAAACTGCCGGTGGATCTGGAAGTGGTCTAGTTATTGCTTTGCGGTATTAAATTTTAAAGTGTTGCCTGAATAACGAAATAACCAATTAACCAGGGTCATATCTTTTCAGAAGCTAAAGTAACCCCGATAACCGGAGGTACTTAAGCGCATGATTCTAACTCTTTATGAAACGAATAAAATTCGATTCTATTCCCCGTTTTTCCTATGAAACAGGAAATCTGACTTCCATTATTTGTCGTTGTTCCGTAAAAGAACGCAAAATAGTTTCATAATAAGGGGATAATAATTAATTTCACGCTTTGATTTTCAATATGGTCATTCCATCCGTTCCGGATGGTAACGGTCTTATTATTCCTATGGCAACAGCCGGAAGGGAAGAGAAACTGCGGCCGGACATATACATTCGAAAAAGATCGAACAACAGTGGAAAAGTACTTACAGGAACTAAATGAAGCACAGCGGGCGCCCGTACTTCACATGGACGGCCCTTTAATGGTAATTGCGGGAGCGGGATCGGGTAAAACAAGGGTGCTTACATACCGGATAGCATACCTGATGAGTAAAGGCGTGGATGCGTTTAATATCCTGTCCCTTACCTTTACCAATAAGGCTGCCCGCGAGATGAAGAAGCGAATTGCCGATATTGTTGGGAATAGCGAGGCTAAAAACTTATGGATGGGAACCTTCCATTCCATATTTGCAAAAATACTTCGTTTTGAAGCCGATAAATTAGGATACCCCAGCAATTTTACCATTTACGATACGCAGGATTCCCAGCGTCTCATCAATGCCATTATTAAGGAAATGGGGCTGGACAAGGATGTATATAAATACAAACAGGTACAAAGCCGTATTTCGTCTTATAAAAACAGTCTTATAACCGTAAAAGCTTATTTTAATAATCCGGACCTGGTTGAGGCCGATGCCATGGCCAAAAGACCCAGAATGGGAGATATTTACGTGGCTTATGTAGAGCGTTGCTTTAAGGCAGGTGCAATGGATTTTGACGACCTGTTACTGAAAACCAATGAACTGCTTACCCGCTTTCCGGAAGTACTGGGCAAATACCAGGAGCGGTTCCGCTATATCCTGGTAGATGAGTACCAGGATACCAACCATTCCCAGTACCTTATCGTAAGGGCTTTGAGCGACAAATTTCAGAATATTTGTGTGGTAGGGGACGATGCGCAGAGTATATACGCGTTTCGCGGTGCGAACATCAATAATATTATGAACTTTCAGCGCGATTATGACGATGTAAAGGTCTATAGGCTGGAACAGAACTATCGCTCCACAAAAAATATAGTGGAAGCTGCCAACTCCGTGATCGAAAAGAATAAAACGAGACTGGATAAAGTAGTGTGGACGGCCAATGAAGAAGGAGGGAAGATAAAAGTAAACCGGAGTATTACGGATGCCGAAGAAGGCAGGTTTGTAGCCGGGTCGATTTTTGAGACCAAAATGCAGCATCAACTGGGTAACAATCAGTTTGCGGTTCTGTACCGGACCAACTCCCAGTCGCGGGCCATAGAAGATGCTTTGCGAAAACGCGATATCCCGTATCGCATTTACGGTGGCCTGTCTTTTTACCAGCGTAAGGAAATCAAAGACGTACTCTCATACCTTCGCCTGGTGATAAATCCTAAGGATGAAGAAGCATTGAACAGGGTGATCAATTTCCCGGCAAGGGGGATAGGGCAGACCACGCTGGAAAAACTTACCGTTGCCGCCAATCATTACAAGCGTTCCGTTTTTGAAGTAATGGAGCACCTCGATAAGATAGACCTGAAGATCAATGCCGGCACCCGCAGGAAACTACAGGATTTTGTTACCATGATCAAAAGTTTCCAGGTAACCGCCCAGAGTGCGGACGCCTTTGTGCTCTCCGAACACGTAGCCAAGAAAACCGGGATACTGCTCGAATTCAAAAAAGACGGTACTCCCGAAGGGATAGCCCGTATGGAGAATGTGGAAGAGTTGCTTAACGGTATCCGGGATTTTGTGGAAGGACAACAGGAAATAGACGGCGCTACGGGATCTATTGCGGAATTCCTGGAGGATGTGGCCCTGGCTACCGACCTGGACAATGATACGTCGGACGATGACCGGGTTGCCCTGATGACGATACACCTGGCAAAGGGACTGGAATTTCCCTATGTTTATATTGTAGGGATGGAAGAAGACCTTTTTCCGTCCGCCATGAGTATGAATACCAGGAGCGAACTCGAAGAAGAAAGACGACTGTTTTATGTGGCGCTTACCCGGGCAGAAAAACAGGCCTACCTGACGTATACCCAAAGCCGTTATCGCTGGGGGAAACTCATCGATGCCGAACCGAGCAGGTTTATAGAAGAGATCGAGGAGAAATTCCTGGAATACCTTACTCCGCCATTGGATTCTTCTTACCGGTACAAACCGATGATCGATGCGGATATTTTCGGGGAAGTAGACAAGAGCAAATTACGACTTAACAAACCGGTAGGCAGTACACCTCCGGATAAAAAAGGGCCTTCGGAAAATCAACTTCGAAAGCTTCGAAAAATAAAACCGGACCTGGGAAGTCCCGTGGGTAATGGAAATGCGACCTCTTCCGATCTTTCCGTAGGAAGCAGGGTAGCCCATTCCCGTTTCGGCAACGGCCAGGTTATTAAACTCGAAGGAACCGGAAATGACCGGAAAGCGGAAATAAAATTCGATAACGGGGAATTGAAAAAATTACTCCTTCGCTTTGCCAAACTGGATATTGTAAAATAATTTCTTATGAGTGTAACTAATATCGTTATATCCTTACTCTCGGTTTTTAGTATATTATTACTCTCTGTTACTTTTTTTATTTCGTCCGAATCTGAGGTTTATCGCCTTATATCTTATTTTGATTATGCGCTCTGTTTTATATTTCTCATGGATTTTTTTAATCAATTACACAAAGCACAGGATAAGAAGAGTTATTTCATAAGACTTGGATGGTTAGATTTATTGTCGTCCATTCCGGTGATCCATGAGTTGCGCTATATTCGGATATTTCGCGTTTTCAGAGTGCTGCGGATAATGAAGTCAATAAAACTCTTAGTGGATTTTATACGAAAAAACAAATCGGCTTCGCTATACGGGTTCGTAGTCTTTACAGCTTTTGTTACCCTGGTGCTTTGTACCACTGCAGTGTTATATGTAGAAAAAGATATAGGTAATATAAAAATGGCTGAAGACGCATTGTGGTGGAGTTATGTAACGATAACAACAGTGGGATATGGAGATTTTTATCCGGTGACCAATGTGGGTAAAGCAATTGCAGCTATATTGATATTCTGTGGTATAGCTTCGTTTGGAACCGCAGTGTCATTTATAAATGATAAAGTCTCCTCCTTTAAAAAATAAACTTGCCCGGAACAAAATGGAAGGTGGAATTAGCGAGAATTTAAAATAACGTGAGTTCGATTTATATCATACAGAATAACAGATGGTTATCTTAATCCCTGTCAGGTCGAGCGCAGTCGAGACCTCTTTTATAGGAGTTAATCCCCAAAAACCTCTCGACTGCTCCCGATAACCATCGGGACGAGGTAATAGCACTATTTTGACTCAAGCACCTTATAACCAGCATATTTGGCCTTGTCTTAAATCGAACTCACGTTACGTTATAATTAAAAAAATCCCAAATTCCACTACAGAATTATATGGAATTTGGGATTGGAAATCAGAAGTTTAAAACGTGTTTTCTAGAACAAATACCTTTCCGCTTCACCTTTTTCGTTAAGGATAATCATAACGTTTCTTTCATTCGGGTTTATCTCGGATGCGATCTGTTTGGCCTCTTCAACATTTTGTATTTCCTTGCTGTTTATCCCCACAAGTATTCTTCCTTCCAGGTTAGCATTGTTCAGGTAAGGAGCGGTACGGGTGATCTTAACCCCGCCTTTTATTTTGAATTTCTTCCTGTCCTTTTCGGAAATGTTCTTTACCTGCATTCCCAATTCGTTCAACGTGTATGTGTTTACCTTGCTCAGGGTTACCGGAATGGTCTTAACATTGCCATCCCTGTCTATGGCCACTTTAATGATGTCACCGGGACGTTTGGAATTGAGATACCCGGTCAGATCGGCGAATTTGGTAACCTTTATATTGTCTACGCTCTTTATAACATCGCCTTCGCGGATTCCTGCTTTCTCCGCCCCGGATTCTTCCTCTACACCGGCTATATACAAACCTTCAATGTTATTAAGTCCTTTTTCCACAGCGTAAGGAGTATTTTTCGGAAGTATGGACACGCCTAAAAGTCCTTTTTGTACATTGCCGTATTCCAGTAGGTCTTCCACTACTTTTTTGGCAATATTACTCGGTACGGCAAAGGCGTAACCGATATATGTTCCCGTTCGCGATGTAATAGCAGTATTGATACCAATGAGGTCTCCGTTAGTATTTACCAGTGCGCCTCCGCTGTTTCCGGGGTTTACGGCGGCATCGGTCTGTATGAAAGACTGTCTGTTACTGCCGCTCAGGTCCCTGGACTTGGCGCTGATAATACCTGCCGTTACCGTAGAAGTAAGGTTAAAAGGATTTCCGACGGCAAGTACCCATTCCCCGACCCTGGCATTGTCGGAATCTCCGAAAGCAAGGTAAGGCAGGTCATCGTCCGTATCTACTTTAATAAGCGCTATATCCGTAGAAGAGTCAGACCCTATAAGCTCTGCAGTATATGTTTTGTTGTTGTTCAGGGTTACCGATAATTCACTGGCACCGTCAATAACGTGGTTATTGGTAACGATATAACCGTCCGGAGATATGATAACTCCGGAACCGGTACCTACCTGTGTGCGTTCCCTGGCATTTCCGAAGAAAAGATCCTGGAGACTGGTGGGGCCTTTACTGGTTATTTTATTGGTGACGTGCACAACGGCATGAACTGTTTTTTCTGCGGCTCCCGTAAAATCCGTTGTTTCCGCAGCTGCCAACGGTGACGGATTGTAGCTGGTGGTTACAAAATTCGGGGTATTGTCCTTATGCTCGACAATTACCTGACCTTTTTCAAAAAAAGTCTTGTACATTCCCAAAGTAAGAATCCCTCCCAGGACAGATACGATAAGTAAACCGATAAACTTTTTCATAGGTTTTAATTTTATAATTTATCAAATGTTATTCAATAATTTTTGTTTTGCCATCCGGCCGAAGATAAGGGGCTTGGAATCTCCCGGCCCTTGCCGGTTGTTTTGCAACGACACAAGGCTCTTTGCCGGAGTAATCGAGTGTTTTTCGTTCTTTAACCATTTCGGAACAGATGCTCCGAAACGGAATTTTAACATTCAAATTTAAGCGTTTATTATTTTAACATTTCAACTTTAACGGCAGTTTAACAGGTGTATAATAACTGTTAAATCGTATATTTGCCATAACAGGAAAACCGTCGGACAACTGATTTAAATAAGAACGAATGCACTTAATATTTTATAAATATCAGGGAACGGGAAACGATTTTGTAATGATCGATAACCGTCAACAACAGTTTCCCAAAAATGATACCAAACTGGTTGCCAGTCTTTGTGACCGAAAATTTGGCATAGGCGCTGACGGTTTGATACTTCTTGAAAATGATGAGGCTGCCGATTTCCGGATGGTATATTACAATGCGGACGGAGGGGAAAGTACGATGTGCGGTAACGGGGGAAGATGTATTGTGGCTTTTGCCAATTTCCTCGAAATTGTCGGTGAAGGAGCAAGGTTTATTGCGGTTGACGGAATGCATCACGCTACTATAAAAAATGGCAAGGTGCGTCTGCAAATGACCGATGTGGACACTATAAAAGTTTTTGATAACTACGTATTTCTCAACACAGGCTCCCCACATCACGTACAGGAGGTAAAGGATCTCGATAATTTTGATGTGAAGACCAACGGGGAAAAACTGCGTTATGGTAAATACGGAAAAGGAGGAAGTAATATTAATTTTGTAAGCCCGGCCGGAGATAATGTGTTTAAGGTAAGGACGTATGAAAGGGGAGTAGAAGATGAAACCTTGTCCTGCGGAACAGGTGTGACCGCAGTGGCCATTGCCATGCACCGTACGGGGAAAGCGAGTGAAAATACCGTAAAACTGGATACTCCCGGAGGAATCCTGACCGTTTCTTTCGAAGAACGGGATGGGAAATATGAAAATGTGTACCTCGAAGGCCCTGCAACAAGAGTGTTTCGGGGAGAAGTAGATGTGCTTTAGGAGATATCCCAAAAGCCTTTGGAACAGCGTTGATAACAAATAGGAAATAAATTATGGTGACACTTACCGGGAAAAATATCTTTTTAAGGGCGCTGGAACCCGAAGACCTGGATTTCCTGTACCTGCTGGAGAACGATGAAACTATATGGGAAGTAAGCGAGACCCAGGTGCCGTATTCCCGTTATATCCTTAAAGAATATCTTAAAAACAGTCATAAGGATATATATGAAGTAAAGCAGTTGCGCCTTGCCATAGCGGATTTTAATCACAAACTTCTGGGATTTATAGACCTTTTTGATTTTTGCCCGAAGAACAAGCGGGCAGGAGTGGGAATTGTGGTATTGGAAATCTCAAGAAGGAATAAAGGCATCGGTACCGAGGCACTGCAGCTTCTTATGGACTATGCTTTTTCCCATTTGGGAATCCATCAGTTATATGCCAATATAGCAAAAGATAATACGGCCAGTATTAAATTGTTCTCCAATCTCGGTTTTAAAGAGGTAGGAGTCAAAAAAGACTGGAATTTTACGGGAGGTGAGTTTAAAGACGAAATTTTATATCAGAGAATCCATAATTCATAAATAAAACCGGGGCCCAGCGCTCCGGTACGATCCAAATTAAATAATACCCATGTATATACGAAAGATAATCGTAGCTGTTTTGCTCCTGGGAGTTGTTCTGGGATTGGTGTTTGTATATCGCATTTATACAGCTATTTTTGCCCCAAATACCGCATTTAATAATAACGAAGCCTATGTCTATGTTTCCACCGGGGCAAATTTCCCGGAAGTCAGGGAACAGCTGGAACCCCTGTTGAAAAACATTCGGACTTTTGAGAAGGTTGCTGAAAAAAAAGGATATATAGCCGGCCCTAAAGCAGGAAAATATGTCATAAAAAAGGGGATGAGCAATAACGATATTGTAAATACCCTTCGCAGCAGGAACACCCCTGTTAGCCTGTCCTTTAATAACCAGGAGTCCCTCGAGAAACTTGCAGGCAGAATAGCTGTACAGATAGAGGCGGATAGTGTGGAGCTGGTAGAGGTTTTCAGGGACAGGGTTTTTCTGGATAGTATACAATTCACAGAAGAGGAAGCGCTGGGACTTTATATACCTAATAGTTATGAATTTTTCTGGAATACGTCGGCAAAAGAATTTCGCAGCAGGATGCTGAAAGAATACAACAGGTTCTGGAACGAAGAACGACTGGCCCGGGCAAGGGCACAAAACCTTTCGGAAGAAGAAGTAATAACACTGGCCTCCATTGTGCAGAAAGAAACGGCTAAAGCGGACGAAAGACCAAGAGTTGCCGGGGTATATCTGAACAGGTTGCGTAAAAAGATACTGCTACAGGCCGATCCGACAGTTATATACGCACTAAAAAAGCATACCGGAGATTATGACACCGTGATAAAAAGGGTACTGTATAAGGACCTGGAAATAGACTCGCCGTATAACACCTACAAATATGCCGGATTACCTCCGGGCCCCATAGCAATGCCCGATATATCTTCTATAGATGCAGTGCTCAACCCGGAAAAACACGATTACTATTATTTTGTAGCGGATATAAACCAGCCGGGTTATCATAAATTTTCCAAAACATTAGCACAGCATAATGCCAGTAAAAGGGAATATGTAAACTGGTTGAACAGACAAAAAGTGCGTAGATAAAAAAACCGCCGGGTTATGGAATTTTATCGTATATTTAATACAATAAAATGCGGAAAAAGGAAAAACAGATTTTTAGAATAATTTAACACTTTGATTTTCAGTTTAATAAAAAAGTCGTATATTTGCACCCGCTAATTTCGAGCGGGGATTTTGATCACTTTAATGTGATATTCGGAGTTTAATACCCCGGCCTTGTAAGTCTCGAAGAAATAAAATTCAATGGGAAAGAATATACTGAAATATTCTGTTTTAATTATTCTTTTAACCTTTATTAGTTTGGGGTTTACGTCAACAAAGGAAGTAAAGGTCCATAACAAGTACAAAGTAAATGGTCCGTTATTGGTAACCGTTCCCTCTGTAGATGAACCGGTAAATGTGATCCATCCTCCCTTTTTAGGGAAATCGTTTGTGGGTTTTAAGGAAGCATTGGGTTTCAAAGAGTCCAGAGGAAATTATTTTGTAACCAATCACCTGGGATATATGGGAAAGTACCAGTTCGGAACTTCTACCCTGAAGCTTATCGGAGTGTATAATTCTTCCGATTTTCTGAATGATCCCGAATTGCAGGAGCGTGCCTTTATAGCCAATACGGCAAGGAATAAATGGGTGCTTCGAAGAGATATACAAAGATGTGTCGGAAAAAATATGGGTGGTGTTTACATTACGGAGTCAGGTATTCTGGCGGCTGCGCATTTGGCAGGCCCGGGTAATGTAAAAACCTACCTGCGTTCCGGTGGAGCCAGGGGGTTTAAAGATGCCAATGGCGCCTCTATCCGGTACTACATGAAAAAATTCTCCGGTTATGATACTTCTTATATCCAGCCAAACAGGAGAGCAAAAATTTAATTGTGGTTAAACATACGTTTCCGGGACCCCGTGCTTTTTTGAAGTACGGGGTTTTGGTTTTTTAACCGTGTAATATTCTTGCTGGTAGCTTTGATTTTATAAGATTTATCCTGTCTTATGTTTGAAAAAGTCAGGTTTTAAGCGTTTATTGAGGTGTTGTCTTCCCGGCATCTTCTGTTCCGGGATTCCTTTGGGGGAGTATTTTAAATTTATACTAAAGCTGTTCTTACTACCTGTTAAAGAGTATTTTTAGCGCGCATGGATGATGAAGATACAGGGTCTTTTATGCAGACTTTCCGTATTTTTTTTCCATGCTTTGGCGGTTCTGGTCCGTATAAATTCCGTAGAAAGCGTAATATCGCAGGCCACACATACCTGTGTGTCCTGTTTAAGGGTGGAAGAGAGGTCGGCCAGCAGCTGTTCATTGCGATAAGGAGTCTCGATAAAAATCTGGGATTGCTGTAATTCTGACGAACGTTTTTCCAGTTTTTTAATTTCCTGTTTTCTCTTTATCTTGTCTATGGGAAGATACCCGTTAAAAGCAAAACTTTGCCCGTTCATGCCGCTGGCCATCAGGGCGAGGAATATGGACGAAGGGCCCACCATCGGAACAACAGCTATTTCTTTTTCGTGCGCGATGGCAACTACATCAGCCCCCGGGTCCGCAATACCGGGGCATCCGGCTTCGGATATTACGCCCACATTCATACCTTCCGTGCAGGGCGATAAAAAAGCGGGGATATCTCCCGGTTCTGTGTGTTTGTTCAGTAATTGTATGTGTAATTGACTTTGCTGTTTTTCCGGACAGATACTTTTTATGAATCGTCGCGCTGTTTTCTCGTTTTCAACAATGTAATAGTCGATTTCTTCAATTACCTTTTTAACAGACGAAGGAAGTACGTATAAAGGATCCTGATCTCCCAGTGTGGTCGGTATCAGAAATACTTTGCCGGATGTGTTGTTTTCTTGTTTCAAATTACAATGTATGAGCAAGGTGTATACGGTTACCCCTTCAGGTCTTTTGCCAGGATGTCACAGGCACGGTCCAGCATATCGAAAACATCGCGAAAACCTTGTGCTCCGCCGTAATAAGGATCCGGAACATCCATGTCTTCGCCCGGATATAACAGGTTGAGGATAAGATCTACTTTCTTATCATCTTTAGCATTTCTGGCCAGGTTCAAAACGTTGTCGTAGTTAGAGTTGTCCATGACATAAATCCTGTCAAAATCATCAAAATCAGAAATCTGGAATTTCCTGCATTTTTGATTCGTTATGTCGATGTTATTTTTTCGGGCAATATCAATAGATCTGGGGTCAGGAGCTTCCCCGGTATGATACCCGGCAGTACCGGCAGAGTCGACCATTACGGTTTCTTCCGAAACTTTGGAACGCAGAATGCCTTCCGCGAGGGGAGACCTGCATATATTACCCAGGCAGACCATGAGAATTTTCGTCTTCATTCTTTACGATAAACGGTTATGATATCTGACGTATGCTGCAAGATAGAAATTTATAAACAATAAAAAGGGGTGGGGTAGTTTTAAACGGAATTTTTTCTATTGCGAGAGCTTTTTGGTAAGGTCCTCGAGATGTTTGCGGAACTGTTTGTCTGTCTCTGCCAGATTGTCTACGGTTTTGCAGGCGTGCAATACGGTAGCGTGATCCCGTTTCCCGATCTGGGAACCGATACTGGCCAGGGAAGCCTTGGTGAATTTTTTGGCAAAGAACATGGCGAGTTGCCTGGCCTGTACAATATGCCTCTTCCTGGTTTTGGACTGCAGGGTAGCCACATCCATCTGGAAGTAGTCCGATACTACCTTCTGGATGTAATCTATGGAAACTTCCCGTTTGGTGTTCTTCACGAATTTTTCCACGATCTGGGTGGCGAGTTCGATGGTCACCTCTCTCTTGTTGAAGGAAGACTGTGCTATGAGTGAAATGATAGCGCCTTCCAGTTCCCGTACATTAGACTTGATGTTTTTGGCGACATACTCAATGATGTCATCGGGCATATCCACGCCGTCCCTGTAGAGTTTGTTTTTCAGGATGGATATCCTGGTTTCGTAATCCGGTGTTTGCAGTTCGGCGGAAAGACCCCATTTAAAACGGGACAGGAGCCGTTGCTCTATATCCTGCATATCTACCGGAGCTTTGTCTGAAGTGAGAATAACCTGTTTTCCGTTCTGGTGCAGGTGGTTGAAGATATGAAAGAATACGTCCTGTGTTCCGGACTTGCCGGAAAAGAACTGCACGTCATCTATGATCAGCACGTCGATGAGCTGGTAGAAGTGAATAAAATCGTTACGGGTATTCTTCTTTACGGATTCTATATACTGTTGCGTGAATTTTTCCGCGGAAATATATAATACGGTCTTTTCAGGGTATTTATCCTTGATGTCCACACCAATAGCATGGGCAAGGTGGGTTTTTCCGAGACCAACACCTCCGAATACAAGGAGGGGGTTGAAAGAGGTCCCGCCCGGTTTATTGGCAACTGCAAGCCCCGCAGACCTGGCAAGGCGGTTGGAGTCCCCTTCCAGGAAATTGTCAAAATTATAATTCGGATTTAACTGGGATTCTATTTTAATATTCCGGATCCCCGGGATCACGAACGGATTTTTGAGTTCGGGATTTTTGTGTTTGACAGGAACGTCCAGTTCCTGCGGTTGTAAATTAGACCGGTTACTGCTGGGTATCTTTTCAGTAAAAGGCCGTTGGTTACCATAGGTGTTTTCCATTTTGATGATGTACACCAATTTGGCACTCTCACCCAACTCCTTCGTAAGAGCCACTTTCAATAGCTTTACGTAATGCTCTTCCAGCCATTCGTAAAAAAATTTACTCGGAACTTGGATACTCAGAGCGTTATCGGTAAGTTTGACAGCTTTTATTGGGTCAAACCAGGTTTTGTAAGCTTGGGGCTGAATGTTATCTTTTATAAACGATAGACAATTGTCCCATACCGATTGCGCAGTCAAATTCATTACCTCGTATAGTTTATTCAGTTAGATTAGTGATTATGAAGAAGATTGAAAATAGTATATCTTCCCGCCTTAGGTTGAACAAATATGTGAACAAAAAATTGAAAAAAAAAATGAAATAGAGGTTGAATTTTTAGTTTTTTTTTCGCATGCTTGTTAACAATAATGTTACATTATCTTAACACGTAAAATATACGATAAATTTTTATGAAAACACACGAAATTCCGATAAGAATTCGTTACGGTGAAACAGACCAGATGGGCGTGGTCTACCACGGGAACTACGCACAGTTTATGGAGATAGGAAGAGTGGAATGGCTTAGAAATATCGGGGTCTCCTACAGATCCATGGAAGAAAACGGTATTATGCTTCCGGTTATTTCCCTTCGTCTCGAGTATAAAAAACCGGCAAAGTACGACGACCTTATATGGGTGTCTACAACCCTGAAAAAGGAACCGGGGGTTAAGATTGAATTCGACTACAAAATTTACAATGAAGAGAGGGAGATTTTAACACTCGGCAACACTGTTCTGGCATTCGTGGATATGAAGTCCGGAAGACCGGTAAAATGTCCCGATTATATTTTGGGAAAAATCAGAAATCCGGAAGATTCGGTTTAACTTTTCTTATGCAAAAGGGCCATATAAAAACCGTCAAATCCGGAAACGGATGCGAGTATTTTATGGTCCTTTTCCAGTTGAAACTCTTTGCCGCCTTCGCTGTTCAGAAAGGCATCTACCTGTTCCCTGTTTTCGGAAGGGAGTACAGAGCAGGTGGCATAGACGAGTTTCCCTCCGGGTTTAACCATTTTAGAATAACTCTGAAGGATTTCCTGTTGTGTTTTCTTAATTTTCTCTATGAATTCGGGCTGTAATTTCCATTTGGTATCCGGGTTTCTTCGCAATACCCCCAGTCCGCTGCACGGGGCGTCTATCAATACCCTGTCTGCTTTATCATAGAGTTTTTTTATCGTTTTGTTGTTTTCGATGATCCTGTATTCTATGTTGAAAGCGCCGTTTCTTTTCGCCCTGGTTTTCAGTTGTTTCATTTTACTTTCGTACAGGTCCATAGCAATGATTTGCCCCTTGTTCTGCATTTGGGAGGCCATGTGAAGCGTTTTTCCTCCTGCGCCTGCACAAGCATCGACTACGCGCATTCCCGGTTGTACGTCCAGTAACGGAACCACCAGTTGGGAAGAAGCGTCCTGAACTTCAAAGAATCCTTCCCGGAAGGCATCGGTCAGAAAAACATTGGCACGTTCTTCGAGTACTAGTGCGTCCGGATAATCTTTCCGGGTTTTGGTTTGTATCTTCTGCTCGGCCAGAATGGCTTGTAATTTTTTCACGTCTGTTTTCAGGGTGTTTACCCTGAGTACCACATCGGCTTGTTGGTTTTGTGCAGCAATTTCTTTTTCCCAGGTGGCTTCCCCGAGCTCACGTACGCCGGTTTCGTCCATCCAGTCGGGTATCGATTCCCGGAACTTGCGTATTGCGGACAGTTCTTCAAAACGTCCTTTAATGCGTCGGGAAGGAGTGTCTTCCAGTTGTTTCCAGTCCGGAAGCCTGTGTCCGCGTAATACTGCCCAAACTGCAAAGATGCGCCAGAAATTATCTCTGTTAAACGGTTCTTTTACCCCGGCAATCTCGGCATAAAGGCGTTTCCAGCGAACTATGTCATAAATGGTTTCCGCAACAAATCTCCTGTCACTGCTTCCCCAGCGCTTGTCTTTTTTCAATGCTTTTGCCACCACCTTATCGGCATATTCCCCTTGGTTAAAAATAAAATCAAGAGAATCAATTACGGTAAAAACCAGGTTTCTGTGCAGTCGCATAGGTGAAAAAAATTAGGCGGCAAAGGTACGATTTAGATTTTAGATATCGGACACGGAATGTTGGAAAAAAAAGCCGGAAGCTTGAAGCCGGAAGCTCGGAGTTTGTTAGTCCTCTTGCTTCTTTCTCCTTGCTTCGTGCTTCAAGCTTCCGGCTTCAAAACATCTAAAGAGATGTCTTACTGGGCCTTACTTCAATTTTACTCGGAAGTGTACGTGCCGGCATTTTAAGCAGGTCGGCGACCATTTGGCCTATATCTTCCGGTTGTATCTTCCATGTATCGGCAGCATCGGGGGTGTTTCCGTTAAAATATGTAGCCACAGAGCCCGGCATTATAGTGGTTACTTTAACATCATACGGACGAAGGTCCAGCATAATGGCCTGGGAAAAACCGACCAGCCCGAATTTACTCGCATTATAAGCAGCGCCCTTTGGAAAGAAATTGGTTCCGGCAAGGCTGGCAATGGTAATGATATACCCTTTACTTTTCTTTAATTCCGGAATGGCAGCTTTAACCGTGTTGAAAACGCCTGTAAGATTGGTGTCTATGGTACTGTTCCAGTCTTCGGCGGATAATTCGTCTATTGGGGCAAAAACGCCTATTCCGGCATTAGCGATCACCACGTCGAGTTGGCCCCAGGTGTCGGTTACCTGTTTTATGGCGGCCTGTTCCGATTGGTAATTCGTCACATCCGATTCTATCACCAGGTAAGAATCTTCTTCCTTTGTGATGCTTTGCATGGCTTTTTCACCGCGTTTTTTGTCCCGGCAGGTAACCGCTACTTTCATTCCTTCCTTCAGGAGGGCTTCCGCTATTCCGAGTCCGATGCCCTTGGAGCCTCCCGTTATATATGCTGTCTTGTTTTTCATAGCTACTGTATCTGTGTTTATTATATTTGAATTAAGGAGTGCTTGTGTATAAAAGAAAAACACCTTACAAAAGTATTGCAAGGTGATCTTTTTAACTGTTAAGAATACGTTATTTACCGAAAAGACCTCCCAGCAGTCCGCCTCTTTTTTTATTGCCTGTGGCCATACCTGCAATATCGTCGATAATACTGCCGTCTCCATCGGAGTCAAGTAGAGAAGTAATCAGGCTTTGATTGTTGGAAGACTGGCTTCCCATCAGGTTGCCGAGCAGTCCGGACAGTCCGTCTGTAGAACTTACGTTTTGTTGACGTGCCTGCTGTCCGAGATATCCCATGAGTATGGGCGCTGCAATTTTAATGATCTTGCTCACTGTGCTTATACTGACACCGGATTTTTGACTTATGGCATTTTCGACGGTAGATTGTTTGTTGCCCAGAACATGGCTTAGAATACCGGCGCCGTCCTGCTCGTCTTCTTTATCAACTCCGCCACCGAAGAAACCGCTCAGGTTATCCAGAACACCTCCGGAATGTTTACTTCCGGAAAGGGCTCCCAGCAGACTGGCTGCCCCTTCGGGAGAAGATGTATTTTTCTGCATGGCTCCCATCAATAAGGGAAGTGCCATGCCCAGAACACTGGTAGTTTCCTGTTGCGAGGTGCCTGCCTCACCGCTCACCCCGTTAATGATCTGCTTACCCAGATCGCTGTTAAGTAAATCTGCTATACCCGCCATTTTTTAAAGTTTTAAGGTTTAATAGAACCCTAATTTACAAAAAAGTCCCCTCATTTGGAGCGAGAGGACTTTAAGAATTTACATAAAATTCGATAATTATACCGTTTCCGACTTCAAAATACTTATTATTTGCTGAGCCAACTCCGTTCCGATCCTGTCCTGTGCTTCATTGGTAGCAGCCCCGATATGCGGAGTAAGAGAAATTTTGGGGTGCATAAGAATCTTAATGGCAGGTGTTGGTTCGTTCTCAAAAACATCCAGTCCGGCAAAGGAAACCTTTCCACTGTCCAGAGCACTTATAAGTTCTACCTCGTCTATAACCCCGCCTCTGGAAGCATTGACAATGGCCACACCGTTTTTCATTATTTCCAGTTCCTTTTTCCCGATAACATATTCCTTCTGGGCAGGAACGTGCAGGGTGATGAAATCGGCCTGTTTGTAAAGGTCTTCCAGCGGTTGTGTTTTGATCTCCACTTTAACGGACTGCCCGTCAAAGAAATCTACAATAACATCGGCCTTGTCTACAAACGTATCGGCAGCTATAACTTTCATACCGACACCCAGCCCTATTTTGGCTACTTCAATGCCGATTCGTCCGAGACCTACGATCCCCAGGGTTTTGCCACGCAGTTCTATCCCGCCTGCATAAGCTTTTTTCAACTGACCGAATTTAGCTTCTCCTTCGAGCGGCATATTTCTGTTGGCATCATATAAAAACCGTACACCTCCGTAAAGGTGAGCAAATACCAGTTCTGCTACCGACTGGGAAGAGGAGGCGGGGGTGTTGATAACGCTGAGACCTTTGGAACGTGCATATTCTACATCGATATTGTCCATACCTACACCGCCACGGCCTATAACCTTAATACTACTGCAGGCGTCAATAATATCTTTTCTTACCTTGGTCGCAGAACGAACCAGGATAACATCTATCTGATTTTCGTTGATATATGGAATGAGCTGCTCCTGGGCAACTTTGGTGGTGATTACTTCAAAACCTCCTTGTTCCAGGGCTTCAACTCCACTTTTTGAAATTCCGTCATTAGCTAATACTTTCATGTCTCTGTTTTTATATATTCCCGGGTAGCGGGAATCGAGTTATTACGGGTTGCTGTGTTGTTTTATCCGACTTTTTTCTCCAGTTCCTGCATGGTTCCCACAAGTACTTTGGCGCTTTCTACCGAAAGGGCATTATACATGGAAGCACGGTATCCTCCCACACTTCTGTGACCGTTAAGTCCGTTGATGCCTGCTCCTTTCCAAAGGGCGTCAAAAGCTTCTTTATGCGCTTCATCTACCAGGTTGAAAGTAACGTTCATTGAACTTCTGTCTTCTGTAGCTGCAAAGCCTTTGAACAGGGGGTTCCGGTCTATTTCATTATATACCAGCGAAGCTTTTTCCGCATTGATCTTTTCAATGGCGGCAATACCTCCCAGGTCCTTCAGCCATTGCAGGGTAAGCATGGACACGTATACGGCAAATACCGGGGGAGTGTTGAACATACTGTCTTTATCCAGGTGAACTTTGTAGTCCAGCATGGAAGGGATAGACCTAGAGACTTTTCCCAATACCTCTTCTTTAACAACGACAAGGGTAGTTCCCGCCGGTCCCATATTCTTTTGAGCACCTGCATAGATCAGATCGAATTTAGAAAAATCGAGCTGCCTGGAAAAAATATCCGAACTCATGTCGCAAACCAAGGGTACTCCGGTTTCCGGGAAATCTTTTATCTGGGTACCGAAAATGGTGTTGTTGCTGGTGCAGTGGAAGTAATCCGCATCTTCAGGAACAGAATATCCTTTGGGGATGTAATTGAAATTGGCATCTTTGGAAGAAGCCACCTCTACCACCTCACCGAGAACCTTAGCTTCTTTTATCGCTTTGCCACTCCAGGTACCGGTGTTCAGGTAAGCCGCCTTTTTTTCGAGAAGATTATAGGCAACCATCAAAAACTCCAGGCTTGCACCTCCCTGGAGAAACAGAGCTTTGTACCCTTTTCCTTCCAGGCCCAGCAGTTCTATGGCCAGGGAGCGGGCGTTCTCCATAACGTCTATAAAATCCTTACTCCTGTGGGAGATTTCTATTAATGATAGGTCTAAACCGTTGAAATTAATAACTGCTTCTGAGGCCTTTTTCAATACCTCCTGTGGAAGCACGCAGGGACCCGCGCTAAAATTGTGTTTTTTCATCATGTGGATTTGACAATGTTGTGTTGAATGTTCTATGCAAAAATGCTAAAATTACGAGGAAAAACAGTTATAAAAACGATAAATATTTGTTATATTCTTAACAGAAATTCAATCGTATCCACACCGTCCGCGTAATCCCGTAATTCCGGCTTTTGTGTCTCTCCGAAGGCCACCTCACCGGCAGTAAAACCGTTGGCGACAATACACTGTATTTTTTCGGAATCTCTCGTCAACTTTTTCCTCAAGCCATCCGTATTTTTATACGTTTCATAGAAAAGGGAGGCAATGGGGGAGGCATAGCTATCATCTTCTTTAAGCATTAAAAATCCGTTATCCCGGAGTTTGAAAAGACTCATCAGGTAAACAGCCTTGTTGTAGTCGTAATTATTGGCGTACTTATGTATTTCTATAATGTCTTTGAAGGGATACACAGCCTTGAAAAAACTGTCGAAATCATAATTTTCCGGTACAAATAACTTAGAGACATTCCTGCACCCGAGACCGAAATAACGAAAGATGTCTTCTCCGAGGGCGGTAAGCTGTTCATCGGTTTCTTTTCCCGTAAGAACAGCGATGGAATTCCTGTTTCTACGGATAATATTCGGTTTACCACCGAAATAATATTCAAAGTACCGGGATGTATTATCGCTACCGGTAGCAATAACAGCATCGAATGCTTCCAGTTTGTCTTCGGTAAATGTTATCCTGCCTTTCAAAGAAGGTTCGGCATGTTCCAGGTATTTGGCCAGGTAGGGGAGCAGGTGCCTGTCGTTGGAAGATTGTTTGACGACAACGGAATGTCCGCAGACAAGTACGCTCATAAAATCATGGAAACCTACCAGCGGAATATTACCGGCCATGATCACAGCTACTTTTTTGGAAGATGCGGGTTCCGTGTGGTAATCCGAAAGCCATTGTAAAAGGTTTTCTTCCGTAAGCGCAAGTGACCATTGGTTCAGGGCAAAGGCCAGGTTTTCTTTGGTAAACCATCTGTTGTGTTCTTCCGCCAGTTTCAACTGGTGCCTGAAACCATCGTAAAATACATCATTATGTAAAACGTCTTCTCTTTTGCTGTGTTGTATATCACGGAATTGCCCGAGAAATTTCCCTAATTTAACAAAAGCATCTATGTTTTTTTGCAGTGGATGCATAGTCGTCGAATAAATTTTTTTAATAGAAAACATCAAAAACAGCCATATTCAGGAACTTATAGGAGGTTTTGCATTTCCTTCGAAAAAACAAAGACAATGAAAAGTCTAGTTTTTTTGTATAGAATTCCTTTTAGTCTTATTTTTGCTGGACAAAGTTACACGAAAAAGGAAGAAATCATGGCAATTATCATAACAGATGAATGTATAAATTGTGGCGCTTGCGAACCGGAGTGCCCGAATACGGCTATTTATGAAGGTGCGGATGACTGGAGGTACAGCGATGGTACATCTCTGTCGGGAGATGTCGTTTTGCCAAACGGAAAGTCTGTAGATGCCGACGAAGCCCAGGAACCCGTTTCCGACGAAATATATTATATTGTTCCGGACAAATGTACGGAGTGTAAAGGATTTCACGAAGAACCCCAATGTGCCGCGGTATGCCCGGTAGATTGCTGTGTTCCGGATGACGATCATGTGGAAACGGAAGAAGAGTTGTTAGGAAAACAACAATTTATGCATCCGGAATAGCGGGAATGTGTAAAGGACATATAAAAACGCTGATCTTTATGGGTCAGCGTTTTCTTTTTCTGTTAGTCATATAATCTTCTATGGCTTCTTTGGTGGTGAGCCAGTTTCTGCCTTCTTTATAGGCATCTATTTTTCCCTGACGTGCCAGTAAACTGATATATTCCTGCCCGTAAGGCAAACTCTCTTCTTCTACGAGATTGGAAATTTCTTTGTATTCATAATCGCTTCCCGGAAGCGCGCCTATGTAAATATTCAGCGTGCGTTCCAGCGCCTGGGATATAAGGAGCATTAATTTGTGATACTTGCCCCGGTTGGCCTGGTTGAGTGCTTCGTAATATTTTTTCCTGTCATTTTTCAGAATAATGGCGGGAGGGAAGCCTTTTCGCATGAGCAAAAGGTTCATGGCAAGGCGAACGGTCCTGCCGTTACCGTCAAAGAACGGGTGTATCCAGACAAATTTATGATGAAACACGGTAGCCAGTTCGATATCGTTGAGGCCGGCGGGATTGTTTTGAACGAAATCTATGAGTTCGTCCAGAAGACCGGGTACTTTCCTGGCATTCGGCGGTGTGAAATTGGCTCCCGAAATGCGTACGCCTCCACTGCGGAGACGCCCGGCATATTCATCTTCTATACTGCGGAGGATATAACCGTGAAGTGACAGAATATCCGGGCTTTTCATCGTATATGAAGTGTTTTCTACCAGGGAATACAGATGGTGTATAGCGCTCTCATGGTTTTTGGCTTCGAAGTGTTCGCGGAGCGATTTGCCTTTGATGGTGACCCCTTCCTGTAAGACCATTTGGGTTTCCCTCAGGCTTAAGGTATTCCCTTCAATGCTGTTGGAATTGTAGGTCCATTCGATCATAAGGCTCTCCTTTATTTTCCGGAGGGCAACGGCGGGCAGAGGACGGTGATTTTTCAATACTTCCTTTTTCTCCAGGAGCCTGTCAAAAACATCCTGTAAATCATTGCGGTATGTCCTATCTATCTCCCACACACCACAAAGGTATAAAATCGTTTGTATTAAAAAAATATTTTATCCGATATTAAGAAATCGTTACCCCGTATTTTTTTCCGGATGTTTTCCCTTATATTTGATATACCGAATCTTAAATTTTTATACCATGAAAAAGTATGCTTTTTACGGGATCTTTTTTCTGATCCTGATCTTTTCACATGCCGGTTTTTCTTCCGGTTTTCCCTCTGCTTATGTGTTTTCTCCGGTTGTTACCGGCGAAACGGTAGAGGTCCGTATTGCTTATGTTGACATTCACGGTAACCCGGCAGAAGGGAATGTTATGGTGAGCGGTCTTTATGCCGTTGACCAGGACTCCGGGGAGACTTACTACGCGGACAGGGAAGGTGTTTTCCATATCCCGGAAGGAACTTATCGCTTTGATGCGGAGCGTACCGGTCCGTGGGAGGGTATAGTGCCAAAAGTGGAAACCATAGGAGCGGGAGATCCTTATGTTGTTGTGGAACTTACCCATTGGTACGAGTAGATACCGGAAATAAAAAAGGCCGTGTTGTTGAAAAAAACACGGCCTTAATATTTTTGTAATGGAGACAAATTAAAAACTGCGGAATCTACCGCCTCGTCTTCGTCCTCCTCCCGGCCTTCCTTCTTTTCCGCCGAATTTATCCAGTTTACAACTCAGGGAGAACATAACGTATCGCTTTAGTACGGTGTTTTCCACATCCTGAATATAAGAATCGGTAATGGTTCGCATAGTACCCACATTCTGGTCCAGGAGATCGTATACTTTTACCTTGAAAGTCATTTTGTCTTTCATAAAATTATACCCGATACTGCTGTTCCAGAGCCAGAAAGATTTGCGGAAACCATCCGCGATATTAGAATTGTAGGTATATCCGAAATCATTGCCGAAGACAATGTTCTTAGGCCAGTACGAAGTAGTCACTACCTTGAAAGTATGCCGGAAATTAGATGTCTTGTCTATGCTGTAATTGGTATATCTGGATTCGTTATAATTAAAATTGTAGTTTGGTTCTACAGTGAACAGCTCTCCGTATTCCCACGTGAACGACCCGGAAGGACTGATAGAAATATTATTTGCTTTAAAATTTTCATTATTGGTAATACCCCGGTTCATGGAAAAGTTGGTATTTAAGCCGATACGGTATTTAAAGGTGTGTTCTTCTTTCTTCCTGGTGGTATTCCAGTTCATTCCCAGCATTGCGCTGTACGTGCCGTTCAGGTTCTGAAATGTGGTGGTCCTTTTGAAGTTTTCGTCAAAAGTGGTAACGTTTACTATTTTGTTTTCGTCATAACTTACATTCCCGTATGCGAAGAAGCCCGTTCTTTTGGCAAAATCGTAATTGTTGTAGTTAAAGTAGACGGAATGGCTCCTGGTAGGGTCCAGGTCGGGATTCCCAATAGTGGTACTCAAAGGATTGGAAAGATCTTCTACCGGCAATAATTGCGAAGCGGAAGGCAGGTTAACCCTGTAGTTGTAATTGACGAACAGGGATTTTCCCTTGGACATTTCGTAACGTACATTAGCACGTACGGAAGGATAAATATACTGCTCCTTGAGTTTTGTGTGTTCACCGAGATAGATAGAGGAGTTGTCGTAATCCGTAATATTGGTCCCCAGGTTAAGCCGTCCCTGAAACTTGCTTTTTCGCAGGCGTAGTCCTATGGCAGGGTTAATGGTGTTTCTTCGGGATTCTGTGTAGTTAGACAACGGATCGTTCCTGTCGGTATAATCTCCCGTAGAATCTTCAAAATTAAAAGTCTCCCTGTTGTTGATAGATTTATTGGTATTATAATCCACTTCTCCCGTAAGGCTCAGAGAATCTGTAACAGGTTCCGTATACCGAAGGCTGAGAGAATAATTATCTGTCTGGCTTTCGTTGGTTTCTTTCTGATTACGTATATCGTCCGGATCATCATTCTGGTAAAATATGGTGGATGACTGGTTAATACCTTCCGAATCATTAGAAGAATTGTTGTTGCCAAACCGGAAATTCATATATCGTCCTTTCCTGCGAAAACGCCGTACGATAAAGAGGTCAGACCGGAAACTTTCCCTGTTTGTCGAACTGTTGTTAACCGACTCACTTTCGTTGAGCAGATCCCCGTTTTCATCTACGGAAAACTGGGTTTGATGGGAACTGAAGTCCGAATCGGTTTTGTTTATGGTAGGGGAGAACCCTATGGTTGTCAGGGAGTCCAGTTCGTATTCCAGGTTGGCATTAAAACTATGGTCTCTGGAGTCGTTGTTCGTGGTATTCTCTGAGTTGGAGGTGAATTCTCCTTCCGGGGTAAGGTTTATTTGTTCCGTTCGGTTATCGTTTTCCCTGTTGGTCTGGGTGTAGAAATAACTTGCATCCGTTTCCAGTTTGTCCTTAAAAAAGTCATCGGCGAAAGTCAGTCCGCCTAAATGCGATGTGGTTATTCCGGAGCCTGTGGAACCAAAGGATACCCCGTTGATATTTACACCGCCCTGCCCATTGCCCCATACATTTCTTCCGCCTCCCATGGCGTCGAATATTTCATCCATAGAAAAACCGACACTGTTTATGTTGTTGCTGCCAGCCAGGGCACTTATCCTTTGTCCTTCATTGAAATAATTTAAAAACAGGTTTGTTTCATAGCGGTCGTCCGTGCCGTAGCCTCCCGTTGCCCGCCCGAAATATCCTTTGTTCTTACCTTGTTTTATGGTGAGGTTGATGGTTTTATCGTCAGAACTGGCCTCCTCACCGGAGAGTTCTTCTTCTTTGCTTTTGGTATCCGATACCTGGATTTTCTCTATGATGTCGGAAGGCAGGTTTTTAGTAGCTATCTGGCCGTCGTTCCCGAAAAAGGGTTTACCGTCCACCAGTACTTTGTTAACTTCCTTACCGTTTACCCTGATCTTTCCGTCCGAATCCACTTCCACACCCGGAAGTTGTTTCAATAAGGTCTCGACATTGGAATCGGGGCGTACCTTAAAGGAAGCCGCATTAAATTCCAGGGTGTCTTTCTTTACCTGTATCGGAGGGGCTTCGCCCTGTACCACGACTTCGGCAAGTTCATCGGCACTTTCCTGGAGTTCGATAGTACCCAGATCGAGAGGGTCGTTCAGGGCTTCTATCGATCGGGAATAAAGTTGATACCCGATAAAAGAGATTTTGATATATGCAGGTTCGTCTGTTTTCCGGACTTCCAGTGAGAATGCCCCGGAGCGGTTGCTTATGGTGTAGTCCAGTACGGTGGAATCTTTTTGGGAAGAAAGGTAAACGGTAGCGGATTCCAGGGGAGACTGGTCCAGGGCGTCAACCACCCTCCCTTTGATTTCTAAGGTGTTCTGGGAAAATAAAAACGAGGTCCACAGCAGTACTATGGATGTGAGTAGGGATCGGTAATACATTCTACGGCGTCTGTTGGTTATTTGGTTATAATGAAAGCTATATTACTGGTATTATTAGATTTTTCCTATTGTGTTATAATATTTTAATACTATTTAACAGAAGTTTAAAGCTCTGTATTCGAACATTTAGACCAGTATAAAAAGTATTGGTTTAAAACGGGAAAAGGTTTTAACATTATTTTAGATAAGAATGTATAGCTTTTCCTGTCCAAAGGAAAAAACAGGAAGACCGTGGCAGTTAATAACCGGCAGCGGCATCGTCCCCTCTTTTATCGGCGCCACCTTCCAGTTTTCCGTTCGGAAGGACCAGGATGGCATCTACTTTACCGAGTATCGGGGTACGGTCTTCATTAATAAGGTATCCTTTTTGTTTCAGGCTATCCAGTATTTCGGGAGAGAATGCTCCGGGCTCAAAAGTAATGGTATCCGGTAGCCACTGGTGGTGAAACCTGGGGGCGTTTACCGCTTCCTGCATTCCCATATCGTATTCGTAGACATTGAGAATGGTTTGCAGGACCGATGTTATAATGGTAGAACCTCCGGGGGTGCCTACCACCATCCATAGTTTTCCTCCTTTTTCTACAATAGTCGGGGTCATGGAACTGAGCATACGTTTTTCCGGGGCAATACTGTTGGCTTTGGCACCGGTAAGCCCGAACATATTGGGTACGCCGGGTTTGGCACTGAAATCGTCCATTTCATTATTGAGAAAAAAACCCAGTTCATCGCTGTATAGTTTTGAACCGTAGGCACCGTTCAGTGTTGTGGTTACCGAAACGGCATTGCCGTAAGCATCTACAATTGAATAATGCGTGGTTTCATCACTTTCTGTAATCTGTATTTTACCGTGGGATACATCCGAAGATTTTGTGGCCCGGTCAAAAGAGAAATCCTGCATCCGTTTACGCAGGTAGCGTTCGTTTAACAGTGTACTTTGAGGTATATCCGTAAAATCCGGATCGCCCAGGAAATAATTTCTGTCGGCATAAGCTCTTCGTTCCGCTTCGGTAATTACCTGTATGCTTTTTACGGAATTATGTCCGTATTCATCCAGGGGATAAGGGGCTATCATCTGCATGATCTGTGCCAGGGTAACTCCTCCGCTGCTTGGCGGGGACATGGAAATTACTTTAAGGTCCTTGTAGTTGAAAATTATCGGTATTCGCCATTTGGCAGTATACCTGGCCAGGTCTTCTTCGGTTACTATACCTCCTTTATCCTGGATAAGAGCAGCCAGTTTTCGGGCGGTTTCACCGCGGTAAAAGCCGTCTTTCCCGTCTTCTTGTATGCGCTTCAGTGTCCGGGCCAGGGCCGGGTATTTTATGGTGTCGCCTTTCCGGAACGGGGTTGCAAATAAAGTACTGTCCCCGTTTACTTCAATGAAAAGATTACGGTTACTTTCCAGACTTTTTTCCTGCTTTTCCGTAACCACAACTCCTTTTTCCGCGAGGGCTATGACCGGTTCCAGGACATCATGGAATGGCAGTATTCCCAGTTTTCTGTGCGCTTCAAAAACACCGGCTACGGTTCCCGGCACACCTACGGCCATCGCCCCGAGAGTACTTTTTCCCGGGATCACATTGCCCAGGCTGTCCAGGTACATGTCTTTGTGAGCAGCAAGAGGGGCTTTCTCCCGGTAATCGAGAGCACCGATCTCCCCGTCCGCTTTGCGATATACCATAAAACCGCCACCGCCCAGGTTACCGGCAAAAGGATAGGCTACGGCAAGGGCAAGCTCCGTAGCAGCCATGGCATCAAAGGCGTTCCCGCCTTTTTTCAGGATATCAATACCAATAGCTGAGGCTTCTTCCCGGGCAGATACGACCATTGCTTTATCCGTGATAAGTCCGGATGAAGAATGCCTGGTTTTACAGCTATGTATAAAAAAGAAAATACCTAGTAGGTAAAGGCAGATTCTGGGGTGTGTTTTTATCATTTGATTAAGTTTTTGGTTCAACGGATTTCTTATCCTTCATTCTCTTTTTCCTGTATCCCTTTTCCCGTATCCGTTTTTATATCAGCTTCACGGATTTTTGCCTTTGTAAATATAATCAACTCTTCAAAAAAGGTGGTAAACTCTTTTTCAAAAGATGTATAGTGTTCCCGAAGATCGTTTACCGCGAGATGCATATCGGATTTATATGCGGTTCTGCGGTTCATTTGTGTGAGTATTTTTTCCAGGCCTTCCAGGGAAGCATAACTTACCAGCCAGTTCTCTTTTGCCATATACGGGATCATTCCCAGGGTTCTTTCCGGTAACAAGGTTTGATGTCTCTGCAACATCCGGTAAAAATTTTCTGCGAAAGTCCCCAGGGGAATATCGGAATAGCGTTCCCAGTTGGCCGCCAGAAAATGATCGTAATACATATCTACGATAACCCCGCTGTAGTGGCTGTAATTGGCATGAAGCCTTTTGGTACTTAGCCTGACTATCGGATGGTGATCGGTATAGTAATCGATCTCCCGGTGAATTAAGATGCCTTGTTGGATACGTTCCGGGAACGTCAGGTATTTTTTTCCTTTGATACCGTCGGCAATGAAATTTCCGATCTGTAAGAACTCGTCCTCACCGGAGAGATAAATGTGTGCTAAAAAATTCATTTTCCGAATATACGAAAAAAGCTTTCCTGGTTTCGTTGGCAGAAATTCTTTTTTCAGATACGGGACCAAGGTTTATGACATAGGCCTGTCCAAATCTTTTATTTTTTCATGGCCTGTACCAGTTCCAGTTGGTCGAGGCTTACATTGGTGGTAAAAAGGCCGTAGTTTACTATTGCTTTGTTTTTCTCTATAGTTTCGATATTTCCTACCGCTTTTCCGTCGAGCAAACGCACCCTGTCTCCGATTTTCAATACCGGTTTCGGTTTGCTTTTTTCCTGCCGGACGGCCTCTTTTTTCTCTTCTTTTTTCTTTTCGCGGATAACCTCCACTTTTTTCTCCATTTCTTTGGAGACCTGTTCCTTGATTATTTTTTCCTTTTTCTTTTCCCTGGGAGCCTTGGGCTTTCGCTTGCTGTTCTCAGTTTCCACGATTCTCAGGAATTCCGATACCAGGGGGCGTTTTTTCTTATCCGTAAAGTATTTTTCCGCAATGTCGTTGATCTTGTTTCCGAGGTATATCATACGCTGGTTATGATCAAACTGTTGCTGGTAGCTTTCCAGTTTGGACTGTATTTTTTCGTTCAGGGATTCCAGGCGTGTGGCTTCTTCACGGGCCTTTACTTCTTCGTCCTTTAACTGTTGGGAAGTTTTTTCCATGCGATTGCGCTCTTTCTGCAGTTTGGCAATGGTGGCATCAAACCGGACTTTTCCACGTTCTATCTTCTTTTTGGCACGGTTTATCAGGCTGTACGGAATGCCGTTTTTCTGGGCTACTTCAAAAGTAAAAGAACTTCCGGCTTCCCCGACGATAAGCCGGTATACGGGCTCCAGGCTCTTACTGTCAAAAAGCATATTGGCATTGGAAGCGTATGGCAATTCGTTGGCCAGCATTTTCAGGTTGGCGTAGTGTGTGGTTATGATACCGAAAGCTTCCCGGTGGTAGAACTCTTCCAGGAAAGTTTCGGCCAGTGCCCCGCCGAGTTCCGGATCACTACCGGTACCGAACTCATCAATCAGGAACAGGGTTTGCGAGTTACATTTCCGCAGGAAAAAATTCATGTTTTTTAGCCGGTAACTGTATGTACTTAAATGGTTTTCGATAGATTGATTATCCCCGATATCTGTCAGTATCCTGTCGAAAAGACACATTTCGCTCCTGGGGTGTACGGGCACGAGCATGCCACTTTGCAGCATAAGTTGTAACAGTCCCACGGTTTTCAGGGTTATACTTTTTCCACCCGCATTAGGCCCGGAAATAACAATGATCCTGTTATCCTGTTGCAGGGAAATGGTTTGCGGATAGGTCTTTTCTCCTTTTTTCTTGTTTGTGAGATAAAGGAGGGGATGAAAAGCATCGATCAGGTTCATGGTCTTTTCCCCTGTAATTGCCGGGAGGATACCATGCATTTGCCCGGCGTATTTTGCCTTTGCCGCAATGACATCTATCGTAGCGAGAAATTCCTGGTAGTCCTGTAGCAGGGGGGCATAGGGACGAAGGAAATCCGTCAGGGCTTTGAGTATCCTCTTTATTTCTTCCGATTCCTCGTATTCCAGGTTACTCAGTTCCCGGGAATACCGGAGGGTCGCATCCGGCTCCATATAGACAATACTGCCTGTCTTGGAGCTTCCCATAATAGCGCCTTTCACCCGTTTTCGGTACATGGCTTTTACGGCAAGGACCCTGCGGTTTTCCACTACGGATTCACGGATGTCGTCCAGGTACCCGGCAGAATTGCTGGACTGAAGAGCGCTGAGGAAACTCTGGTTTATCTTTCCCCGGACCTCGTTTATGGATTTTCTAATGGAAGACAACACTTCCGAAGCATCATCCCTGATTTCCCCGAAACGATCTATAATACCGTTTACTTCCTGTACGATAGCTGTAGTATATTCTACGGTATCGGCAGTTTTATGCAGTATGGGATAGTATTCCTTAAACTTTCGGAAAAAGAGGATATGGACGTTTACCGTAGCGGATATTCCTGCTATTTTCTTAAACCCTCCCAATTCTATAAGGGTATTTTCTATGCCCAGTAATTTGATTTCCTGGAAAATACTGTCAAAGTAATGCCCGGGGATATTATTATTGTTGTCAAAGGAAGCCACATATTCGGATGTTTGTCCGAGAGCCGCAAAAAGTTCTTCCCTTTTTGTATGCGGAAATATTTGCAGCGCCTTTTCTTTGCCGAGTTCCGTAGAGCACAGTTCCTCTATTTGGGAAAGTACGGTGGAAAATTCCAGGTCTTGCAGGGTTTTATGATGGATTTTGTGCATAGGTGTTTTTACAGTTGTACCAAAAATTAAGTTACAAAGATAAGCAGTATGGGGGAAGTATACATCTTGGAAGGAGGAAGGAAGTTAGAAGTACGAAGTTAGGAGTGCGAAGTTAGAAGAAGAAAACAACTTGAAATCTGCGACCTGTAACCATTTTAACCACCTCATTACAATAAAGTTCCGTTTTGTTTTTTCCACAGTGCAATAAATAAATATACCGCCCGGAGATAAGTTCGGCAGAAATACGTATTTTTACGGGCGAAATACGTTGGAAAACATGAGTCAAAGAGTTCTGCTTTCTTCCAAAGAAATCCACATAATTCTGCATCGGTTGGCCTGCCAGCTAATTGAAAATCATCTCGATTTTAAAAATACGGTACTGATAGGTATACAACCCCGGGGAAAGTTTCTCGCAGACAGGCTTATCCGTATTCTTAAGGAAGAATATCACGTTAAAGACATACAACTGGGTTACCTGGACATTACGTTCTACAGGGATGATTTTCGCCGGGGAGAAAAGCCCCTGGAAGCAAATAAAACCCATATAGACTTTCTTGTGGAGGATAAGAAAGTGGTATTTATAGACGATGTACTGTATACGGGCAGAAGTATCCGGTCCGCCCTTACCGCAATACAGTCTTTCGGAAGGCCCGCGGAAATAGAATTACTGACCCTTATTGACAGAAGGTTCAGCAGGCACCTGCCCATACAGCCCGATTACAGGGGCAGGCAGGTAGATGCCATAAATAAAGAAAAAGTAAAGGTAATGTGGAAAGAGAATGAGGGGGAAGATGTCATATACCTGGTAGGTAACTGATAAAAACGGACATTTCTTTTGTTTACCGTTCGGAACAATAACTTGATTTGAATACCCGGTTTTCAGAACGAAAACCAAAACCGGAAACTACAAATACAATTCTTGAATATGAGCCAGCTAAGTGTAAATCACTTATTAGGAATAAAGTACCTCAACGAAGCGGACATTCAACTCATTTTTGAAACTGCAGATCATTTTAAAGAAGTGATCAACAGACCCATAAAAAAGGTGCCGTCACTCCGGGACATTACCATAGCCAACCTTTTTTTTGAAAACAGTACGCGTACACGATTGTCTTTTGAACTGGCGGAGAAACGGCTTTCTGCCGATGTCATCAATTTTTCCGCAGCGCAGTCGTCGGTTAAAAAAGGGGAGACCCTGATCGATACGGTAAACAATATCCTTTCGATGAAAGTAGATATGGTGGTGATGCGGCATCCCAACCCGGGAGCGGGAGTGTTCCTGTCCAGGCATATCAACGCCAGTATCGTAAATGCGGGAGACGGGGCACATGAGCATCCCACACAAGCCCTCCTGGATTCGTACTCCATAAGGGAAAGGCTGGGGGATGTAGCCGGGAAGAATGTGGTTATCGTAGGGGATATTCTTCACTCCAGGGTAGCTTTATCCAATATATTTGCCCTGAAACTTCAGGGAGCTAATGTCAAGGTATGCGGCCCTAAGACACTTATACCGAAATATATAGATTCTCTGGGAGTAGAGGTAGAAACCAATCTCAGGAAAGCCCTGGAATGGTGCGATGTAGCCAATATGCTACGCGTGCAGAACGAAAGGATGGATATCAGCTATTTTCCTTCGACACGAGAATACACCCAGCAATTCGGGGTTAATAAGACTATGCTGAATTCCCTCGATAAAGAAATTGTGATCATGCACCCCGGGCCGATAAACAGGGGGGTGGAAATTACCAGCGATGTTGCCGATTCCAAACAAGCCATCATACTCAATCAGGTGGAAAACGGAGTGGCTGTTCGTATGGCGGTTATATATTTGTTAGCATCGAAAATTAAAAACTGAAGCCATGCTTTTTGATAAACAGGAAGATAATATTACGATAGTAACCCACGAAAAGGGTTCGGTTCGTGCTTTTTGCGGCAAGCTAGGGGAAGCGTATGACAAGATCAAAGGAGACAATGTTGTTGTAAACCTCTTTTCCCTGGATGCAGTTACCACGGAAGATCTGCTGGAATTTTTGGAAATATCCAACAAACACAGGGGGGCAAAAAAAACTTTTGTACTGGTGACCGATAAGGTGAACTATAACGAGGTGCCGGACGAACTGGTTGTGGTGCCAACTCTGAGGGAAGCACATGATATTATAGAAATGGAAGAGATAGAACGCGATCTTGACTTTTAGATTTTTCACTAACTTCATCGTAACACACACCATATAACTAATTTATTCGAATTATGAATACTGTTAATCCGTAATTATCATTCTTATGAAGCTTACCATTCTGGGATGCTATTCTGCCACGCCCAGGGCTTTTACAAACCCTACTTCGCAGGTACTTGAAATTAAAAATCACTTGTTTCTGATCGATTGCGGAGAAGGGACACAGGTGCAGGTACGAAAACATAAGATTAAATTTGCCAGGATAAAACATATATTCATATCGCATTTGCACGGCGATCATTTTTTCGGACTTCCCGGGCTTATATCTACTTTTGTTCTCCTGGGGAGAGAAGCCCCTTTACATATTTACGGGCCTAAAGGTATTAAAGAAGGTATCACCTTGTTATTGAAACTAGGCAATTCCTGGACTAACTTCCCTCTTATTTTTCATGAACTGTCTTCTGCTTCACCTGAGCTTATTTTCGAGGATGATAAAGTGGAAGTACACACCATTCCCCTGCAACACCGGGTATACACCAACGGCTATCTCTTTCGGGAGAAAACCGGGGAAAGAAAACTGAAAATAGAAGAAGTACTCAAATACGGTATAGATAAGTGTTATTACCGGAATATCAAGAACGGACGGGACATACAACTCGATAACGGGGAATGGATACCCAATGAGAAGCTGACTGCCGATGCGCCCAAACCAAAAAGTTATGCCTTTTGCAGCGATACGGTATATAAACCCGATATCGTCCCGCAGATTGAAAAAGTGGACATGTTATATCACGAATCCACTTTTTTGGAAGAACATAAAGACCTTGCCGCAAAAACCAGGCATTCTACGGCTAAACAGGCAGCCGAAATAGCACTACAGGCCGAAGCGGGAACTCTTTTGCTCGGACATTACTCCATACGCTACGGCAACCTGGAAGCCTTCCGTGAGGAAGCACAGGCTGTTTTTCCGAAAGTGGAACTTGCCGACGACGGTAAGGTTTTTGAATTTTAAAAAATCATCCTGAATTTAAGGTAGAAAGATTCCCCTATTCATCGTGGGGGGTACAGGTGTGACCGCAAATCCCCCCGGATTTTTGTATGCTACCGCCCTTTGATTTTATTCCATCCGGTGACTGAAAGCAAATTTACATCGGCATGCCATAAAGTACTTTTAGTGTTCTTTTACATTGTAACACAGGGAGGAAAATACTATGAATTCGAACTTGATATTTTCTTAATTATAGAATTTACCCCGGTTTAATATGCTTTCATAGCATTTTTGATATATTTGCGAGAGTGCATATGGAATCGGAAATCCTTAAAATCAAATCACTAGCCGTTCAGGTACAGGCTGGAAATACCCGGGCGTTTAATCAGCTTTACACTGAGCTTTGGGAACCGCTCTATGTCCATGCCCGCGCATTGGTCATGGATGAGGATAAGGCCAAAGATATATTGCAGGAAATATGGGTGGATTACTGGCAAAGACGTAATAAAATAGATACTGCCAATATAAGAGCCTACCTGTTCCGTGCGGTAAAATACAAAAGTTATAACTATCTGCGCGATCATAAATTTAATCATGTGCAACTGGAAGCCATCCACGCTCTGGCAGATGTTGTCCCGGAACAGGATACCGAAGATCATGCCTATCTTTTTGCATCGCTTATAGAACCTTCCTTAGAGCGGTTACCCTCCCGGTGCCAATCCATATTTAAGTTAAGCCGTATAGAAGGCTACAGTAATGATGAAATAGCCCGTCTGCTCAATATTTCCAAACGCACGGTAGAAAATCAGATATCCCTGGCCATGAAAAGGTTGCGTACCGATCTTCAGGGGCGGGAATGGGCACTGGTACTTTTCTATCTCTACATGCTTTAAGAAAACTTTATCCAAACTTCCGTTTTGTTACCAAATCGTTAAGAGTTTTTGTTTTTCCGTGAGTTTATAGCTATCTGTGGTATATATAGATAGAAAACTGTCAAATGGAAGAAAAAGCGTTTAGAAAATTACTTGGTAAATCTTTAAAAGGAACTCTTACGGATGAAGAAAACAGGAAGCTTCTGGAATTTGAAAAACGCCTGTTATCCGAAAATAAGGATACCGTATTTAAAGATAACGCCCATAAGGAAGATATACGTATAGAAGTACAGCGGAGGATAGCCCGTAAACTTCACCATACTACCCGTCTATATCAATGGATAAAAGTAGCTGCTTCCCTGGTTTTGCTAGTAGGATTATCCGTATTCGGGTATTTCCGGTGGTATACGACGTCTGTTGATCGGTTTCAGACAATATCCCTGGAAACAGGAACACCTCCCGAAAAGGTGTTTTTACCGGACAGTTCCGTAGTATGGATGAACAGTGGGACCACCCTCCGTTATTACGCGGATTTTTCAAAACAAAGGGAAATCATCCTGGAAGGAGAGGCATTTTTCGAAGTAAAAGAGGACAGCCTGCACCCTTTTTCCGTTGCTTTCGGGGATAATCAACTGGAAGTTACCGGAACCCAATTCAATGTCAAGTACTATAAAGACGAACCATCCGATCATACCGTGGCTATAAAAGAAGGAAGAGTACGCGTGCGGACAACCGGAGAAGTAGTGTCCCTGGAACAGGATGATTACCTGAAATTTTCCGGGGATGGCAGAGCTAAAAAAACGACCAGACCTTTTCCGGACAGCGGATACTGGAATGGCGGAGAGATGTATTTTAACCGGACACCGCTAAACAATGCCTTGCTGGCTATAGCCAGGCGCTATAACCTGGCACTGCGGTACGAAGGAATGTCTGCACGGGAACAGGACAGTAAAGTCACAGCCAGTTATAAGACGGATACGGATATACAGGATATACTTAAAGGATTAACCCTCATAACCCCATATGCCTATGATATAGATACAGAAAAACACCTGTTGCAGATAAGACCAAAATAGAAGAGGAGTGTAATCGCTTGCCGGCAATAAATCCACTCCCCTTAAAAGAATCACTAAAAAACTAATATATGAAGATTTTTGATATTCAACGGTTTTTAATGTGTTTGACAGCCGTATTCCTGTCACTTCCGTTATCAGCCAAACAAAACATGGATCCCGGGAATTATGAAGTAACCCTGAAAAAAGCGAATTTGATAGGGATTTTTAATCAAATAGAAGGGCAGACCCCTATTACTTTTGCTTATAATGAAACCATAGATGAAAGCACCCGGGTTAATATCCGGGAGGGAAAACAAAATCTCGAAACCTGCCTGGAACAAATCTCTTCCCAGCTAAACATAACCTTTAATTTCGTCGAAAACACGGCTTATGTTGTTCCCAAAGAAAATAAACCTGTAAAACAGCAATCCATACGGGTAGGCGGAACGGTAAGAGATAATCAGAATTTGCCACTTGCCGGGGCAACCGTAGTGGAAAAAGGGACAAGTAATGGTGTTTCTACGGATTTCGACGGTAATTTTTCCATAGATGTTTCCGGCCCCGGGGCAATACTCCGGGTATCTTATATGGGTTTTACTCCCTATGAAGTGGAGGTTTCGCAAAGCGGTAACCTGGGAATCGTTTTAACAGAAGATCGTAATGTACTCGATGAAGTCCTGGTCGTAGGCTACGGCACACAGAAGAAAGCAAACCTTACCGGGGCGGTAAGCCAGGTAAGCGGGGAAGATCTCGATAACCGCCCGATAACCAACCTTAATTCCGGTTTGCAAGGGCTCCTTCCCGGGGTTACCATAACCGGGGCTTCCGGGGCTCCCGGTAACAATGCAGGGAGCATTCGTATAAGAGGAGTCGGCACCTGGGGCGACGCCAATCCTCTGGTGGTGATAGACGGAGTACCGGGAGGAGACCTGAATATTCTCAACCCCAAAGATATAGAGAGTGTTTCGGTATTAAAAGATGCTGCTTCATCCTCCATTTACGGGGTTAGAGGTGCAAACGGAGTTATCCTGGTAACAACCAAAAAAGGGAGTACGGGAAAACCGAGCCTGTCCTATGATTTTTATTACGGCTTTCAAAACCCGACAGCTTTGCCCGATCGCCTGGGCTCCCCCGAGTATATGGAGCTTTTAAATGAATCGCAGGTGAATGTGGGTCGAAATCCTACATATACCGAAGATGAAATAAGGATCGCAAGGGAAGGAACAGATCCGGATAACTATGCCAACACCAATTGGATCAAAGAAGTGTATAAAGATTATGCGCCTCAGGAGAATCATAACCTCGCCATTAATGGCGGTAACGAGAACCTGAATTACTACCTGTCGTACGGATACCTGAAAGAAGGCGGATTGATAACCGGGGATAACTACAATTCCGAACGGAATAATACCCGGGTAAAAATCAACACCACGCTTTTTGACCACCTGGATGTCACGGCAAACCTCGGTTATGTCGACAGGAATTTTTCCGGTTCTTCACAAAATATGGGACCTTTATACCAGGCACTTACTATCATACCTTTGGTTCCGGTAAGGAATTCTGCAGGAGGATGGGGGTATATCGGGGGGTCGAGCAATCCTGTTGCGGTAGCCAGTGATGCCGGTACCAATGATTTTTCATCCGAAGAGTTTACAGGAAATATACAGGCAGTTCTGAATGTATTCGACGGCTTTAAGGTCACGGCCCGTTACGGACTGGTAAAATATAACTCGCGAAGAAATGTTTTCGAGAGAACCATCAATTATTACAGCCCGGAAACCGGGGACCTGTTGTGGCAGACCGGCTATCCCAACAAAATAACGACCAGCAGTTACAAAGGAATTTACCAGACCTTTATCGGAACAGCCGAATACGAAAAGAATTTTTCGGACACCCATCATGTAAAACTTCTCGCGGGGGCTTCCCAGGAAGAGACCATTAATGATGATCTGGGAGCTTCCCGGACCAACCTGGCTTCATCTTCCACCGGACATATCAACCTGGGGACGGAAAACCAGTTGAACAGCGGGTCTCATAAAGAAAATGCCCTTCAATCTGTTTTCGGAAGGGTGAATTACGCGTTTAAAGATAAATATCTTGCAGAAATTGACTTTCGTTACGACGGTTCTTCACGTTTTTCGGACAGCGTACGGTGGGAGCTTTTTTCTGCTGCATCGCTGGGTTGGGTATTTACTAAAGAATCCTTTTTACAAAACCTGGGGCCTCTGAATTACGGTAAAATTCGTGCTTCTTACGGAACACAAGGAAACGATCGTATAGCAGACCTGGCTTACCTGGATGTGTTGGGCCCCATAAGTACAATGCCTATAGGAAATGAACTTACCATAGGATACCGCCAGACTATTGTAGGAAACCCGATGCTGACCTGGGAGACCTCCAAAAAAACCGATATAGGACTGGATCTCGGTTTTTTTAAGAACCGGTTACTCCTGAACTTGGATTATTACGTCAATAAAACGGATAATATTTTGTTAAGGCTCCCCATCCCCGATATTTTCGGGGGACCGGCCTATCCGTATCAGAATGCAGGTTCCGTGGAAAACAAAGGTTGGGAACTTCAATTGGGGTGGCAGGACCAGGTTAAAGATTTTAGTTATAATCTGAATTTTAACTTCTCCGATGTACGGAACAAAGTAGTGGATCTTGGAGGAACAGAACCAACACTGGGAGACCGGATACGTATGATAGGGGAACCCCTGGATGCTTTTTACGGCCTTGTGGCCGACCGTATCGCTCAGGAATCGGACTTTACCTATAACGAGGCAGAAGGGATTTATATACCGAACTTTCCTCATATAGACGGAGATCCCGTACAACCCGGAGATCTTATTTATAAAGACCTTAACGGGGACGGGGAAGTAGACCTGGTGAACGACCGGAAGGTAATAGGGAGCCATATCCCCCGATATACTTTCGGATTCAGGGGAGCAGCAGCATTCCGCGGATTTGATTTTAACTTTTTTCTCCAGGGAGTAGGAAAGGCTGACGGATTGCTTACCGGGCCGGCAAGACATGCTTTTATAACCGAAAGTGCTATGCCACAGGACGTGCACCAGGACCGATGGACCCCGGAAAATACCGGTGCGGGTTACCCGAGACTGACCTATCAGCAGTCTTATAACCAGCGACTGTCCACGTATTGGCTGGAAGATGCTTCTTACATCCGGCTGAAAAATATTCAACTCGGATATACACTTCCCACCTCCGTTACCGAAAAGTTCAGGGCTACCAAACTGAGAATATATTTCTCTGCGGACAACCTGTTCACCATTACCGATTATTTCAAAGGATATGACCCCGAATCCCCGGTTCATGATATCGAAGACCCTGTGACTAACGGACAATTTTATCCGCAACTGAAAACTTTTGTCTTCGGCCTCAATATAAACTTCAGATAATTTTAAAAGATATGGACATGAAACGAATACTATACCTCAGCAGTTTATGTTTAATGCTGTTTGCCTGTGACGGGGATTTTCTCGATCGCGATCCGCAGGACCAGCTTACCAATAATAACTTTTGGGAAAATGAAGAGCAGCTTACATTGGCTGCAAATGCGCTCTATTCCAATGTCAAGGCCAAAAATACCGTAAATATGGAGAATATGGGAGACAATACCCTCTGGCCTTCCACTACGCAGTATCAGCAAATAGGCAGCGGAAATTACGGTCCGGACCAGACTACCCTGAATACGGAGTGGACCACCCAATACAAAGGAGTGCGCCAGGCCAATGCTTTTCTGGAAAACTATAAAAAAGCCGACATAGATTCCTTAGTGGCCGAACGCCTGGCGGCAGAAGTACGGGTGATAAGGGCGCTGATGTACAGTTATCTTACCGCATTCTGGGGAGATGTGCCCCTGGTGACCACCACTCTCGGCCTGGATGAATTAATGATGCCCAGAACCCCAAAAGAAGACGTAATAGATTTTCTACTGGAAGATCTGGAAGACGCGGCCCGGTTTCTTCCTTCGGAGATCCCGACGGGAGAAAACCTCGGGAGGATGAGTAAAGGAGCCGCCCTGGCACTAAAAGCCCGGGTAGCCCTTTATAACAATAGATTTGAAGTCGCCGAAAAAGCGGCAAAAGATGTAATGGACCTGGGGGTATACCAATTGTTCACCAGTGGCGACCCTTCAAGGAATTATTATGACCTGTTTACAGACGCCGGCAAACTGGCGAACGGAAATAATAAGGAAACCATTATAGCCCGTTTAAACCTGGAAGATGTTTCTATGCATAATTTAAGCCGCGAGATCCAGGTTCCCGATCAGGTAGTACGGTGGAATCCTACGAAGTCCCTGATAGACACATATCTTATGGCAGACGGTCTCCCCATAGATAAGTCACCCTTGCATGACGTAAATACCTATGAAGATGTTTTTAAAGATCGCGACCCCAGGATGGTACAGACTATCCTGCAACCCGGATCGGAGTGGGGAGGACGCTACGACGGACGGAAAGAAAATGATAATCCCGGGATATTTGAAGTCCCGAAATTCCAGTCGGACCGCCGGGGAGCCGTAACCCTCACCGGGTATTATTTCACCAAATATGTCGATTTGGGAGCGGTACCGACATATAACAGGGATGATAATGATTTCCATCTGCTACGCTACGCCGAGGTGCTGTTAACCTATGCCGAAGCCAGGGTGGAACAGGGAACCCTCACACAGGAAGATGTGAACAAGACGATCAATTTATTGCGGGAACGCGTAGGAATGATCCCCATGAACCTCGCTGAACTGGAAGCCAACGGTTTGAATATCAGAGAAGAAATACGACGGGAGAGAAGAGTGGAACTCGCCCTGGAAGGACAAAGATATTTTGATATAAAACGATGGGAGCAAGGAGAGTTTCTCGGAGAAGATGTAAAAGGGACCAATATTCACTGGTTGGCCGATCCGGAAGCAGCAGGGAATTTACGAACGGATGAAGACGGCTTTATCCTTGCCCATACGGGAAGGACGTTCGATCCGGGGAAACATTACCTGTGGCCCATACCATTACCTCAATTGGAACGCAATCCGGACCTGGCACAAAATCCGGGCTGGTAACGTACTGGTAAAATATATACCTGTATCCGGAAGGCGGTTAACGGAAAATGTTATAAAGCCCGATAACCGCCGGAGGATCGGGTGTATTCCGTAGTAAGAGAATAAAGAGTTCAATTTTTAAAACACAGCAATGCGCATAGTAATAACATTATATATGGCTTTTATGGCCTTTTCCGGTCTTTATTCCTGTAAAGGATCAGGGCAATCTGCCAGTAATGAAAATATGGAAATATCTGAGAAAGATAGTACAGGAGAAGCTCCCGTAACCATATTAAGTTATAATATTCACCATTCCAATCCACCTTCACGTCCGGATTATATTGACGTCGCTGCCATCGCAGAGGTAATAAAAAAGAGTAATGCGGATATTGTCGGTTTGCAGGAGGTAGATGTGTATACAGAACGTTCCGGACCAGCATTACACATGGCCCGGGAACTTGCGGAATTATCCGGAATGGATTATTTCTATTTTTCCAAAGCTATAGATTACAAAGGAGGGGCATATGGTACAGCGATTCTTTCTAAATATCCCTTATCCGATACCTTGACGATAAGCCTGCCGTCAGCAGCAGGAACAGAGCCCAGGGTGCTTTCCGTAGCTACGGTGACTTTTGACAATGACCGTAAATTCTGTTTTGCCAATACCCATCTCGATTATACCAATGCTGACAATAATATGGACCAGGCCGAACACCTGGCCTCGTATTTTGAAGAATTTCCCCTGCCTGTTATCCTTACCGGTGATTTCAATGTAGCTCCCGAAAGCGAAACCATCGCTTATCTCGACCGGCATTTCGTCCGCTCCTGCATAGATGCCTGTTCTTACACTTCCCCTGCCGATAATCCGAGGAGAACAATTGACTACATTATGTATAAAGGAAGGAATGTCTTTACCGTTGAAAAACACCAGGTACTTCAGGAAAATTATGCTTCCGATCATCTGCCGGTAAAAGCGGTTTTGAAAATGGAATGATCCTGTGGTACTTTAGGGATTTATTTTAACGTGAGTTTCGATTTAAGACAAGACCAAATAAGCTGGTTATAAGGACTTGTGTCAAAATAGTGCTATCACCTCGAGAACTAACATTTTGGCAACCGCATAAAGTAATAATGACGTATCTGTCGGCCCGAGCCCTTCGGCTGTGCTCAGGATAAACTAAAGTCGAGGGGTTTTATAGTTCGAATGGTCTTTCAAAGAGGTCTCGACTGCGCTCGACCTGACAGGGTTTAAGTTAACTATCTGTTATTATGAATGATATAGGTATAACTCACGTTATTTTAAAATTATTTTAAATATTTCGTTGGTCAGTACCGGATTACTAAAAAATCACATACTCCCGATACAAAACAACGTTTCCCCGGTATTTACCGGAGGGGTCCCTGTTTTATAAAGAATGATACCGTCTTCCGGAGATGTAATATCGGTTAGTTTATTACCGAATTCATCCGTAATATATCCCAGCAATTGTCCCCCCGATATACGGTCACCACTTTTGAGATCACTGTAAAAAATACCTTTTGCCGGACTTTTAATATAATCCTGCCCTGTTATCCACACCTGTTTTTTTGATTTGCGATCACCGGGGTGTCTGTACATTTTCATTACATCGAGCATGTTGTAAACCCCGGTTTTGATCAGTTGTACGGCATCTTCCTGCACCGTTCCCAGTTTTCCCGCTTCAATGCTCAAAGCGGTAATGCCTTGTTGTGTAGCATGTTTGAATGCGTATTGTGCCGGTTCTTCCGGACCGATATTATATGGATACACAACATTATAGGTAAAACCAGCCGCCTGGGTAAGTGTCCTGGCCAGTTGATTTTGTTCGGGAGCATCTTTTTTATCATAATAACACACAAAAGGCAGAAGGTCTTCACTGGCATCACCCCCGTGAATATCCAGGAATACATCCGAACGGGTTATGATCTTTTCGGAAATATAATTCGCTATTCGCTCCGTCATAGTCCCGTTTTTATCGCCTGGAAACACGCGGTTCAGGTTTTTTGCATCCTGCGGATTTAGAAAAACGGTTCTGTCGTAAAAGGCGGGTGTGTTAGCTATTGGGATGATAACCAGCGTTCCGGTGAGTTTATCCGGGTTTAGTTCTGCCAGTAATTCCTGTAAAGCAATAATAGGTGGATATTCATAACCGTGTATTCCACCGACTAAGGTAAATACCGGGCCCTCGTTTCTTCCTTTGATGACACTTACGGGGAGTGTAGCTTTGTTTTTGGTATCCGTAATTTTCAGTAATGTGTCCAATCTGCTTGCGGAGGGGATATTTTTCCCAAATATAAAATCGTTTTGTGCGTGTAAGGCACTATTGGAATTCCACAACAATAATAGAAAAGCAATCCGTACTATTTTCATAACAAACTGTTTTTTTTGGTTGACAGGAATACGGCGGGAAATCTCTTTTGTTCCCTCTCATTTATAATGCAACCATATTGCAAATATATCTATAATTTGTTGTGCGGTTGGCCGGAACGGTAGAAAAGTATAGTAGGAGAGCAACCCGTATGGAAAGTAAATACTTGTTTAAGTGCCTGTTATTTAAGTGTTAATGGTGATTTCAAGTTGAGGGGAAATAACTGAAAATATATTTGCAACTATGTTGCAAATGTTCTATTTTAGTTCTGTTGCAACCGGGGATAAGCCGAAAACCCGTAAAACAGTAGGCATAACCTTTAAAAATTAAGCCATGAAAAATCATGCAGAGAACATTAAATTGAATCTCGAGGACCTACAATTGGAAAGTTTTGTAACCAGTATTGACAGCGAAGTTGCTTCCCGTTTAGCAGGTGGATTGGGTAACCTATCTCATCCAACCCACACGGAGCCCACCGATGATCATCATAACCCTCCGATTGAATGTACGACAGTTATCTGTTAAACCCCACTTTTTAAACAGAAGAGGCCGATCAAAAGGCCTCTTCTGTTATTTCAAATTCCTTTTCTTCTACAATCCCCGTTTTTATCATTTCTATAAACTGTTTCAGTACCATTCCTTTAAAATCCAGTATTTCATCCGGGGTTTTTACCTCTTGTGAAAAATGGCGGAGGAGTATAATATCGCTAAGGTCGTCAGCCGAATAGTATTGGGCACTCAAATAAGATACCAACAGGGTATGGAACTTACCGACAGGGGTCTTGCTTACACCGTTTTCGTTAGAAATCAGTATTAAGGCTTGATGTCCGGAGTCTGCATGTATGATGTCCTTCAGTTCCGGTCCGAGAGGATGTGTGTGTACATGACCGGAAAGTGTAAAGGGTATTTTAAGCAGGGCAATAGGGGAGAAGCTGCACAATATTTCTGCACGGGATTGGTAGTGCTTTCTTTTCATATGGTAACACAGGTAACCTTTGTGAGATTTCCACAGGGCTGTCCATGTATGCTCATAATTGAATATTTCCTCTAATGCCGGTACGGTACTCGTATATTGTTTTATCCGGCGTTCAAATGCAGGAATGTCTTCATCTCGGATGTTTTCTGCAAGTCCGGGCAAAGTATTCAGGATACGGATAGTTTCCGGGTAGTATTTCCGGAAAATATATGAGATCATATATGTCCTCGAATAATCCTTAAGTGTCTTACGTTTATGGGGCTTTGGCAAGCGTGGTATACAAATACTATCCATATCCGGGTTCAGTATATGTAAAATACCATATCCCACACCGGCTTTGCCCGACAGCAGGCCGCAATCTTTCCCGTTGATGGAGACATAGGTATTATAGGACTGATGCCCGGAGTACTGTTCTTTCGCGTTATCCGTGATAGCGACCAGGTTGGAGAGATCGTATGCTTCGGAATGTTTTCTGTAGCGGGATAAAAAAGGAATATGCCCGGTATAGCCGCTACACAGCGTATAATCGGGACGGTCATTTTGCCGTAAGTGTTTCAGGCTGGATTTCATTACCGTTTTACATTGATCCAGGTAGATGGACTTACCGGTTACTTCATAAGCATATAACCTGGAGATGCCTATGCCCGAGGCCCCGTGTGCCCAGGAATTTACATTTCGCATAGTCGGTATAAACTGTTCCAGGTCCCACCGGTGTGCTTTTTCCAGGCCCAGGCGATGGGGCCCCATACGCAGGTCGAGCCAGTTCCCGGACTCGGGGTGGAAGTATTGCATCTCGTAAGCCAGGGCCTGTTCTGCCAGGTATACCAGTCCGTCACTTTTAAAATAATTCCCTACCTGTAACAGCACATAGGCAATTCCCGAAGCGCCATGCGAAAACCCGGTCATGCTGTCATAAGCCGATTTTGCCCGGGAATAGTCCCATTTCAGCCCTGTTTCCGAAATACGGAGTTCTTTAATAAATCTTCCGATCAATTGTTCTATAATATCCAGTACGGTGTTATTTTCGCTGTAATGGTAGAGCAAGGTCATTACAAACAGGTTACCTGCATAACCGCTTAATAAGTCTGCTTTTACCGGCTGCTCCACAATATCCTTTGCATGGTCAATAGAAAGATATAACGCCCGGGCCAGGTCATCTTCTTCACCGGTTATTTCATAGCGTTTTAACAGCGTGTAAGGGACACCTGTAAAGCCGGTATAGAAACAGAAGTATTTTTGTTTTTGTTCCGAGGCGTGCAGGATAAAACGTATGATCTTTCCTGCGGTTTCCAGGTCTTCCTTATTACCTTCGTATTTGTAGAGTTCCAGGAAAAAGAGCGCAATTCCGCTATTGCCGTTAAAGATATTCAAAGATAATTCCGCTGCGGTTTCCAGGCCGTCTTTTTGATATACGGGAGTTTCCCAGAATATGGTTCCTTCCTTATGTTTTGCCAGGGAAAGAATATCTGTTTTGATCTGGTGTAAATGCCCGGTAAGCTTTCTTTTTTCTTTTTCGGTTAACATGGCGGTAGGATAAATTAGGCAGAAATTTGATTTTTGTGAATAAACTGCAGGCATTGCTGCGTACAATACATACCATAGGCCTCTTCGTGATTGGAAACTCCCAGGCGGTTATTGGCCATATGCATCATACTGCTTATTACCGATTTCATTTTGTCTTCGGCAAAGCCGATATTTTCATATTCCCCGAAAACTTTGGTACTGGTCTGCAGGAATGTAAGGGAACGTGCATCGGCATTACCTTGTACAAGTTCTTCCCAGAATATTTTGGAAGCAGGTAATATCTGTCCGGAGTGGCGTAGAAAAGATTGACGGAACAGGTTTAGCCATTGTCCTTTTTGTGTTTCTTCATCCGCGGAACCATCGTATAACCGGGGTAACCATCCTTCTATAAAAAAAGTACATATTTCATTTAACCCGCTTGCGTCCAGCCCGGTGGCAAATAACAGGATGAGGTGCATCCGGAGAGATTCGATGAGCACGGGCGCTTTCGAAGTTCCCGCCAGCCATTCCAGGACAAATGCCGATGACCGGAAAAACTGGTGTTCTGCCCGGGGAAGGCTTTTAAGGTTACCATAGCGTTCCATTTCGGGGATATAGGGAACAAATTGTACCGTCGGAGCCGGGAGTGAGGAACCGGGGTCCCGGGAAAGAGCCGGATATTCCTTAAAAAAAGATGCCGCCTGCCGCAGGAGTTCCTCCCGGATGAATTCTTCTTTCCCGGGAAGAGAATTTAACCTGAGCCTGATATGGCTTCCCCCTTCCCGGTACCGGATAAAAAAATAGGGAGTAGGGTGTTGCAATTTCATGGAAATATCATCAAGAAAAGGACGGACAAGATATACTAATACGTTGTCCAGATTCCCCGGGTAAAAAATATGTGCGGCAAGCCAGTTATTTTGTTTCATAGATCAGTATTTATACCATTGAATCAGGTATTCTTTTACCCGCATATCCGGATCGGGATGGTCTTCGGGCAGCGCAGGGAGCACCTCTTCCAGGGAGATATGAGAACCGGCCCTGCCGAGCAGGCGCTTGAACATTTCCATAAGCACCGGTTGCCCGAAAGAAATGTACTGAGGCTTATAATCGTCGGTTATCTTGTTCTCTCCGGTAGTCTTTTTATGCGGTGGTTGTCCGGCGTTTATAGTTCTTTTCCGGATAAAGAGGAAAACCTGTTCGGGAATACCATTATTCTGTCTCCAGGTATTTAACCGGAGGTAGTATGCAAAATCAGTCTCCTCCTGTTCCTGCTGTGGGACACATGAGGCCTTTACACACCAGGTCTTTCGCCTTATAATTACATTTTTTTCATAAACAATCCTCGGCAGGATGTAACATTCCCTGTCCTTATCCGCAGTGTATGCCATGTCCGCCAGCCGTACCAGGGATTTGAGGGAAAGTTTGGCTTCCGGGTTAAAATGCGCCATCATCTGGTACAGGTTAGAGCGGTTATAAAAGGATTCCAGGCAAAGATCGTAGGTGAACACCTGCTTTCCGTTCTTCACCAATTCGAGGAATCCGGTGTTTTTGTCCAGGCGGACATACAGGTCGTTTACCGGTACCTGCTTTTCCGCGGGATAAATATTGTTCCCCCCGGGAAGCGCCACTTCATAGGACAGGAGGGGAGGGTGTGTGTTGGCGTTAAAACCGGAAGCATCATTGAGTTCCGCTTTAATAACCCCGGGATAGAGGCGGTTGTTCCAATCCACAAAATTTGCAGTCACCTTTTTATCAAAGAGGGATAAAAAACGCCCGCTCACCTTTCCCATACCGGGAAGTACCATATTGATCACACCACAAAGATCGCCGGTGTCTTTATCCATATCCGGATACAACTGTACAAACATCCCCCGGGAATACTGCTTTTCCTGCCTTGTTTGTTCCGGGACCGGGAGGTTGTCAAAAAGGTCCTTTTGCAATTCCAGCACCCCCGGTTTGTTTTTGGTAATACCCGTAATTCTTTTCAAGAGTTCCTTTTCCCACAAGGTTTCTTCGTGGTGCATTGGTTTTCCCTTTTCCGCCAGTTCTTTTTCCGGTTTTTTTACGAGGAGATAGTAAGTCCTGTAAAAATCCATAATATTCACGGGTTCTTCCCCGGGGTAATGATCGCTAAAGAAACCGGACATTTTCATGCGCTCTTTCCGCATAAGGTCCAGGGGGAGCAACAGGTTGAGGAGTTCATCTGTTTTTTCCACAAGCTTTTGTACCGGGATTTTGGAGATGAACTCATCTTCTGGGGTATGACAGTCCTCGTAAAACAGTTGTTTCTGGGAAAAACGATAGGAAGCAAACCCGTTCTTTTCGAAACTGCTGCCAGTATCTTGCGCCGGTTTTTCTTCTGCGGAGACTATTTTCCCGTTCTCTTCCAGTTCTTTAAACGTTTCGTTGATACGGGTTTCGGCTGTTTTTAACAAGGTACGACGCGTACCTGTATCTGCTTTCGGGTAACTTATACAACATTCCCGTAATTCCCGGAAGAGGTTTTTCAGTGCGGTGACCGGGACGGAGTTGTTACCCGTTTTATCCAGGAAATCCCCGGTTTTGCTATCCCATTCCGGATCAATACCCGAAATTTCCGTTCCCGCCTGCAGAAGGCCTGCTGCAATCAGTCGGAACAAGTAGGCCTTAATGTCCGCACGACCGGCATTTTCCACTATTTCCATAAGCTGGTCCGTGAACGCTTGCAGCGAAAGAGGATGTTCGGATTGTTGCAAGTAATCTACAATGACCATAGGCAATCCCGTGGCGGGAATCTGCTGAAAAGATTCAATGTTGTTGAAGTTGACCAGGAATTGTATTTTATCGTTCTGTACGGCAACGGTCTTATTGAGTTTTATCAGCAACAGCTCATGGAGTTCCGGATGGTGCAACAGTATGGAATTCAGGTATGCAAACAGGTAGTTGTTAAGGCGAAGGTTGCCCTGTACGGTTTCCGGCCCCGGTTGTTTCCGGTCCGCATTGTTATCTGACAGGCGCATAATTCCGGTATGAGTAAATGTACTGAACGGGGAAGTTTTAAAAGAGCTCCGGGTGAGGTAGCGCAGGAGGCTGAATTCAATCCGTAATTCTTTCTGGCGGAATGTCCCCGGTTTTTTTCGAAGATATCCTGGCAGTTGTTCCAGTAAAACAGGACTGGACAACAATAGCCCGTTCTGTAAAACCGGGTCTTTGGCGAGTTCCTGCAGTTTTACCCGGTCTTGTTCCAGTTTTTGTTTGTAACGTACCGTCCCGTCCGTAAGAAAGGCGCTTAAGGTTTGTTGTAATTGCAGGTATTGTTCGAGGTCTGCCCGGAGCGCGGGAGGAAGAACCGGACTCAGCCGGAGTAATTTTTGAGTGGATATTTCCCGGTCGTTGAATATCCGCCTTTTCAGATCAATGAGGGATTGCCGGTGTGTATCATCCGTATCGGCAATCTGTTGGTAAAGAGATTCACATAACCGGTCTTTCTGTTGTTGTCCGGATGTGAGTAAGTGAAGGTATTGTTCCAGGAGAGAATCCGTGTCTTTCAGGGTAAAAGATCCGAAATCCCGGTAATCCATTCCGGCATACCTTACCAGGGAATATGGAAATATATGAACAGGCATAAGCAGGTTTTAGTTGAGTTGTTTATGGTTTATTAATTCCGGTTTGGTGTTTTTAAGCTTTTGGTTTACATAAAATTTTAGCCACGGATACACGGATACAAACAATTACTTTACAATGATTCGTGTAGTTGTGGCGGAACAGGCTTTCGGTCTGCTCCAGACCTGTATTAAACTTCATAATGGTTTATTTTGCCCAGTTCCAACTGGTTTTTCACCAGGTGATAGTAATTGCCCTTGCGCCGCAGCAATTCGCTGTGTGTGCCTTTTTCCACCAACTGTCCCTGGTGGAGAACAACGATCTGGTCGGCATTTTTTACGGTGCTGAGCCTGTGGGCAACAATAACTACTGTTTTTCCCGTAAAAAAACGGTTGAGGTTGTTTACAATAGACAGTTCGTTATGAGCGTCAAGGGAATTGGTAGCCTCGTCCAGGAATATGTATGACGGGTTTCTGTATATCATCCGGGCGATCAGGAGCCGCTGTTTCTGGCCTTCACTCAGTCCGTAACCCTCTTTTCCCACAATGGTATCATAACCAAAAGGCATGGAATCAAAAAATTCATGCATATTCACCAGTCGTGCAGCTTCTTTCATCCGGTCTTCATCTTTGAGTTCTGCCCCGGCGTAGATATTATGTGCAATGGTGTCCATAAATACATAGCCGTCCTGCATAACCACTCCGCAAAGGGCACGCCATGCCCTGGCATGGATGTTTTCCACAGGTTGTTTACCAATGGTTACGGAACCCGTGCTGGCCTGGTAGAACTTTAACAGGAGTTTGACCAGGGTGGTTTTGCCGCTTCCGCTCATACCTACGATAGCGGTAACCTTTCCTGCCGGAATATGCAGATTGAGGTCTTTTAAAACATGGGGAGATCCCCGGTGGCCGTAACGAAAGGAGAGCTGTTTTATGGTTATATCTTCCGGTACCTGCTGCATAGGGGTTTCCGGAAGCCCGGCATCTTCTTCGGTTTCCTGGTGTACTTCGTCCATACGTTGCAGGCTGAATCGCGTATTCTGGGAGACCCTGGCGAATTCTATCAACTGGGTGACAGGGGCGTTGAGCTGCCCGGAAATATAGGTTATGGCCAGCATACCTCCCAGAGTTATCTGGTCCTGGATAACCAGCATGGCTGCCGCATAGGTGATGAATACGTTTTTGATCTCATTGATAAACAGTCCCACACCCTGCATAAGCTGGTCCAGTTGAAGTGCTTCTAGTTTCAGGCCGTACGACCTGTCCTGGAGTTTTTCCCAATGTTGCTGTTTTTCGGATTCGCTTCCCGTCAGTTTTATTTCCTGCATGGCATAGAAGATTTCCAGTAATAGTTGCTGGTTGGCAGAAAGAACTTTGAATTTCTTCTGGTCTATGATCTTTCTTTTATGTTGAAAAGATTGCGACCAGACGGTGCTGAGTACAGCGCCGGTAAGGAAGATCAGGAATATCATCCAGTTGTAATACAGCAGTACACTTCCCAGAACGATAAGGGTAAGGCCCGAGAGTATAAAACCTATAAGCGAATTGGTAAGGAAATCTTCAATACGCTGGTTGTCGTTTACCCGTTGCATATTGTCACTGGCCTGCCGGTTATCAAAAAAAGAAAAAGGAAGGGTCATCAGCTTGGCGAGGAATTCCTTCAGCATGATTATACTTGTCCTGGCCCCGATGCGGAACAGAAGCCTGGCGCGAATAAAATCCATAACCGTGCGCCCGCTGAAGAGCGCGAGCTGTCCCAGACAAATGAGCCAGAGCAGGTTGGTATTTTCATTTTTTATCCCTTTGTCTACGATAAGTTGTGTGAGAAACGGGATAACCAGGGAAAAGGCGCTGGCAAATACGACACTGATGCCAATAGGCAGGAAAATCTTTTTGTGCTGCTTCAGATACGGGAGCAGAGACCACAAAGAGGCGGATTTTTCGGGAGTATCTTCCTTGTCTGCAAAGTCCCCGGCAGGCTGAAGGAACAATGCCCTTCCCGAATTGCTCCCCTCCCGGGTCTGCCAGGAGGTAATAAAATGCGGCATCGGAATTTTAACCCTGCCATTGGCAGGGTCGGAGATATAGGCAAAACGATCGGTAATCCGGTACAAAACCACGTAATGTTCCCTTTCCCAGTGGAGAATACATGGCAGGGGGGCATGTGTAGCAAGTTTTTCGTACGGTATCTCTGCCGCCAGGGTCTGAAACCCCAGGGCTTTGGCTGCTTCTGTGAGGCTTGCCAGGGAAGTCCCCTGTCTGCTGATATCACATAGTTTCCGTAAATAGGAGAGGGGCCACGATTTACCGTAATACGCTGCAATGATCTTCAGGCATACCGGTCCGCAATCCATAGCGTCCGGCTGGGCATAAAACGGGAACTTTTTTCCGAGTGAAAATATTAGGTTCATGGTTTGGGAACTAGATACGACAAAGTTGCAAATATTAAAAAAATAATGCAACTTTGTCGCGAATATTTTTATTTCCCATGAATTCACACCGGGTTTTACGAACACTTATACTTAAAGATTCCAGGCTGGTATATCGGGGAGGGACATTATCTCTTTTATTCGGGCTTACGTGGTTTTTGCTTATTGCAAGCGGCATACTTACCATGATAGAATACCACAAGGCGCAACAAGACCGTGAGCTCGCCAACTTGTTGTTCCGGCAGCAGTGGGAAGAACAGCATAAGGGGGCACATGATGCGGCACACTACGGTACCTGGATATTCAAACCCCTGAACGTTCTGGGAGCCTTTCATCCCGGGTTAAATGACTTTTCGGGTACCACATACAGGGTAGAGGCACATAAGCAACAGGAGGTAGACCACAGTAATGCGGAAGGGAAAGACAGTATAATGCGGTTCGGGCAGTTTTCTTTTGCGCTTATTCTGCAATTCCTCGTTCCCCTGTTGATCCTGTTCCTGGCATCTTCTGCGGTCACCTCCGAAAGAGAATCGGGCACACTTCGTATGTTACTGGCACAGGGAGTGAGTTTCCGCAGGTTGGTATGGAGTAAAATATGGGTGAATTACCTGTACGGTATCTTGCTTGTCCTTCCCGTATTCCTGGTGATCCTGGTATCTGTTTGGGTTGCCGGAGAAGGAGGGCAGGCTGTATTGCGCCTGTCATTTATTTTCCTGGGCTACCTGTTGTATTATTTGTTGTGCGTACTTATCGGGGTGATCATTTCCGTAAGGAGTACCACTTCCAAAATTTCCGCATTTACCGCACTTACTTTCTGGTTACTCACCGTAGTCCTTTTACCCAAGGTAGTTACCAATATGGCCGATCATCGGTTTCCACCCATGTCACGGGCCACTTTTGACGATCGTGTAACGCAGGGATACCGGGAGGGATTAAACAGGGATGGTCCGTATTACGAACGTGCCCGGCTTTATGAAAAGGAACTTTTATCCCGCTACGGAGCCGACAGCACGGCAGAGCTTCCCGTGGATGTGGATGCCCTGGTTATGCAGTATCACGAAGATTATAAGAGTACGGTGTTTACATACTACTACAAACAGGTGTCGGAGACTTTTGACCGGCAGCAAAAATTTATCAGTAACGCTATTTGGACAGACCCGTTTATCGGCATTAAACGACTGTCTTCGGCCATGTCCGGAACCGATTTTTTTCATCACCGGGCCTTTTTTACACAAGCGCGGGCATACAGGGACTACTTTATACGCAGTTTAAACCTGGAGCAGGCGAAGCACCCGGAAAGGGGAGAGGAGCAATATCATCCGGATGCGGATTTCTTTCGCCGGATAGAGGTTTTTCAATACCGGGAACTTTCCGTGGGGCAGGTATTAAAATTACAACAGACCGCCTTTTACGGAATTCTGGGCTGGATATTGCTGGCCGTACTGATCCTGCATTTCATCACTAAAAATCATCCCGGTAAATGACACATCTTTTCCGTATAGTTTTTCGATTTGAATGGCAGCAGTTGATACGCCAGTTCATACCTGTGTTTGCCTTGCTTTTTTTCCTTATCATGGGGACTTACAGTTTATACAACGGGAAAAGGTTTGTGAGCCACCAGCTGGACGGACTGGACAGCCTGGAACAGAATCACCGGAACCACAGGCGTGACCTGCTTAACCGTTTTCAGGCAGATACTACTACGGCAGATGGGAAAAGGATGGCTGCACAGGCAGGGATACCGCAGGTAGTGGAGTACCGCAACCCGCCTTATGCCGCTTTTCCACCGTCGCGGCTTTCGGTTATGGCTATCGGGCAGAGAGACCTCCTTCCTTATTTCAATGTGGTTACGAGTAAAAGGGATGCTTTTTCTTCCGCAAGAACCACGATCACCAACCCGGAAAAGCTTGCCTCCGGGAATTTCGATTTTTCTTTTGTACTGATCTATTTGTTTCCGCTCCTTCTCATAATATGGAGTTACGATATATATTCCAGCGAGGCAGAGCAGGGTACCGAACAGCTGGTAGCCGTACAGGGAGGAGAAATGAAACAGATACTGGTCTTTAAACTGCTCTTCCGGTTTATTCTGGTTTGTACCACTGCCTGGTTATTGAGCATGGCAGGATTCTGGTTACACAGGGAAACCACCGGGCTTGCGCTAACGGATGCCCTGTTGTGGTTGCTTGGGGTTACCCTATACCTGTTGTTCTGGTGTGCGGTGACCTGGTTGACCGTCCTGGGGAAAAAGTCGTCCCGGATTACCTTGATACGCTTGCTGGGAATATGGTTCGCTCTGACTTTTCTGTTGCCGGCGATAGCCAATAAAATAGTTGAGGTAAGCCATCCCGTGCCATCCCGTACGGAACTGATATCCGCCCAAAGAGAGGAAATAGAGCATACCTGGGAAATGCCGGTAGCACAATTACTGGATAGTTTTTATATAAACAATCCTCAATACGCTGCACTGAAGAGCCCCGGAGATACCGCCCGTTACGGGAACAAGAGGTTTGTAGCCTATTACGATCTGCTGGGCAGAAGAATAAACAAACATATTCAGAAATACAACGGGGAAGTGGCCGGGCACAATGCGTTGCTCCGCAAGCTCGGTTGGCTCAGTCCGGTAGTACAGATGCAGAATTTTTTAAATGCCGCTGCGCGGACCGGGCTGGAAGACTATATGGATTACCGGGAGCAGGTCGGGGTTTTTCACGATCAATGGGTTGCCCACATGAACAACTTTATGCTGTACGATAAAAAATTGGACGAGAACGATATACAAAGCCTGCCACACTTTGAACTTCGGGAAAACCCGGACAAATGGAAAAAGGTGCTTCTGACCGGTCTCCCGGTCTTTCTTTTTACTATGCTGGTATTCCTGGCAGCAAAACGCAGAAACATATAAAATCTGAATATAACCATAACTAACTAAACCGTAAAAAAAATGAATATAAGACATTACGCATTTATTTCCTGTTCCCTGGGGCTTTCTTACCTGGCATCCGCACAGGAAAAACCCGTATCTCAGCCGGCGGACAGCATACAGACAGATGTCCACTATCTGGATGAGGTAGATGTTGTCGGGGCGAAGATATTACGTATGAAAAGGGACAGTGTTTCCCGCACGTTAAAGATCCGGCAACCCTTAATACTGATTCCCCAAAATATAGTGAATATATCTTCCGAACTGTTACAGCAACAGGGAGCACTGGAGTTAAAAGATGTTGCCCGCAATGCCAGCGGTGTATATTTCAGTTATAACAGTACGCCTTTCGATCAGTCGGCGGCAATGCAGATCAGAGGATTTAAAGGATTTACCACATTGAACGGAATGTCACGCCGTTTTAGTTACGGGGCATCCATTGACGATGAGGCCATAATGGAGAATATAGAAGTCGTAAAAGGGCCGGCAGGTTTTCTGAATTCTACGGGAGAGCCCGGAGGATCTGTGAATATCGTTACCAAAACACCCGGCAAAAAAATCAGGGAAGCCAGGGTCATGCTGGGGAGTTTTAACCTGTACAGGGCCGCGGTGGATATCGGAAGCGAGATGCAGGACAAAGGTTTTTCTTATCGTTTTAACGCCGCTTACCAGCACAAAGACTCTTACCTGGATTTTCTACGTACCGATAAGTTTGTGGTGGCCCCGGTATTGCAATACAACTTCAGCCCGAACACTTTTATACTTGCAGAGTACAATTACATAAGGGGAAATGCCGGGAACGGGGCGTACCTGGCTAAAGTCCGCAGCGAATCGGAAAAATTAAAAGGACCCGTATCCAAAAATTACAGTGCCGCCCCGGGATTGCCGCTCAGTTATGCCAAGAACGAAACGGTTCGGCTTTTTTTTCATCATAAATTCAACGATCAATGGCAGATCACCTCGCAGAGTTCCTACCTGGCCGCCCCTTACGAGACCTGGTACATGACAAAGAACGGAAGTATAGTGGATTTCGATGAGAACGGGGATGTGGATCGCAAATCCAGTTTAACCATGGGGAGCGGGACTACATGGAACAGCCAACTGTTTGCTAACGGCAGTTTCCGTACGGGAACCGTGGAACACGACATACTGGTGGGCGGAGATTTTACCAGTAGCAAAGATTCCCTGGCCCTGCACAGGGGGAAGTATGATTTTCCTTATAACAGGTATACTTACCGGAACCGTGTGGACAAGGATTCCGTCCGGGAGACAACACGCCTGGTGAGAATAGAAAATAATACTTACCTGAAGTCGCTTTATGCTTACGACAATATCCGCTTACATAAAAAATGGCTTTTGTCCCTGGGGGCACGCTATACCTGGTACACCAATAAGCGAAGAAATGTTACGGCTGCCGGACCGGGAGAATGGCAGGAATTTGACCAGAAAGCCCTGACACCACGGGCAGGCCTTACTTTTAGTGCAAACCCTTCTACCTCGATATTTTTCCTGTATGACCAATCTTTTATCCCTCAAAGCGGACTGGTTGCCACGGCAACCGATCCCGGAACCGGGGAAGTAACTTCTTCGAGGGCGGTAGACCCGCAACGGGGCAATGACCTGGAACTGGGGGTAAAGAAAAACTGGTTCGGTTCTCGCCTGAGTACCTCGCTAAACGGGTTTTATACCGTAAAGACCAACGTACTGGTGGCCAACCTGGAATTACCCGGTTTTGTAAAGGAGATAGGAGAAGTAACCAGCAGTGGTATAGAAGTGGATATACTGGGAAACATTACGGACAGGCTGTCGGTATCCGCCAATTATACATATGTACATGCGCGGATTACCGAAGACCAGGACCCCGATCTGATAGGAAAAGAGCTGCCGCAGGCCCCGCAGCAGATATTCAACACCTGGCTGCAATACACCATTCCCATGAAAAACAATGCCCGGATCGGGTTTAGTTTGGGACAGGTAACACAAGTAAAGCGAAGCACATCGGAACCCCACCAGTACATTCCGGATTTTACCAAGGTGGATGCCGGGATCAATTTTACCAAAGACAAATATTTTGTCCGTCTGCTTGCCGATAATCTTACAGGAAAACGCTATATGGCATCCGGGGATATTTTTAATAGTTATATCACGGGGGAACCGGAATATTTTTATATAGACGGTGAACCGTTTAATGTACAACTATCCGCGGGAATAAGGTTTTAGCCAGGCCTACAGTCCGGACAAAATCCCTGTAACACTAAACCACTCCTATGGACTTCAAGTCCATAGGAGTGGTTTAGTTAATGAGTTATAAGGTTATTGGCGGAATACAGGAGAGCTTTATTATCAATCCGTGTATCCGCACAATATAACTTCTTAGAAACTAAAGCAATCCTAGATACCGTAAGCACCAAAGTACACGATTCTAACGCTTTTAGAGACCATCCGTGGTACTCTAATGTTAATTACCTGTAAAATCTTCTCAATAAATTATTAAAGTAGATGCAACTTTTGGGGAAATACCTTAATTTCAGGCCAAAACAATCCCTATGAGATCTTTTTACCTGTCGTTTTTCCTTTTTTTATATGGTTTTTCCCATGCTATTGCCCAACAGTCCGTTACTGCAAAAATTATAGACAGCACAAATAAAAAGCCGGTACCGTTCGCTACTGTTTCCATCAATAATGAAATCGGGGTAATAAGTTCGGAATCCGGTGATTTCACACTTCATCTGAAAAATGACGCGAAGGTGAATGACTCTTTGTATATCAGTTGCCTGGGATATGGAGAAAAGGTTTTTTCGCTGGCCAGGTTTAAAGACCCGTTGATCGTTCTGGCACCCAAGGCACTCGAATTGGATGAAGTAGTCCTCCTGAATAAAAACTATACGGCAGAGGAGATCATGGAACACGTGAAAGACAGCCTGGAAAAGAATTACGATTTTGACCTGCTGAAACAAAAACTGTTTTTCAGAAAATCCGATTACATCTATATAGATAAGAAGGAAACCACTTTGAAAAAAAGCACTATCCCCGAGTTTAATCAGTCCTTTGTAGATAGTTTAATGCACGCGATCCCGGATTACAACTCTATCCATTCCGAGATCCTCGGAGAATTTTACGGGGATATGGCTCCTGAAAAATCCGGTTCCAAGCTGCATATCATCAAAGCCTCGCATTTATACGACAAAAATAATGAAATGTCTGTAAAAACCCTTACGGAGCGCTTGCAGCATATTATCCGGGCGCGTGTGAAGCGGGATTCGTATTTTAAACTCAAATCGGGACTTATCGGTACTAAAACCGAAATAGATTCTTCCTTTTTCGGGGATGACGAGACGAAAGTAGCGGAGCAGCTTATCGGGGAACGGGAAAAAGAGGAGGAGGAGCGTAAAAAGCGTTTTCTGCAGTATGAGAAACGATTACTTACCGGGCTGCAACGCCGTAGTTTTATCTTTAAAAAATCGGACCTGGATTTTATTCATAAAAGCCGCAAGTACGAGTTTAAACTGGAAGGTATAATAACACTTCACAACTATGTTGTTTACCGTATATCTTTCCAGCCGAAACGGAATGCCGATTATTCCGGGACCTTATATGTAAATGCGGATGATTTTGCCGTAATCAGGGTCGATTATGAAAATGTGGGACTGCTTCGCAATTTCAAACTTTTCGGGATTTCCCTGAATAAATACATGCATAAAGGCACCCTTATATACGAGAAAGACGGCAGGAACAGGTATGCGCTTAAGTATGCGGAGGAAGAAACCGGGCAAAAGGTAGGGTTGAAAAGACCTGTAAAGATCATTGAAAAGAACAAAAACGTAAAAGGCCGGCGGAAGCAGAATGAGGTTGCCGGTGATGTACATCTTATCATGCGGGGCACTGATAAATCGGAAATGATCGTTTTCGATAATACTACTATAGATACATCGGAATATGACAGTTATACGGAGGAACCGGATGTAGTACCGCAATACTTATCCGAATACGATCCCGATTTTTGGAAAGGGTATAACATTATAGAACCGAATAAGGCTATTAAGGAGTTTAGGAGTGTCGGGGATTAAGAGATTTTACATTAGATTAGTTGAAGTCAAAAGAAAAGATTATTACCGAAACAAACCTCAATTTCCCAGGATTTTACGTTTTTCCGATTCATACTCTTCCCTGGTTATAGCATTTTCATCGAGAAGCTTTTTTAATTTACTTAATTTGTCAAAACTGTCTTCGCTTTTTGCCGGAGATTGTGGATTAATAATAATCCGTTGATTTTTTGACTCACTGGAAAGGCTCCATACCAATGAAACAACCCAGCCCAGTAATGTCCATCCCAGAAAAAAATTCAATGCCCCTATGGCTACAGCATTGTTTTTTCCACTTAATATGGCTATGATGGTAGGAAGAAAATAAAATACGCATCCCAGGATTATCAGTACGATAAAAATAAGTACACCGAATTTGCCATTCGGGGTTTCGGGTTGTAGAAACAGGGTCATAAGCTATGATGTTGTGGTGGTTAACATACAAATATAAGCAATTCCCGTATTGAATTCCGGCAGAATGATTTGTCTCATTAACTGTCCTTATAAATTTTTTTAATCAGAAACAATAACACCGATGTTTCGGCAGCTATTTTCTTGCGAAGCAGTGACATGGCTTTGGCTACCTGATTTTCGACGGTTTTTACCGAAATATGGAGTTGCGCAGCTATTTCCTTATGACGAAGTCCCTGTTGTTTGTTAAGAATAAAAATCTCCCGGCAACGGGGAGGTAGTTCGTCTATAATTTTCTTTACCTGCTCCAGTTTTTCCTGGAATGCATCATCATTATCCTGGAGCAGCTCGGAAAGGCTTTGGAGACGAAGGAGTTCCAGTTCCCTGTTCTGTTTTACATTTTTGCGGTAAATGTCGATATATTCATTATAGGTGAGTGTGTACAGATATCCGCCGAGCGAACCTCCGGGTTTTAGTCCTTTCCGGTTATTCCACAATTTCAGAAATACTTCCTGGACTACATCTTCCGCGATTTCCCTGTTGGGCGTGAAGTTGAGAATATAAATACACAACCGTTCATAAAAATGGAGGTAAACGGATCGATAGGCGGCTTCGCTGCCGGATCGTATTTCCGCAATGAATTTTATTTCGTTCTCCGGAAAATACTCCATGATTATTTGGTGTTTCTTCAGTTTAAAAGGTTGTAAATTATAAATAGGACAAAACTTTTCCAAAAAAAAGTGATAATAACGTAGGGGATTTTTGTGAAATCCGCGTAACACTATATAGAAAAGCATAAAAATGTGTGCAGGTACCCACCAAAAGAATTTGCGGGACTCCAAAAATGACAATATAGTTTTTTATGAAAGACAAACCGGATCACCTCATAGAAAAATTTCTCGAAGACAAACTGTTACCCGGAGAAGAGGAAGAACTCATAGCATGGATAGAGACTCCGGGAGGTCGGGAATTTCTGAAAAAGGAAGTGCAGCTCCGTCACCTTATTTTGAGCTCTTTGCACAGCTTTGATGCGGAGACTTCCTATAAAAAGATAAATGGCAGGGTACAGGAGGAAGAAAAAAACCATATGTTTCATTTTCGTTATTTACAGCGTTATGCCGCTGTTTTTATTTTGTTCCTGGCGAGCAGTTATTTTTTGTATATCCATTGGTCTCCGGGTAAAGAACAATTGGTAATTCCGGATGAGAAGATCACCCTGCAGCTGGAAGACGGAAATATACAAACCATTATTCCGGGTGATGATCACCGGATAAAAAGTACGGGAAACAAAGCCGTTATAGCCCAGAGAGGAGATACACTGTATTACGAGGCAGATGGTAACATGGCGGAAACGGATTTTAACGTGCTCCGGGTACCTTACGGCAAAACTTTTAAGCTAAAGCTGTCCGACGGCACTATAGTACATATGAATGCGGGGACTTCGCTGCGTTTTCCGGTGAGATTCGGGGAAGTATCCAGGGATGTTTTTCTGGACGGCGAAGCTTATTTCCGGATTGCCGAAAACCGGCAAGTACCTTTTCTGGTCCACACCGGTAAAATGGATGTTAAAGTTACCGGAACGGAGTTCAATGTCACGGCATACCAGGAGGATAAAGATGCCTTTGTAGTATTAAAAAAAGGCGGGGTAGCGCTTTATGGAAAACAAAACCCGGATACGGTGCAAAATCCCGTAGCCCTGTGTCCCGGGGAAATGGGAAGCCTGGGGAACGATACCGGGCAGTTCTCCACACACGGGGTGAATGTTAACGACTATACGGCATGGATGGACGGTAAGACTATTTTTTATAATAAAGCCTTTAAAGATGTACTGAAAATACTGGAGAGGAAATATAACGTTACCATCCGGAACAATTATACGGAATTGAATGAGGGCAGGTATAAGGCCACCTTTGATAATGAAACCATAGAACAGGTACTACGGACTTTTACCGAAAGCCGTTTGTTCAGCTATCGCATACACAATAACATTATTATTATAGACAGGCCTGAAGAAAACAAATAGAGTATATCTCCAATGTTGTAAAACACATGTGGATATTCCCTGTAACAATTTAAAACACCAAATATTAAAAACAGATAATTATGAAAACAGTTTCTACCGGACCACCGGTCTGAAGTAAGACAACACCACAAACTTACCGGATTATTAAAATATCACTTTAAAGTATAAAAGAACGGGAAATGCCGTCACATTCCCCGTTCGGAATTTTTAGTGATTGTAAGCAATGTACCACCACCAAAACATAAAAGTATGAAAAATCTTTTAGGGATACGCAGTATCCGTTTTTATCCTCCAAAATTTGATCTGAAAATGAAGATTACTGTTCTGCTCATGGTTCTTTCCCTTTTTCAGCTCCAGGCATTTACCTCCTATGGACAAAAGGTAAAAGTAAACCTCCACCTGGAAAACGAACCCCTGGAAAAAGTCTTCGAAGCCATAGAAGCACAGACAGCATACAAGTTTTTTTATAATCTCGAGGACATAGATACCCAAAGACTCCTGTCTGTAGTAGCAGAAGATAAACAACTCGGGGAAGTACTGAAAGAACTTTTTGAAAATACCGGTACGGCGTATAAGGTCGTTAAAGAACAGATAGTCATTACCGCCAATCGCAGGACGAAAGTATCCCATAATTGGGGATATCAGCAGGACCCGGTACACGGTATCGTAACCGATGAGAACGGAATGCCGCTTTTCGGGGTCACCGTACTGGTCAAGGGAACCAATATCGGGACCAATACCGATGAGAACGGGTATTACCAGCTTTCTGTCCGCGGAGAATCCACCCTTATTTTCAGTATGGTAGGATTTCAAAACAAAGAAGTACCTACGGGAGGCCGGACCGAGATAGATATTACACTGCCGGAAGAAAACACGAAACTGGATGAAGTGGTAGTAACAGGCTACAACACCATAAAAAAAGAACACGTAGCCTCATCTGTTGCGGAAATGAATATGGATCGTGCGGTGTACCGTCCCATTTTTAAATTGCAGGAAGCTTTCAGCGGAACCCTTCCCGGGGTTACCATGCAACAGTCGAACAATTTACCGGGGTCGGTACCGGGCAATATTTCCATTCGCGGGATCAGTACCCTTCAGAATGAAGCCCCTTTGGTAATTGTAGACGGTATGGAACAGTCTCTAACAGATATAGACCCTAACCAGGTAAAGAGCATAAGCGTACTGAAAGATGCCGCTTCCGCTTCGCTATACGGTTCCCGCGGGGCAAACGGGGTTATAATCATAGAAACGAAACGGGGGGTAACAGACCAGTTTAAAGTGGATATACATACCTGGACCGCCATGAGCGACCCTATTGACCTTCCGGATTTTGTCGGTTCTGCAGACTATATGCGCCTGAACAACGAGGCGAGGAACATGCAGGGACAAACACCGCTCTTTACCGAAGAGCAGATCGGGCTTGCTGACCGGGGAGAATATGCGGATACCGACTGGCTGGACGAAGTGATGGAACGCAGCGCTTTTTCCCATAATACCTCCGCAAGTATATCCGGTGGAGGCGGCGTGGGGACGTTCAACCTTATGCTGGGATATATAACTGACAAAGGATTGAACAACAGTGAAGGAAGCGAGAAATTCAGTGCCCGTTTCAACACCAACATCAATATAGATGACAAATTCGTATTAATGGCCGATTTTTATGCCCACCGATTACAGGTAGACCGGCTCATGGTTAATAACGACGGGCACGGTTTGTACAGGGATGCCTGGAAAATGAATCCTACCCAGGATATTTTTTACGATTCCGACCTGCCCGAACATTACATATTGTACAATAACCTGAATCCTGTAGCTTCTATCAAACACGGAGGGTTGCGAAACAATATGTACGACAGGAGTACCATAAACCTGAGACCCACTTACTTTATAACCGAAAACCTGTCTCTCAACGGCAATGTATCTTATATGATCAATAAATCGGCCTGGAAAGAAAAACGGTCGACCTTCAAGTTTTTTGACGGGGACGGTAAACCGGCCGCAACCTGGGCAAACAGTGTTAATGCCGAACAAGGGGTAAGTGTCAGCCAGATAACGGCAAGGGCAAACCTTAATTACGAAAAGGATCTCCGGAACAACAGGGACAAATTGTATTTCATCGCAGGTTCCGAGATCATGACATATAATTTTACCGATTACAGGGAAGTCAGTAAAGCTTCTTTTTTCAGTAAATTAAACTATTCCTTTGACAATCGCTATATACTTGAGATAACCGGCCGTACGGACGGAAGCAGCAAATTTGCTCCGGGTCACCGTTGGGGATTCTTTCCGTCGGGGGCATTGGCATGGAACGTTCACAACGAAAAGTTTATGGTGGGATGGAAAGATAAGGGAATAGTGAATAACCTCAAGTTGAGATTGTCTTACGGCCTTATAGGTAACGAAAATGTAGATCCCTATCTGTGGCAGGAAGTCGTTAACGAATGGGGGTGGACCATGAGAGTGCCAAATCCGAATTTTACCTGGGAAAAGCAGAAACAGGGAAATATCGGTCTTGATCTTACCGTGTTAAACAACCGGCTGAACCTTACGGCCGAAGTGTACAGCAAACATTCCTATGACCTGATCTATTCCAGGGTTACCGTTCCGCCCCTCACAGGTTCCAATTCGCTGGAAGCCGCGGTAAACATAGGAGAGGTAGAGAACAAGGGATGGGAACTCTCTGCCAGGTGGAACGATCAGATAGGCGATTTTTCCTATAGTGTGGGAGCTATGCTTTTTGACAATAAAAACAAGGTATTAAAAGCCGGGTATTCCAAATCCGACAGCCTTATTTTTAAGGAGAATCCCGACAAAATATGGTACCCGGGTATTGCTATAGACAATTACTACGGTTATGAGAGTAACGGGTACTTTCAAAATCAGGAAGACGTGGACGCTACCGAAGCAAAATTACCGAATACCATTCCCGGCGATATTAAATACGTAGACCGGAACGGCGACGGGATTATCAACGACCTGGACAAGGTGGATCTGGGGGATCCTTTTCCACATCTTAATTATTCCGTTACCCTGGACCTGCATTACCGCAGGTGGGACTTCAGTATGCTGGGGCAGGGCGTAGGCCGGCGTTTGGGGAGATTGAACGGTATGGAAGGGTTCCCGGTATTAATGGATGGCGGGGACAACAACCTCGGAACACCGAGAACCTATTATATGGACAATCGCTGGACACCGGACAACCCGGACAGCAGGTTTCCGAGAGTGTGGACAGGAGCAAGCTCTAATGCGGTACTCAGTGACGTATGGCTGAGCAATGCGGCTTATTTCCGGGTAAAAACCCTGCAATTGGGATATACCATTCCCAACATAGGAAAAAATATCCGGAACTTCCGGGTATATCTCAATGCCCAGGACGCTCTTACCTTTACCAGGTGGGAAGGACTAGACCCGGAAAGAGACGGGGGGAACGGAAGCTATCCCCGGATGGCAACGTACAGTATAGGACTCAGATTTACCATATTATAACCGTTTTAAGCATACAGAAAATGAAAAGAATAGCCATAATCAGTGTTTTTATATCTGTCTTTTTATCCGGGTGCGAATCGTTCCTGGACAAGACCGATCCCACAGCAACCACTTTCCAGGAGTTTTTTATAGATGAAGATGATCTGAGGAGAGTGACCTACAGTAGTTATTATGATGTATTTACAAATCATGGAGACCGGAGGCTTTTGTTCTATATGATGGACGGAAGGTCCGATAACGCCTATGCCCGAAGCGAAAATGATCATCACCTGCGTATTGCCAATGGTAATATAAACAGCAACACCCGTGCGTTTGAGTATTACTACACCATTTATATGAAACACATTGGCCGGCTAAATACCTATATCGATAATATAGATGTACCCTATGTAGAAGACGAATCCATTCGTACACGGTATGAAAATATACTGAAAGGGTTACGTATATGGCATTATTTCCGGCTCACCTTTCATTGGGGAGATGTGCCGTTTCTCCTGGAACCTGCGGAGTTGGAAGACGCCACTTTACCCGCGACTCCCAAAAAGGAAATACTGGATTCCCTGTTTCCGATGGCTTTGGAAATAGCGGAAAAACTGCCGTCGGACGAGTATACCACCAACAAATATATGTTCAATCAATATTCCTTTAAAGCGTTGATTATGCGTTATGCGTTGTACGATGAACGGTATGAACTTGCCGCAGAACTGGCCAGGGACATCATGGAAAGTGGTAAATACAGTTTGCACCCCGTGTACAGGGACCTTTTTCAATACGAAGCAGATTCGGACAACAATGAATTTATTGTGCACCTGGATGAGGAGAGCCATAGCGGAAGTACCACATATTCTTTCCGGGACCTCGGTCCGCATTTCCGTACAGGTAACGGACAATCGTATTGTGTTCCGCTGAAATCGCTGGTCGATTCGTACTGGACCCTCCAGGGACGCCCTATTGAAGATTGTCCGTTGCATACCAGAGAAGAATACGAACTGGACCCCAGGCTTAATCGTGATCCTCGTTATGAGGCGAGTATTATGGGGCCCGGGGATGAGTTTTACGGGGAAACCATTGAGGTCTACAATCCCAATAACCCCATGTTTTACGAAAATCAACGGGCGAGTAAATCCGGTTATTGGTTCCGGAAATTTGTATCGGAAGCCGATGCCTTCCGGGACGGAAATATGGAATACGGTCTCCTGCGTTACGCGGAGGTACTGCTTACTTATGCCGAAGCAAAGATCATGACCAACAACATAGATAACCTTGCCAGGGAATGTATTAATAAAGTCAGGGAAAGGGCAGGACTGGATATGACAGAGGCCGATGTTACCTTACCCGTTTACAGTGCTTACAATCAGCAGCAGTGGATAGACCTGATACGGAATGAACGAAGGGTGGAATTTGCCGGTGAAGGGCAACGGTATAACGATATTATCCGGTGGCGTATTGCCGAAAATGTTTTAACCCTGCCGGCCCTCGGGCATACCAGAATGGCAGACGGAAAAAAGACTTCCCTGAAAATAGAAGACCGTTCCTTTAAATCCTTTAATTATCTATGGCCTTTCCATGAAACCAGTTTGAGGGTAAACAAGAATTTAAAGCAAAATTCCGGGTATTAACGGGACTTTTGTCCGAAATAAAAAAAATACAAAGCTGAGTTAGTTAGTAGAAAACCGTCTCTGTCCGAAAAGACAGGGCGGTTTTCATTTTTTCTTTCCGGTTTTCCGTTTCATAGTATGGAAATATTACTTTGCCATACAGAATACCTGGGATAATTGCCTGTCTTAAAAGAAAAATAAGGTTTTTGAGTTATACATTTAATTTCTCTACAATACTTTGTGCAACCCTGCCTATGCAGGCAGGTCTGTGCCTACTTTGTGAAATCTCTGTGATAAAATAAGACCCGTGCCAGGGAAAACCACAAAGGGCTCAAAGTTTTTCACAAAGCCCACAAAGTCAGGTTCTTTTGAAATGCCTATTCATTTTATGCGTATACAAATATTTAACTATCTGTTTATGAGACTAATACAAATAGTGTCTATGTGTATAACTCAATAAGGTTTATATAAACCACAGGGCGGGTGAAGGTCTTTCACCCGCCCTGATATTTTGCCTTATCCCGCTTACATGAAGGTGCTGCATGTAGCCTGTTTCAGGGAGAAGAATTTAAAACAGTTCCGGTTTGTAATCATACTGTAGTTTAAAACTTCCTGTAATCCCCGGCCAGGTATTTATTGGCTTTATCCTCTTTGAACCTGGCATTTTCGGCATCCCAGTGTAAAGTCTCACCGGGGAAGCGACCTGCAATGGTTCCTAAAAGAATGGTTTCCGTCAGTCGCGCGGCATAATCGAAGGGTGCGGAGCATTCTCCTTTGCCCAAACAGGCATCGACAAACTGGTGATAGTGTTTGGGGCCTTCGGTTTCGTAATTCCGGACGGGTTCCCCCAGGTTGTGTTCTTTGGAAAGCTTTGCGATTTCTTTGGAAATATCTACATACTTTCCTTTTACTATTTTTCTGGGCAATTGCATAAAGTGTGGCAATAACAAGCGGCCTTTTTCCCCGACAAACATGGCTCCCTGTTCCGGCAACTCATTTTCGCCCGCTACCTTGGCATCCAGCGATATTTTATCCTTAACTCCGGCATTCTTATCCTGTTTCTTTTTATCCTTTTCGGTTTCCATGCCCGGCAATACGAGGTCTTCGTGCATTGCCGGGGCGCCTTCACCGTCATACCATATCCATTTCAGGGACTTTGCCGTATACTTGGTAGCCGGAAACTCATAGGTCACCGTATTGTGTTCCGGGTAACCGAACCCGTTGGAAGGCCTGCATTCGGTCATTATTGTTTCCGGTACATCCAGTTGCAGGGCGTTGTATGGGGTATCAAAAATGTGTACACCCATATCGCCCAGAGTGCCACAGCCGTAATCCATAAGCTTTCTCCAGTTCCCCGGGTGGTATACTCCATCTTTATACGGTCTCATGGGAGAGGTTCCCAGCCAGAGGTTCCAGTCCAATTGCGAGGGGACAGGATCTTTGCCCTCCGGGGGAGCGCCGTCATATCCCCAGTTTTTCGGGGACCAGGCGTGTACAGTATGCACTTTTCCGATAATACCGGATTGAATCAGAAGCGTAGCCAGTTTGTAATCGTAAAAGGAATGCACCTGGATGCCCATTTGGGTCACCAGTCCTTTTTCGGAGGCCAGTTTTTTCATGGACCGGGATTCCGATACATAATGGGTGAGTGGTTTCTGGCAGTAGACGGGTTTACTCATCTGCATGGCCAGCATGGATGCCGGAGCGTGCGTATGATCGGGTGTGGATACGATTACCGCATCGATTTGATCTCCCATTTCCTCCAGCATGGCCCGGTAATCGAAAAACACACGGGCTTTAGGGTGAAGTTTGTGTGCCTGGGACAGGTAGATGGCATCCACATCGCACAGGGCAACTACATCTACCGCCGGGTGAGAGGAAATAGCCTTCAGGTCTTCATTTCCCATGTTTCCTACCCCGATATGGGCGGTTCGTAAACGGTTTCCGCTCCTGGAAGCATGCAACAGAGAAGGGGCCAGCATAACTCCCAGGGCCCCGGCTCCGGTTGTTTTTAAAAATTCGCGTTTGTTCATAATTGGTATGGCAGGTTATAATTTTTTAATCTTTATGTTCCGGAACCAGATAGGACTGGAATGGTCCTGAAGGGCAATGTACCCGGTTTTGAACTTTCCGTAATCCGGGCTGTTCTTCCATTTATCGGAGTTTTTCTTTTCGTACCACGCTTCATCCCAGGGAACGAAGGATAGGACCAGTTGCCCGTTCAGCCAGTGTTCTACCTTTTCCGGGGTAAACACAATCCTGGAACTGTTCCATTCCCCGACCGGGTGCAGTATCTTATCCGCAGCAGGGGGGTGCATGGCATAGTCGGCCCCGGTTTGCTGCAAGGGCTTCAGTTCTTCCGGTTTTTCGGTATAGCCCAGACTGGTATTGTACGCGGTAAGGTCGTGGATACTGGCATAATTTTCATCGTCAATAAGTTGATATTCCGGTGATACCACAGGCGGCCCGTCATATCCTTCCTTTACATGGTAAAAAATGCCGCTGTTTCCTCCTTCGGGAAGCTTCCATTCCAGGTAAAGCTCAAAATTATCGAACTCTTCGGCCCCGTAAATAATATCTTTTCCGCCTTCGTAATTCTGTTCCAGGCCGAGTTCGGTATCAAAGGTAAGGGTGCTGTCTTTTATGGTCCAGCCAGGGGGCAGGGAGTCCATGTTATATCCGCGCCAGCCTTTGGTAGTGGTACCGTCAAAAAGATAGACCCATTCGGAACCTTTGGATTGGTTTTTCTGTGTTGCCTTTTCGTCGGTAACCTTTTCCGGAGATGTTTTTTTATCCGTATCGGTTTTACAGGAAAAAGCCATAACAGCAAGGGATAGCAGGGCAAACTGCCTTACCCGGTTTTTCGTTTTCATCTTCATTTTGAATAGATATTGCATTTTAGGTTAATGTTCGTTTTTTAGTATATGGCAAAAATTACTTTTTGCATAATTTGATCAAAAAATCAGTTTGTCCCTCCCGACACCTGTTTGCTCCCTGCAATCTTCCGTAGAGACCATATAATCCCTTCCGGAATGAATTCAACAGGGGATGCCGAAGCGGCACACAGGATTGCGTACAAGATATAAAAAAATAGTTTATTTGACTCCCTGTTTTTAGGATCAGGTTAGCGGTTAAAATCGTATAATTTTATTGCAGCTACTTAAATCTCCATAAATTTAGCCACAGATATATGGATAATGGGATTATCATTGTGAGTCTTTTAGAGGTAGATCTTCTCTCTGTCGCCGTTTTCCGTAGAAGAATTAATCCCTATTTTTTTATATCTTGCCATATGTTTAAACATATGAACTTTTAATTATGAAGATTAAACCGAAAACTGCCGGTGCGGCATTTCTTGTCATTTTGTGTTTTGCCTGTGGCCGTTCCGGAAAGGAGCATACTAAAAATGAAACCGGGTTACCCGAAACAGCGGTTATAAAAGAAGATTCTTCCCTGGATACCGTAAGACGGATGGCTCTTGAGGTGATAAAAGATGGCTTTAATGCCGGTGCAGGATACCAGGAGGTCTGGATACGGGATTATAATACTTTTATCAATCTTGCAGCGCATGTTCATACGAAGGAATTGCTTAAAGAAAACCTGAGCGTGTTTTTCCGGTTGCAGGGAAGCGACGGTAATATCGTAGACGGATTTATCCCCAAACAAAAAGCCAAAGCTTCGGAGGGAGGATACGAGTATGTGTATACGGACCTGGAGGAAAATTACGCGGGGCATAAAAATACGGTAGAGACCGACCAGGAGACTTCGCTGGTACAGGCCGTATACAAGTATATAAAATCTACGGGGGACACTCATTTTTTACAGGAAAAGATAGGAGGCAAGAGTATGGAATCGCGTATGGAAATGGCCATGCGGTTTTTGCTGGAAAAGAGGTTCAATGAAAAATACGGACTGATATACGGTGCAACTACGGCAGATTGGGGTGATGTTCAGCCGGAACACGAATGGGGAGTGTATATAACGGAAGACACTCATTATGCTATTGATATTTATGATAATGCTATGTTTCTTATTGCCCTGGATAATTTGATGGACATGGCTCCTTCGTTGCAGCAAAAGTGGAAGCCGGTAAGAAATAGGATAGCTGAAAATACCATGAAATATTTATGGGATGATTCCCGCCATAAATTCATACCACACCTGTATACCGATGATTCTCCTTTTCCCCCGGATTTTGATGAAAACGAGATTTATTATCACGGGGGTACCGCCGTAGCCATAGAGGCGGGGTTGCTCTCCAAAGAAGAGATAAAGATCTCTCTGCAAAAAATGACAGACAACGTTAAAAAATCCGGGGCAGCGAGTATTGGGTTAACGTTATACCCGCCTTACCCGGAAGGCTATTTTAAAAACCGAGGCATGTCTCCTTATGGTTATCAGAACGGGGGAGACTGGACCTGGTTTGGCGGAAGAATGATTAAGGTATTGATTGAAAACGGTTATGAAAAAGAAGCCCGTGAGCAACTCCGCCCGATGATCGACAGGGTGATTAAAAACAAGGGTTTCTACGAGTGGTATTCTGTAGATAACGAGCCTAAAGGTTCCGCGACTTTTAAAGGATCGGCAGGTGTTTTGTTTGATGTTATTCAGTTGCTTCGGGGGAATGACTAAACCACTCCCGGACCGCAAGTCCGGAGGTTTGGAAAGGCAATCTTGCCCGCCCGCCCGGGGGAGAAATTACCATGGTTATTAGGCTATTTGGTCAATATGTGATAACTTAGTAGTCTATTAACCAGGTAATAGCGAAAAAGATATAGAAACTAAAGTTTCTGCAATAATCCCGATATCGGGATTAGGATAGGGAGCAGGGTTTTAAACCTAAAATTGAGACCAATAAAATGAAAAGGGAGACCCGTGGGTAAATTTAGCTGTTTTTTTGGTTATGAGTTATTAGATGCATTAGTGTCCGCCAAAAATGAATCCATGTTCTTTGAACCCTTGTCATACATAACTTTCAACACTTTTTTCCGGGATGACCGTTGGCTTGGTATTCACGGCACCTTCCCTTGCTGCACCAGCGGGTACCTCCGCATATCTTCAGAAGACCGGGGTAGTCGATCAGCACATTTTTTTCTGATTTAAAGCCCGGAAAACGGCCATTTAAGGGATTGTGTATATGCGGGAAGGAGTCCGCTATGCGGTTTCCCTGTTCCCTTTAACCGCTTACCGGGTTGCTTGTGATTTCACACGCAACTGCTTAAGCGGCTAACTGCGTTAGGTTTACGGCGTAAGGAAATGGGTATAAAATCACAGGGGATTCGGTTTGCCGCATATACGGTTCCGTTGACCGCTTACCGGGTTGTTTGCGAATTCATGCGCAATTGCTTAAGCGGCTTACCGGGTTGCGTTCGCGGTGTAAGGGATCCGGTTTACCGCATACGCGGTTCTGTTGACTGCTTACCGGGTTGTTTGTGAATACATACGCATTTGCTTAAGCGGCTCACCGGGTTATGTTTGCGGCATACGTAGTTCCTTTGATCGCTAACCGGGTTGCTTGTGATTTTATACACAATTACTTAAGCAGTTAACCGGGTTATGCTTATGCCTTAAGAGGATGGGTATGCGGCAAACCCAAGCCGGTTCGGCGTCTACCCGTTCCCTTAAATGACGAAAACAGGCTCCGGACCATCCGGCCGGGAATAGGATATGTCGGTACGACGGCAAAGCCAGGCATACCTTTACAGGGAAGTCACCAAACCTCAACCTGCCGGGAAGCCGGCAGTGGTGTCGCCTGTCGGGCAGTGTTATCCCTTCAGGTACCGGGTTTACAAAGCTGCTGCCGGTGGCAGCCCGGGGGTGTTCCCGAACGTGGATTGCCCGGTGGGGGATATTTGCTATACCGTAAGAGGCATATTTCATCCGCAGGTATTCCTTATGGCTTAATAGTCATAGGACATGACCTGAAACCGGGGCGTTTAACCTGCGAAACATTATCAATTTCAGGGGTTTCCTATCGGGCAAAACACCTATAAAAAGTGGTTTATGGGGACATATGACAATTACTTCAAAGAATGTAAATGTTTGAAAATAGAAATTTTTTAAGTGGACGCGAATGAAACTATTGAGCGTTGTTTAAATGATCAGATAATTCTTACTCATCAATAGCTTCAATACCCTGTTGTTTCAGTTTTTCAAGGTGTTCTTTCATGGTTTTGAGTTGTTCCTGGGAATGTCCCTGCCAATCCGTAATTTCGCCAATGATCATAAAGGGATGCAAAGAGCGGTATGATTTTGTCGGATTGCCGGGAAACTTCTTGTCCGTCAGATTGGGGTCGTCTTCCATAGGCCCGGTCGGCTCTACGATATAAATTCTTTCGCGTCCTTCTCCCTGAGCAAGCTCGGCACCCCAGATGGCAGCATCCAGGGTAGCGGTCAGGTAAATGTATTTCGCATTCTTCCTTTTACCGTAGTTGGACCGGTATCCGGGTTTTATCAGATCTCCCTGCTTCATATCCACCTTTGTGCCATGATAGAACTTTTGTGAAGTTACATTTTTCGCAGCCCCTGTAGTGTGATCTTTATCGCTTTGTTTCATCTTTTTTAAATTTTAGAGGAGAGTTTCTTATTGGTGAAATTTGTTTTTGTTTTGTTCATTAACGCTATGGCCTTCCGGAAGTAGGTTTCCATTGTTTGTAAATCTTCATTTGAAAATGACGCGATCAGCTTTTCGGTTTCCATCTGAAATTCCTTGTAAAACGGTTCCAGGAGGGCCATTATCTTTTCCGGATCGGGTACAATGATTACCTTGCGCCTGTCGCTTTTATCGAACTGCCTTTTCACGAGATTTTTTTTCTCAAACCTGTCTATCAAACCTGTGACGGCACCTGTTGTTAATCCCGTTAAATCCGCAAGTTCGCCTGCTGTCAGCTTACCTTTTTGCAGAAAAAAACCTAAATATTTGTGATCAGTACCGGAAAAACCGGCTTTCCGGGCGATAGTTTCGTGCATCTGAATGGAGACATATGCATATTGCTGACTCAGTTTTCTTAGGGCAATGATCTTGTCGTCGGTCATTATTTGTCTTTGTAATTAATTATCTTAGTCACAAAGATAAATAAAAATTCATTTCCCGACAGTATACATGGATACAAACTGTCAGGGACAGACAAATTATATTAGTCCTGCAAAGTTACAATTGGGAATAATGGCAATCTCATATTTCATTTTGTGATGAACTAATCCCTTTTTTGCTGGATTACCTTTACAGGAAAAATTTATTTACATGAAGAAAATAGCATATTTATTTGGTTTATTGGCAATCGTATCTTGTAGCTCCATGAAAAATAACAAACCTGTTGACATTAAAATAGAAAGCAGAATAAAAGGGAAGAGAATCAGTTTATCACATCTGAAACCAGAACGTAAAAAACTGGGAGAAGCTGTTCTCTTCATTCACGGGGCGTCTTTCCCTTCTGAACTGGCTTTCGGATTTCGCATGAATGAAATTTCATGGATGGACAATTTAGCAGATGCGGGGTATGATGTATATGCTATGGACTTTTTGGGTTACGGAAAATCTGATAGGTATGATTATATGTCCGGTAAGAATACAGATAATGAAAGTATTGGCAGGGGAGAAGAAGTTGTAAAAGATATGGATATAGCCATCAATTATATTTTAACGGAGCCGGGCGTTTCCAAAATTAACCTTATCGGGCATTCCTGGGGGGCAACAGTATCCGGGCATTATGCAACATTATTTCCCGAAAAAATAAATAAACTCGTTTTGTTTGCTCCATTCACACAAAGAAACGGAACAACCAAATGGGATAAAACCAAAGTGTCGTATAAAGATTTAACACCAGGAGAAAGAGTAGAACAATTTATTAGCAGAATACCCAAAGGTCAGGATATAACCCTGGAAGATGACGTGCTTAAAAAATGGAAAAGCAAATGGCTGGACAGCGACCCCACTTCAAAAAACCGAAGTCCTTTTTCGGTCAGGTATCCGTCTGCATGGGAAATTGATTTGTTCGATTGCTGGAATGGAAACTGTTTTTTTGACCCTCGTAAGATTAATAATTCAACCTTACTGATTAGGGGAGAATGGGATACGGCTTTTAGTTTTGATGATGCGGAAAAACTGTTTGGACAAATGGAGAATACACCTTCAAAAAGGTATGTGGTAATAGATAGGGGGACTCATGTTTTGCATCTGGAAAAAAATCGTTTTGCGCTCTATGACGAAGTTCAATTATTTTTAGAATCGAAATAGTTCCGATGTTGTAAACCGTTTCCTGGTTGTTTTTAAATAACGTGAATTTTATTTAAGACAAGACTAAATATGCTGGTTATAAGCTGCTTGAGTCAAAATAGTGCTGTTACCTCGAGAAGTAACGTTTTGGCAACCGCATAAATTAATAATGACGTATCTGTCGGCCCGAGCCCTTCGGCATACTCAGGATACCCGCCTGCCGGACGGGCAGGAACTAAAGTCGAGGGGTTTTTTGGTTCGAATGGTCTCTCAAAGAGGTCTCGACTACGCTCGACCTGACAGGGATTAAGATAACCATCTGTTATTCTGTATGATATAAATTTAAACTCAAGTTAAATAAGTATGAAAACAGGAAAATTTCACAAAACAAACTGCTTCGGGTTAGATGCAGGGTAAACGCATTATATAAGAGAGGAACAGTAATTAGTAATCCGTAAGCGGTAACAGTGTTACAGTTCGGGGTTGAGGAGTCCCAATATATATCAGGATGGAGTTGGAGGTATTATTTTTTTGTTACAAGTTCCAGGTTGTATATTTATTTATAGCTCCTGAGCCCTTCGATAAACTCAGGAAAGGGACGGGTTAGAGGTGAAATATAAATATCGGCGATCGGAAAACCGAGAACTGGCACCGGAAACCTGTAACCTGCAAACTTGGAACCTGTAACCATTAAACGTTGCAATTATAGTTTTTTTAATGCGTTTGCCCTGGGGTTGGATGAGTCCTAATATAATACCAATAATTTTGACTTTTGGTTTATATATTTAATTTTGAAAGGTAGTTGTACTGTACAACCTAAACTTTATTAAAAATGATGTTTGATAATCCGGTTTTATTTTTCTTTGGTTCCCTCGGAGTCTTTAACGGGTTTCTGGTGAGTTTATATCTTTTATTTTTTGCCAAAGAAAAACGGATTCAGAATTTCTTTTTCGGGTTGTTGGTATTAATGCTGAGTTTGCGGATAGGGAAATCGGTATATTCCCTTTTTACGGAACACCGAAACCCGCTTTATATACAAATAGGACTTTCTGCCTGTTTTTTGATTGGGGTTTCCCTCTATTTTTATTTGAAATCTTCGGTTAAAAATATAAAAACGGTTCCGCGTTCCTGGAAAATCCATTACGGAATTTTACTGATCGCTGTACTTTTCGCGGGGATTATAAAACCCCGTGCAACTTATGTAGAATTATGGAACAATTATTTTGCCTTATTTATTTATATAGTTTGGGGGATCTATTTGCTTATTTCCGGTTTTGTTTTAAAAAATATTCTTAAAAAATGCTTTAATAAAAAGGAAAAATGTACTACCCAGGAGTTGTGGTTGGTCGGGGTGTATATAGGGAACGGACTCATTTTCACGGCATACATAATCGGGTATTTTTATCTCTATTTTGTAGGCACAATGACGTTTTCGTTTGTGTTTTACGCCTTGTTGTTCTTTTTGCTGTCCAAAAGAAACAGGGACACCATTTTCCGGGACATCCCCCAGAAATATGCGTCTAAAAAGATAGAAGAAGTTGAGGCCAAAGCGCTGACAAAAGCCCTCAACGAAGTGATACGAAAAGAAGAGTTGTACAAAAATTCCAATATCAAATTAAACGACATAGCCGAAAAAGTAAATATTTCAACCCACAAACTGTCCCAATTGTTGAATGATAACTTAGGGAAAAGCTTTGCTCTGTTTATTAATGAATACCGGATTGAAGAAGCGAAAAGACTAATCCGGGAAAGCGATCAGTTTACACTGGAGGCCATAGGTTTTGAGGCTGGGTTTTCCTCAAGATCCACATTTTACAATACTTTCAAAAAACTTGTCTCGCAAACCCCGGCGGAGTTTAAACGCCAATTTTCCTAGTTTTTAATCCGGATTTATAAATCCGTACATCTCCATTATAATCTAATACTCCATTTTCATTTTGTTTAAAGATGTTTGCCTGAAATTTAAACATCGATCAAAATGAAACGTCCCTGTGCTTTCCTTTACCCAAACCAATGCATAATTCGGACGTTCCATCTGACCGATAAAAAACAACTAAAAGCAAACAGATGAAACATTTATTTTTTGGGGTAGTTACAATATTCTTTTTTTCTTCTTTTACCGGGATTTCTCAAACCAATGACAAAGACCGTATTGAAATAGAAAAAACACTTCACAATTATATAGAAGGTAGCTCGTATAATAAGTTGGATATGCTGGGAAGCGCATTTTCCGAAAATGCGACTTTGTATTTAACCATCCGGAATGAGTTTAAAATAATCACTCCTGCAGAATACATGACTTTCTTTAGAGGGAAACCGGGTACATTCAATGGTAGAACGGGTGAGATTTTATCTATAGACATTGCGGGTGATATTGCCACGGCAAAAGCTGAAATTTTAATCCCTGCAAGAAAAATGCGGTTTGTAGATCTTTTTCTGTTAAAGAAAACAGGGGAGGGGTGGCAGATCATTAGCAAGTCTGCCAGCAATGAGAAAAGCAGTCGATCCGGAAACCGTATTCTTTTTATTGTATCTAATGCCTATTATCATGGCCGTTCCACTATACCGACGGGAAATAGTTTTTCGGAAATCGTAAACGCCTATAACACTTTTAAAGAAGGCGGGTACACCGTAGATTTTGTGAGTCCGGATGGAGGAAGTATACCGCTTGCCTATATTAATACATCAGATTCGCTGCACAAGAAATATTTGTACGATGCGGACTTTATGTACGCCCTGAAACACACACATAAACCGGAAGAAATAAAACCCGAACAGTACAAGGCCGTTCATTATATCGGGGGAGGAAGCGCCATGTATGGCGTACCTGAAAACAGCCATATCCAAAAACTATCCATGACAATTTTTGAAGAGTATAATGGTATTATTTCTTCCGTATGTCACGGAACCGCGGGAATCGTCAACCTGAAAACAAAAGATGGAAAGTATCTGGTAGATGGAAAAGTGATCAGTGGATATCCTGATGGCTACGAAAAACAGGATGCGGATTATTTCAAACAATTCCCTTTTCATATTCAAAAGACCATTGAAGACAGAGGCGGAACATTTAAGTTTTCTCCAAGGAATTCTCCGCACGTAGAAGTACAGGAAAACCTGGTAACCGGTCAAAACTATTTATCATCCAAAGATGTTGCTCTAAAAATAATGGAGAAGTTAAAACGGAAAACAGGCCGGGGAACTAACCGAAGTCAGAAGTTTTAAAAGTCGATCGGAACGGATGATAGGAATATAGACCAAATGCCAGTAAGTTTTACACGAATGAAAAGAATATTGCTATTATTTTATCTTTTGAGCATAGTAGGTATCAAAGCACAAAGGGGATTAATAGTGTTTAGAAATGTTGAGATAACTATTGACGGAAAACCGGACGAACCCGTTTGGTAACAGCTTCCGGAATATACCGGGTTTTGTAATCTAAAAATAAGCGAGATTGTGTATATTTGGGTGTTGGCGGTCATTTAAGGACACAACTGTTTGAAAACAAGTATAAGAATGAGGAAACAAATATTATTTATACACGGAGGAGGTGAAGACGGTTATGAAGCAGACACTAAATTAGCAGATTCCCTTAGAAAGGAATTGGGAGATGCCTATGAGGTGCACAATCCTGAAATACATTTTAACGACACGCTTCCGGATTTCGGATGGCTTAAGCAAATCGGGCAAGAGATTTCATCGATTAAGGAAGAAATCATTTTGGCGGGACACTCTTTTGGCGCTTCCATGCTTTTGAAATATCTGTCGGAAAACCGGATACAGAAAAAAATTGATGGACTTTTTCTTATCGCTGCACCGTATTGGAGCGGTGACGAAGATTGGAAACAAGGCATTATGTTGCAGAAGAAATTTGCAGATAGTATACCAAAGGATATTCCGGTTTTTCTCTACCAATGCAAAGATGACGAAGTAGTACCGTTAAACCATCTCGAGTTTTATATACAAAATCTGCCGCAAGCCACTGTTCGCAAAATCAACAGTGGGGGACATCAACTTAATAATGACCTATCGCTCATAGCAAAAGACATTAGGGCGTTATGAAAATCAAAGCCCTATGGACAGGGAAACTAACTTCCCTTCCAACAACTGCATATCCTCATGTATTTTTCCCTCGAACACCCGCGTATAAATCCGGGAGGAGTGAACTATTTCTGTAAACAAAAGAATCCCGATTAACTTTTTTAACTTTTTATTAATACTTTTTAAATGATGTGTTTGATACACTTAAGTACTTTAGGGGAACTTTTTTAACCCTAAATCTTAATTCTATGAACACCAAAAAGAAGATCAAAAAAATCATGCTGTTCTTCGCTCTTTGTACATTAATGTACGGATGTAGCGGGGATTCCGATTCACTTCAAAGTGAAGTAAACCAAACCGGGCAGGAGGAAGTACGAGAAGACATAGCTCTGAACCTGGAGAAAACCACCATGCTTAAAAGCAATAGTGACTCGATTGGCGGATATAAGCTTATAGCTTCGGGTAAAAACGGGGAAAACGCCTTGTTTATTGAGTTCTCTTCAGGCCGGCCCGGAACGCTTGCCGAAGGGACATATCATTTCTATACCGGTAAACCCGAAGGAAACGTTCCCGGTATCACTTACGGGATGGTACTTCCGGACAATGGAAAACCGGAAGGCATCACCGGTGGAAGTGTTACCTTGAAAGCTGGTGAATCCGGTAAGTATGAGGCTACGCTCCGTTTGGATACGGAAAATGGAAAAAAGCTGGATGATACATTGTATATTGACGGTATTGCGGTGGAAAAGAAGCATGGAATTGCTAAAGTAGAAGCTGCTTCCACGTGTACCGGGTGTACCGATAATTTTCAAAACTGGGTTAGTGAGGCCGAAGCCCGGAGTTGGGCGGCCCGTTACGCTCCTTATGTAAAATTTGACCAGGCCGCTTCTACTTATCCCGATGATATTGAAGTTATTTGGAATGCCTCTACGAACCGGGACTGTGGCCAGCAGTTGGTATTGAGTGACCGGAGTATTATCGAGAATCGGAATACCGGTTTTACCACTTATTTTGACGTACAGATCAGTCCTGATGACGGTAGGAGAGTATTTATCGATTACTGGTGGGCATATGCCCGGCAACCCAATTGCATAGGAGATACCGGCGGACACGATTACGATTGGGAGCATGTAGTGATCCAGTTCAACCGAAATACCTGGACGCCCTCAACCATTACCTTTTTTCAGCATGGAGGATGGTATACCCAGAACCTCACCACAAACAGGGATGAAGTATATGTTGGTAAAGTAGCTCATGGGGCTTATCACGACAGCGGAGGTATGGGAGGCTGTCTTTACTATGCTGATTACCGCAATCCCGGTATTACAGTAGATATAGCCAATAACCTTTACCAGTTACGTTGTTCCGATCCTATTCTCAGCGCAGACGTAAACTGGGGAAGGCCTGGTAAAAGCCCGTTATGGAGAACAAGGGACTACTGGAACTTCGCCCCCTGCAAAGGAAATAACCCATTTGGCACCAACGGCTGTGCACGGGGGGATTATAAAGATACCGCGTTGGGGAGGATAGAACGAAGTTTTTAATAAACTTGAAATATAAGATTTAAGGGTTAAAGAATGGATCCGGTATTCCGATAACACAAATTCCCGGTAGCCGTCTTTTCTTTAACCCTTTTATCATTACTTTGATTTGAGTGGATTTTTCGGTATTTACCGAAAAGAATGCCTGGTTTCTTCTCTGCCAGTCCGGATATTTCTGTAAACGGATTTCATCCTGTTCAAGTAATTTTTTTAAGTTCAATGATAAGGATCAACAATAAAAAAGCCAAAAGTCAATTACCTCGGGATAAGCCTGCGAGACATGAGGCGGAAACCATAGATTACTTTTCGACGCAAGCCTGTCTGACGGTAGGCAGGCGTCGGGGCATTTTAAACCTGATTTAGTGAGTAAAACCGCGACTAAAAACCTCCTGAAAATACAACAATCTGAAGAACAAATATTCACACCGATTAGTTCACCATATGGAGTGAATTCAGGTGAATACAAATGCTATTAGTAAAAACAAAAAAAAGCATTGAAAATCAAATGATTAACAATGCTTTTGATACTGAAAAGTCGGGGTGACTGGACTCGAACCAGCGACCACACGCACCCCATGCGTGTACGCTACCAACTGCGCCACACCCCGATAGCCCTTTGTTTGTAAAACAAAATAAAGAACGCTTTCTTTAATTCTGCGCGAATATACAGAAAAAATATAAAGTGGAAAACATAAAAGATCAACAAAAGATAACTCTTGTTCTTACGGTATTGATTATGTGTTTATTTGGAAAAATATAAACAAAAACGGGCATCCCGATAGAGAAATGCCCGAAGTTTAAAAGCTATTTCTGGGTGCGTTCCTTAAAGGAATCGAACTCGGATTTGGTTTCTCTTTTCGGCCAGAAATTATTTCCGGTTTCCACATCTGCGGTTTCTTCTTTCGGGTCTATTACAATTTGCGTAATTTCTTTGTTTGTAGCAATGACTTTAGATACTTCCGTATCGTTTTTTCTCCATAGCTCCACGGGGTACTTTACAGTTTCTTTACTGCCATCGGCATAGGTATATTCTACGATGAGCGGCATCGGCATTCCTCCCGGTTTCTCGAATGTTATTTCGAAGAAATACTTCGGTTGTTTTAGTTTGGCTCGTTCTTCCGGGGTGAAATTATCGAGGATATATTCATTCAGGGGAGTAGAATGATCCAGGATATTCCCGTTTTTCAGGTCTTCGGTGTAATTTTCCGCACCCTCTTCCGCAAGAAATACCAACGGTGCATCTGCGGGAATATTTCGGGCAGCCATAACTTCTTTAACCTGCTTACTCGGTTCCGGGGATACGTAGTATTTTTTCACTTCCTTAATACCTATATCCACATAATCGGTGGTATAGAACCAGCCCCGCCAGAACCAGTCGAGTTCTACACCGGAAGCGTCTTCCATAGTCCGGAAAAAGTCCTCGGGGTTGGGGTGTTTGAACATCCATCGTTGTGCATAGGTTTTGAAAGCGTAATCAAACAATTCGGGGCCCATGACGGTTTCCCGCAGAATGGTAAGTCCGGCTGCAGGTTTGCCGTATGCATTATTTCCTAGCTGGTATACATTTTCCGGGTTACTCATAATGGGAGCGATATAATCCTGGTTGCCCCTCATATAGGTGACCATAGAGGCGGGCTTTCCTCTTCGTGAAGGGTAATCCTCCATAAAGGTTTGCTCGGTGAGGTATTGTAAAAAAGTATTCAATCCTTCGTCCATCCACCCCCATTGGCGCTCGTCCGAATTGACGATCATAGGGAAGAAGTTATGGCCTATTTCATGGATTATAACGCTTATCATTCCGTATTTAACCCGGTCGGAATAGGTACCGTCTTCATCCGGCCGCCCATAATTCCAGCAGATCATGGGGTATTCCATGCCCTGGTTTTTGGCGTGTACGGAAATGGCTTTCGGGTAGGGATAATCGAAGGTATGACCGGAATAAGACTTCAGGGTGTGGGCCACAACCCTTGTGGAATATTCTTCCCATAACGGATTTCCTTCTTTGGGATACAGGGACTCGGCCATCACCGTCCGGTCTCCAATCTTCACGGCCATGGCATCGAATATAAATTTGCGGGAAGTGGCAAAGGCAAAATCCCGTACGTTCTCCGCCTTGAATTTCCATGTGTTTTTTTTGTCGGAAAACGATTTCTCCCTGGCTTCGGCTTCTTCCTGGGTAATAATAACCACGGGATTGTCAAAAGATTTCGCAGCCTTTTCATAGCGCTCCATCATGGTTTTCGTAAATACGTTCTTGCGGTTTTGCAGTTCCCCGGTGGCTTCGAGCATATGATCTGCGGGGACGGTAATATTTACCTCGTAGTTCCCGAAAGGGAGGGCAAATTCCCCGCTTCCCCAGAACTGGTAGTTCTGCCAGCCTTCGTGATCGTTATATACTGCCATCCTCGGAAAGAACTGTGCTATGACATAGGCATTATTGCCGTCTTTCGGGAAGTGTTCATAGCCGCTCCGGGCCCTGTTTGTTACGTGATTGTTGATATTATACCTCCATTTGATGGAGAAGGATATTTTTTGCCCGGGTTGCAACGGTTTGGGCATATCAATACGCATCATGGTAAAGTTGATGGTGTAGGGAAGTGCTTTTCCTTTGGAATCTTTTACATATTCTATATTAAAGCCCCCGTCAAAAGGCTCTTTCAGGTATTTATCGGTAAAGCGGTCCGGGGTTTCGGCCGGGGGAAGTTTTTCGCTGTCCTTCTCCAGGGCGGGAGAAGTTTTTGAACGGACATTCTGATCGAGCTGTACCCAAAGGTATTCCAGCTTGTCCGGGGAATTATTGGTATAGGTGATAGTCTCTTCCCCATATAATTTCTGATTCTTATCATCGAGCTCTATGTCCATCTTATAGTCTGCCTGTTGCTGATAATATGCAGGCCCCGGGGCACCGGATGCTGTACGGAACATATTGGGTGAGGTAAATTCCTGGTACATCTGGCGGAATTTATTGGTGTTGATATGCCCCTGTTGCCGGGGTTCTTCCTGGGCATATGTCCCGGTGAACAAAGACAGGACCAGGAAAAAGGAAAAGAGGGATTTAACTGAATTCATACCTGAGTTGTGTTAGTAAATGAAACAATGTTGCAAATTAAATATTTTTTTGAAGAAAGACCTTATTAGCGGTTAAACTTTAACGTACACCGGTCATCATTTTTTAGCAATAAAAAACTTTTCCTGGTATCACCGGAGCGTATATGAACAATATTTTGCTGTTCCGGGTAGGTTTCGTATAACAACTTGTTTTCAATTTCTATGGAAGAGGGCAGGGGAGTGTCCTGAATTTCCAGGTAAGAAACCACCATGTCGTCTTTGTATTCTTTACCTATAAAGCGGAATTTTACCGGTTTTCCGTTTATCCTGATTATAAATTTTCCGTCGTAATATTTTTCCAGGTACACATCTGCCTCCGGATGTTCCCTGGAAGTAGCCAGTTCGGATTTTACGCCGTACCTGGCATCGATAGTTTTTTCCAGGTCATCCGCAAAGATCCGCGATATAACCTGTACGGAATGCGATTTTTCATCGTAGTTTACATCTGTGGTACTGACATAAAATTTGTGCGTACGTATAAAAGCCAGCAGGGGCAGTAAAAGAAAAAGAACACTGATTTTTTTAATAATACGCATTTTACAGAGTTTCAGTCCGGGGTTCCGGCAGGTTAATCTTTTGAAGTCGGGGAGGGAGTGTTTATTTCTACATAGGTTTCCGCTTGTTTTTTTAAAAACTGTTGCAGGAACATTTTGTTGTTTAAATCCAGAATTTGATTGTACCTGGGCTGGACGGCACAAAAGTATAAAAAATCGTATATCTTTTCTTCGGGAATGCCGAGAGAAACAAAAAAATCGTTGTCAAAACTGCTTCTTACTTTTTCGACTTTTGCTGTTTCCTTTTCTTTCTGCAGCCTGTCCTTTAACATTCTGGTTCGCCCGCTTATCGCATTTAAAATAGGATTAAGCGGTATAAAACCACCACCCGTAGTCGCCTCGTTTAACCTGCGTTCGGTTTGTGTAGGTAATCGCCTGGTAGCATTGGGTAAGCCCATGTGAATGGCTGTAACACTGTCCGTTTTAATTCTCCGGAGATCGGTGGCCAGGTTCCCGGTAAGGTTTTTTAAAACTACTTCGTCGAGTTCGGTTACCTGTTCCGTGAGATGTATGACGAATGAGGGTGTGGCCAGGATTTCGGCTGTAACGATGATTTCTTCTTTCCTATACTGTACGGCAGAGAATAAAATGGAATCTCCCTCCTGTGCCGGGATATCGAAGTAACCGTGGGCATCGGTAATTGTGGCGGATTCCCGGGTTTTATTTATGACATGGACCCCGGTTATATCCGAAAACGTACTTTCTACCTTGCCTTTTAACCTGCTTTGGGCGTGGACGCCATACAGGGAAAACGGCAATAGCAGGAGCAAAATCTTATTTTTTTTCGATTGTTGCAATACCGGTGATTATTGGTTCTACGTCCTAAATAAAGTACACTTGTACACGAAAAAGTGAACTATTCTTCTTTCTTCTGGTTTTCCCTGTAGTTTTCGCTTTGCTTTACGAGGAACTCTATAAGTTCAAATTCATTGTCTTTACGAAGGAGGGATTGTCTGGGTATCCTGTCATCACAATAATAAAGAAAATCGTTTATTTGGTCCTGGGGGATTTTCAGATCTGCCACGAAAAAATCATCATTGTATACCTGGCGGAGTACTTCGCTTACCTTTAGTTGTCTCTTCGGTCCTTCACTTTCCTGGTCAGACAGGAATAAGGCTTTGAATATGTTTACGAAATTGATCCCGTTCTGCAGGCGGTGTTCCGGGGTAGCCATATTTTCGGCTACAGTGGAATAATCCTGTTCGTAATCGAATTTCTTGAATTCCTCTCCTTTCAGTTCCAGGAACTTTTCCTGGTTATCGGGAGTTACCACTACTTCGTCCAGTTCGTTAACTCTCTCGTTTACTTCTACAACCAGGCGGTTGTTGTTTAATATACTATCGTTTACCTGTATAGTCCTTAGCTGATAATTTACGGCAGAAAAGGCAAGGTGGTCCCCTGATTTTACGTATATCTCAAACTCCCCGTCCTTATTGGTAATAGTAGCTCTTTCCGTATCTATGTTTATGACGTTCTGGTTCGGAACATTGGTGTTTTTGTATAGTACCTTCCCCCGGAGAATGACCCTGTCATTGTCTTGAGCATAAGTTGTTAATGTACAGATAAGTGTCAGAATAAAAAATATTTTTCGCATAGGGTCATTTAGTTTTTTCTATATTTCTTGCCTGTCCGCAGTAGTGAAGGTATCCGGGAGATTTCCTTTCATACGGCAGTAGGGTACTTTTCTTCCGGATAAAGAAAATACAAGATTACCGGAAAAAAAATAACAGGGCAATTAAAATTTTGTTAAATACAACTTATTATACGCTGCAAATAAAGATCGGTCTCGCTGAGAAAATCCCTGAAAATGCACGACGGGTTAAATACAATATTTAAATTTACAAAAAATCCAGTTAAACCATAATACAAAAACATCCGGATGAAGAAGCTAATCATTGCCAGTACTTCTACGGTGCACGGCAGTACATATTTATCTTATATTTTACCCCGGCTCAAAGATTTTTTTGCAACAGTCGATGAAATCCTTTTCATTCCGTATGCCCGTCCCGGCGGAATTACCCATGACGAATATACGGAAGTGGCCCGTAAAGGCTTCGGAAAAATAGGAAAAAGGGTAAGGGGCATTCATACTTTTGAAGACCCGAAGGAAGCTGTGCGCGAAGCTAAAGCGGTATTTACCGGGGGAGGAAACACTTTTTTGCTGGTAACACATTTATATAAGAACGGCATCATGGAGCTTTTACGGGAGGAAGTCCTGGATGGTACGTTGTATTTCGGTACCAGTGCAGGAGCTAATATTACGGGACTTACCATGCAAACTACCAACGATATGCCCATTGTTTATCCTCCGAGTTTTAAAACCCTGGGATTAGTACCTTTTAATATAAACCCGCATTACCTGGACCCGGAAAGCGGGAGCAGGCATATGGGGGAAACGCGCGAAACCCGTATAAAGGAATTTCACCGCATCAACACCCAGCCGGTTATAGGCCTCCGCGAAGGCAGTTGGCTGGAGGTTTCGGGAGATGATATTGTTCTGAAAGGAGAACTTTCCGCCAGGATATTCGAGCAGGATAAAGAAGCATACGAACTCGAAAGCGGGAGTAAAATAACGTTCGGGTTATTCTAGTGAGAAAACACCTTCAATCCGACAATGGACAGGATAAGTGTAGTTATAAAGAACAATCTCCAGAAATCGGCAGGTTCCTTAAAAAACAAAATTCCCATTAGCACGGTACCTACGGCACCTATCCCGGTCCAGACGGCATAGGCCGTGCCTATGGGCAATACCTGTGTGGCACGGTAAAGGAGGTACATGCTCAGGGAAAGGGAGAGGAAAAATCCGGTTATCCACCAATAGGATGCTGACCCGGCAGTTTCTTTGGCCTTTCCCAGGCAGAAGGTGAAACCTACTTCAAAAAGGCCGGCTATAATAAGGGTTAACCAATGCATGAAAAAATAAATTAATTAGGGGGACGGTCAGTCCTGTTTTTTTGAAATTTTAACCTCGAAGATCTTATCCCAGTTTTTTCCCGTAATAAAGAAGGTGTCATTGCCTTTGTGATATGCAATACCGTTAAGCACATCCAGGTTTTTGCTCTGGGTAACTTTATCTTTAAGTCCGCGGAAGTCTATGACACCTTCAATGGCCCCTGTATCGGGATCAATGATCATTACCCCGTCTTTCTGCCAGGTATTGGCGTATATTTTACCATGCGCGAATTCCAGTTCGTTGGCGCGGGAAAAGACGGAAGTGTTGGTAACGGTTTCGATATGGTCTTTTTCTTCCAGGGTTTCGGGGTCCAGTATCCATATTTTTTCGGTGCCGTCACTTTTGTAGATGCGGGTGCCATCATTACACAATCCCCAGCCTTCTTTACTTTTACCGTAATTAAAGTCTTTTATTTTATTGAATTCCATATCGTAAACAAAGCCGATATTGGCTCTCCAGGTAAGCTGGTATATTTTGTGGTTCAGAATAGTAAGCCCTTCCCCGAAATACATGGAGTCCAGATCCACTTTCCGAAGGACTTCCCCCGTGCGGTAATTTATTTTTCGCAAAGATGAATATCCCCGTCTCCCTGTGCTTTCATAAAGCGTATCGTCGAGAAATTCCAGTCCTTGTGTAAATGCATTGCTGTCGTGCGGATATTCATTAAGGACGGAATACGTGTATAATTCCGGGGCCTTTTCGGCAAGGACAATTACCTGTTTTGATATTTTATCCGATTTTCCTTCATAATAAACAGTAGCTTCCAGGTTACGGTGCCCCAGGTGTATCCCGGTAAACGTCAGGTTTTCACCGTCGGCATCTATTTTTTTACCGTCTATGCTATAGGCTACGGAATCTATCGTTATTTTTTTCCTGTTTTTTATGGTTGCCCTGACCTTCTGGTTGTATTGTACCTTATCCAGTCCGTCTCCAAGCTGTATGGAAAACTTTTTTGTCGAGGCCTTTTCACCGTTACAGGCCATGAACAAACAAAACAGTATATTGACAATTAGCCACTTGAACATTTTCATGAAAGTTTATTTAAGACATGGCAATTTATTCAATAAAATTAAGATGGTAAAACCTTTGGCTAAATATAAAAAAGGAGTACCTTTGCACCCGGCAAGTCCTACACGACCAGCTCCTGCAGAATCCCCCAGGGTGGGAACGCAGCAAGGGTATGCGGTCGTAGCGGTGCGATGTAGGTAGCTTGCCTTTTTTTGTACCCGAAAGTTTCCTGTTTTCGGAGGTCCTGAAACTTTCACAAAAGTTCGGGATCGGGTTAAAATTGGTTGCCTTTTTCTTTTATAAATTCCTTGTATCTTTTTATTTTTGCGCCATGAATTTGCCATCAAAAAGCAACTTTATCAGGAACGGATTAATATGGTCTTTATTTTTAATCCACTTTATCTTTTTATTTATAATATTAATAGAGTACAAGGCCCCTGTGTATGTTCTGGCTTTCATCGGGATGTTGCTGTTTATCATGCTTTTTTCCTATTTGAAGTCGCCTTTGCATATAGACGGGTTTGATTATGATTCCTGGCGTCTTGTGCTTTGGGTTCCGGCAGGAGCCCTGGTCGCTTTCTTTTTAAATCAAAAACTGGAACTGGGGCCTGTTCTGGGCGGTTCCGTGACCGGTTTTGCCGCATCTTACATTCCACGGCTTAACAGGCGTTCGGTTTATTTATCGCGATTGCCGGAAGTTATTTATTGTGGTGCTTTTATAGGAATGTCGGCACCAAAGGTGGCCAACGGATTTATGTTTGTAGTGATTGCCGGAATTATAACGGCCGTTTTCCTGATGCTTTCCAAGAACTTTTTATATGGTATAGGAGGAAAACTGGGAACACTTGCCTTTTTAGGGGTGGTTATCGCCTCATTCATTTACCAATTACTGAATTTATGGAACTTTTGGTATTAATAATAACAGCGCTGACAGGGGCATTGACCACTTATTATTGCTGTAACCGTTTCAGGTGGTCGCCGGTGCGTTCTTCGGCCACGTTGAGCATGGTTGTGGCCTTGTTTTTTAAAATATTTCCGGGTATTCTTTCGCAATACCTGACGGAAACTATCCCCTTTGTTTTTATCGGCGCCACTTTTGTGGGTATGGTATCGGCAAGACAAACCACGAGTTATTTCGGTATTAGCCTGGCAGCTGTTATTTACAGTATCATATTGCTGAATATGAGTGATTATTTCCGGGGTTACGGAGGTGCTTTGGGAACGGCGGCCTGTGTAGCTCTTCTGGTCGTTTTGAGTTCCCGCTATCTGAAATCGGATAAAAAAGCTTACGCAGGGACCAGGAAAGTGTGGAAACAGGTTAAAAAACCGATACGTAAGGGATAGTTTTGTATGTGTATAGTCTCCAAGGACCGGAAGCTGCCTGTAGGATAAATAGTGATTTTTAAACAGGGTTTATTTTTTCGGGAATTTTTAACTTAAAAAAAGTATCTTCGTTTGCTGATTCCTATAGGGGATAAAAATATTTCATGTCAAAAGTAGTTCTAATTACCGGAGGGTCTTCTGGCATTGGTAAATGCATAGGGGAGTTTCTTATAACCAAAGGATATAAGGTTTACGGTACCAGCAGGAATCCGCAAAAGGTAACGGGTTCTGTTTTTCCTTTGCTTAAGATGGATGTGCGGGAAAGGCAAAGTATAGACGAAGCCGTCAAAAATCTCATAAGCACCGAATTGCGCGTGGATGTGCTGATAAACAATGCCGGTGTGGGAATTACGGGCCCTCTGGAGGAAACACCGGATGCGGAGATGCTCAATAATTTCGAAACCAATGTTTTTGGTCCCCTGCGGGTTATAAAGGCCGTTCTTCCGCATATGAGAGTACAGGGAGAGGGGCTTATTATCAATGTAACCTCTATTGCAGGATATATGGGGCTGCCTTATCGCGGTATTTATTCCGCTTCCAAAGGAGCTCTGGGATTGCTTACGGAAGCGTTGCGTATGGAGATCAGGGCTTTTGGTATACAGGCCGTAAATGTCGCCCCGGGGGATTTTGCAACCAATATTGCCGCCGGAAGATACCATGCCCCGGTTATAGAAGGTTCGCCTTATGAAAAGGTATATGAGAATACCCTGAAAACCATGAACGACCATGTGGATTCCGGGGGAGACCCGCAAGAAATGGCGGAGGCGGTATACCGTATCATGCAGCAAAAATCACCGTCCGTCCATTACAAGGTAGGGGCTTTTATGCAAAAGTTTTCTATAGTATTGAAACGTATTTTGCCGGATAAAGCCTATGAAAAATTACTGATGAACCATTATAAATTGTAGCTTTGTAGTCTTGCGTACTATAAGTGATTTATACGAGAGGAAAGCGGTAAAACCAAAATAAATGAAAATCTAACATATTAAAAGTTAAAAAAATGAAGTTTTTTATAGACACAGCCAATCTGCAACAAATCGAAGAAGCACAGGCGTTGGGCGTTTTGGACGGCGTAACTACCAATCCGTCCCTTATGGCCAAAGAAGGTATAACAGGGAGAAACAATATTCTGAAACACTATGTGGATATATGTAATATTGTGGAAGGAGATGTTTCTGCCGAAGTGATCGCTACCGATTTTGAAGGCATGATAAAAGAAGGAGAGGAACTGGCGGAGCTGCACGAACAGATCGTGGTAAAGGTCCCTATGATAAAAGACGGGGTGAAGGCTATAAAGTACTTTACCGATAAAGGAATCCGTACTAATTGCACCCTGGTATTTTCGGCAGGACAGGCTTTGCTCGCTGCTAAAGCCGGTGCGGCCTATGTTTCTCCTTTTATCGGAAGACTGGATGATATTTCTACCGACGGGTTGAACCTGATTGCCGAAATACGCCAGATTTATGACAATTATGATTTTTCTACCGAGATACTGGCTGCATCTGTTCGTCATACTATGCATGTTATTGATTGTGCAAAAATAGGGGCGGATGTAATGACCGGGCCTTTGTCTTCGATCACCGGATTGTTGAAACACCCGTTGACGGATATTGGTCTGGAGCAGTTCCTGAAAGATTATCAGAAGGGGAATTCTTAATACTTATGGAAATTTATTCCCGGGAAAATGTTTTCCGGGGATGTTATAGTTTATAGGGCGAAGCTGGAATACTTTTTTTCAGCTTCGCTTTTTTTATGCTGTCTTGTAATTTAACGGAAAGGCTGATATCCGAGCCAAATTTTATTCCGCCACCGCTTTGGCCAGCAATTCGAGTGATTTCAGCTTTTTGCTGTGATTTGCGGAGATGAGCTGAACGATAATCTCGTCGGCACCGAATATTTCCCGAACCGTTTTCAGCTCCCGCGCTACGGTTTGTGCGTCTCCGACAAAAAATCTGGGAGGTTGCCTGGGATCCGAAAGTCGCTGGGCGAGTTCGGAACTTTTCAATAATTCCAGGGCTTCTTCTTCCGTTCGCAGCCCGTCCTTTATATTTCCCCGGTGAAGCTGTTGAAGGAAATACTGTGCGGGAGCCGATAATTCCACCGCCAGTTGTTCGGTTTCGTGTGCATAAATACTGAGGGACAATAAAAGTCGGGGGTGTTGCTGTCCGTACGTTTTACCGGAAGGCTGGAAGAGGTTTTTGTAAAGCCCGGTGATATAGTGAGCCTGTGAAGGGTTTATAAATGCCGCAAAGGAATAGGCTAATCCCGTTTTTGCCGCTGCCCTGGCGCTCCATTCGCTGGAACCCAGCAGGTAGATCTCCGGTAAAGTATTGTCACGGAATACTTTTACGTCATTAAAAGGGTGATCTTCGGAAAAATCATCCGCCAGCCAGGAAAGCAGTTCTGCCAGTTGTTCTGTAGAGTCGTTAGTGGTCTGGCGGTAGGAACGGTTGCGTTGCAGGGCCAGGTCGGAGTAAGGGCCTGTTGTAGCCCGTCCTATTCCCAGGTCTATTCTTCCGGGGAACAGTTCGGTGAGGGTAGAAAATATTTCCGCGACTTTAAACGGACTGTAATGATTGAGTAATACGGCCCCCGAACCCACACGGATATCCCTGGTTGCCGATGCTATTACCGGGATAAGCGCCTCGGGTGCACGTCCGGCAAAATGACCGGAATTGTGGTGTTCTGCCACCCAAAACCTCTTAAAACCAAGTTCTTCTGTAAATCTGGCCGTCTCTATGGTTTTGTGTAAAGCCTGGTTACGTGTTCCGTTATAGGGTACGGGAGATAAGTCTAAATAGGATAGATCCATAATTACTTTTTATTAATACAAAATTATTTTACTTTTACTATATAAAAAATAGTAGTTACCTAAAGGATAGTAATGAAACCGGAAAAAGTAATCCCTGAAAAGAAACAGTTCAAAGAATGTATCCATACTTTATATCCCATACGGGATGCCCTGGAAGTAATAGGAGGGAAGTGGCGGATACAGATACTTATTGCCATACGTACGGGAAATCATCGTTTTACCGCTATTCAAAAGGCTATAGAAGATATTTCGCCCCGTATTTTGTCCAAGGAACTGAAAATATTACAGGATAACCGTTTAATTGTCCGGGAAGTGTCCAACACGTATCCGGTAGTTATTACCTACCAATGGTCTGAGCATGCCAACAGTATAGCTCCTGTTATAACCGCTTTGAATGATTGGGGGATTTATCATCGGAAATTCCTTTTCGGAGAATAGGCAAAAACTGCTTTGTGTTAACAGGTCTTAGTTTAACGAGTTCAGGATATTGCGGAATTCCTGACTTTGGATATATGTGAAAGCGTTGATTATATTACTGTTATTGTCTACGACGATCACTTTATTCAGGTTGTTAATAGTAAGTCCTTTGCTGATGCTTTCCCGTTTGAAGGAAAGGTATTGTGCTTCCCGGCGCAGGTTGTTCAGTGCGATGGCTTCCATCCATTTATCATAATCTTCGTTAAGACATATGCCCACGAAGTTAACCATGGGGTATTCTTTCTGCAGGTCGATTACGTATTTGTTGATGTATTTGGAATGTCCTTTCTGGAATAAGGTCCAGAAGTAAACTACGGTATTCCGGTTGTGAGATACCCGGTTAAGATCGGTCTGGTTGCCTTGTGTGTCTACAAGTTGTAATGCCGGAATATGTGCTCCTTTTTGAAGTTTTCGTATACTCGTATACAGGGATTCTATCTCCTCCAGGTATTTGTTATCCCGATCGAGTTCCAGGAACTTCTCCATAAAGAGTTTGTTGTTGGTTTCTTCCTGGTCTTCGAGATAATAGGTGTAGGCCGTATTGCGGAACAGGTGATCTTTCAACCCCTTTTCTTTTACCTTGTCATTTATAAGCTGCAATTTGTGCATGTAGTAGTGCACAGAGTTCTCGTTAAAATCGTCTTTACGGGGACAGTCTTCAACGCATTTATTATAGGCAAGTCCGTTAAAGTGGTACACCATAAAATCAAAATACGGTTTGTAGAACCTGAGTTCCCGGTCGTTGTAGTTTACGTTGTTTCGGAATGCGTAAAAATCGTCCGGTATTTTAACCTGTTTCTTCCGGTCCGTACTTTTCAGTCTTTTATACATGTACGGGTAGAATTCCCGGTACCTGTAATTGGGATAATCAATAGAAGCCTTTGCTACATTTTTGGCAGGTTCGGAAAGCCTTTGGGTTACGATCAGGTGTTCGTATTGTTCCAGTTTCATATCCCGGAGGGAATCTATCTTTCTGCCGAACTCTTCCGGTTCCAGGTTGTAGTAACTGTATATGAGTTTTTGTTCGTCATCATCCAGGAGATACATTTCTATGAGGAAATTATTTTTTTCCGCGCCTTTGCCGGAGAAGACCAGCGATTCGTCAAAATTGAGCGTATTGACCCTGGCCAGTACACTATCCCGTCCCTGGATAAATACGTATTGATATTCCGGGAAGTGCCTGAATTTAAAAAGGTCACCTTTTTTATCGCGCAATTTTATCCGGAACAAAAAGCGGTTTTCGCTGTTTAAGAATGCAGTATCTACGGGTTCGTCATCTCTGTACAAAATGACAATACTATCACGTGGATTTATGACTTCGCCCCCGAAATAGGCGATGGTATTCTTTGGATTATCACAGCCAATAAAGGGTAATACCAAAAATGCAATCAGCAGGTTCCTCATACAATCCTTTTAAATGTATAGCGCTGAGAACTATACTTTTTCTAATGGCAAAGCTAACAAACCTTGGGGTGTTCGCGTGTTAATACCGAGTTAAAAAATGTTCTTAAAAGGGTAACATATACCCTTTGTAATAGTTTACGTTTTGTTACTTTTGCATCGAGTTAAACGAACTTCAAAAATAAAATAAATGTTAACAGTATCAAATCTTTCTGTTCAATTTGGCAAACGGGTTTTGTTTGATGACGTCAATGTCACATTCACCCAGGGCAATTGTTACGGGATTATCGGTGCGAATGGAGCCGGGAAATCGACATTTTTAAAAATTCTTTCCGGTAAAATGGATCCGACTTCGGGCCATATTCACCTGGAACCCGGAAAGCGTATGTCTGTATTGGAACAGGACCATTATGCTTATGATGAGCACCCGGTGCTGGAAACCGTAATACGGGGAAACAAACCGTTGTTTGCCATTAAAAAGGAAATGGACGATATCTATGCCAAGGAAGATTTCAGCGATGCCGATGGTGAAAGGGTAGGAGAGTTACAGGTGCAGTTTGAAGAAATGAACGGGTGGAGTGCAGACAGTGATGCGGCCGCATTGTTATCTAACCTGGGGATAGCGGAAGAGTTTCATTACACCCCGATGGGCGACATGGACGGAAAGCTGAAAGTGCGGGTGCTGCTGGCACAGGCGCTTTTTGGTAACCCGGACGTGCTGATCATGGATGAGCCTACCAACGACCTGGATTTCGAAACCATAAACTGGCTGGAAAATTTCCTGGCCAATTACGACAATACGGTAATTGTAGTTTCTCACGACCGTCACTTCCTCGATGCCGTTTGTACACATATATCGGATATAGACTTCGGGAAAATAAGTCATTATTCCGGTAACTATACTTTCTGGTACGAAAGCAGCCAGCTTGCGGCAAGACAACGTGCGCAACAAAACAAGAAAGCAGAGGATAAAGCCAAGGAATTACAGGAATTCATACAGCGTTTCAGCGCTAACGTAGCCAAATCCAAACAGGCCACTTCCCGTAAAAAGATGCTTTCAAAACTGAAGATAGATGATATAAAACCTTCCAGCAGGAGGTATCCTGCTATTATTTTCGAACAGGAAAGAGAAGCCGGAGACCAGATCCTCCATGTGGAAGGGCTTTCTGCTTCCCTGGAAGGAGATGTACTGTTCCGCAACGTGGATATCAACCTGGCGAAAGGAGATAAAGTAGCGGTTATTTCCAGGGATTCCAGGGCTACCACTGCTTTTTACGAGATCATTAACGATAAGGCAGCGCCGGATTCCGGTAAGTATCAATGGGGGGTAACCACTTCCCAGTCCTATCTTCCTGTAGATAATACGGCGTATTTTGATAATGACCTTACCCTGGTGGACTGGTTGCGTCAATGGGCAAAAACCGAAGAGGAGAGGGAAGAAGTTTACGTACGCGGATTTCTCGGAAAAATGCTGTTCAGCGGAGAAGAGGCCCTAAAAACGGGCAGGGTGCTTTCCGGAGGGGAAAAGGTGCGGTGTATGCTCAGCAGGATGATGATGCTCCGGGCTAATGTACTGATGCTGGACGAGCCTACCAATCACCTGGACCTGGAGAGTATTACCGCATTTAACAATTCGTTGAAAAACTTTAAAGGTACGGTGATGCTCACTACGCATGACCATGAATTTGCGCAAACCGTGGCAAACAGGATCATTGAACTGACCCCCAACGGTGCTATTGACAGGTACCTGACCTTTGACGATTACATGGACGACCCTGCAATACGTGAACAAAGGGAGAAAATGTATAAGGGATAATACTACTGTTCCGGGAATCGGGACAGATAAAATACGAAGTGCCTGAAGGCGGCTCATACGGTCCTTCAGGCATTTTTTTGTTTAGGGCAACGGGGAGGGACAGCTTTAAGGATATTATTTACAGGTACTAAAACCATACCCGTAGCCACAAGAATATTATTCGCAGGTACTAAAACCATACCCATAGCTACAAGAATATTATCCGCAGGTACTAAAACCATACCCGAAGCTAGAAGAATATTATTCACAGGTACTAAAATCATATCCGTAACCGCAAGAATATTATCCGCAGGTACCAAAACTAAACTCCCGGCCATAGGTATATTATTTGCAGGAGTAATAGGCAGGTTTGCTATGAAACGGACAAAAGATTTTCCGGCGGGGCTATTTCTTGCTTTTTAACTCCGTGGCCTGTCCTTTCCAGTCATCGCGTTTAATTCTTCCCGGAAAAAACTGTATGAGTTCGGTAACCTGGTTCATGTCTTCTTCTACAAACTTACTGACCTGGTCAAACGTATAAATACCTATACTGTTCAGCTTTTCTTCAATAAACGGTCCGATGCCGCTTATTTTTTTCAGGTCATCTTTTTCGGTTTCATCGGCGCGTCCTATGCGTTCGAAATTAAGCGGACTGTCCTGCGGGCTATAGAGGGCTCCGCGCCTGTCTCTTGTTTTCCTGGCCTTGATATTGGGATTGTTGTTGCCAAATGTACTTTGAGCATGTTTGTTCAGGTTCTCCCGGAGAGATTGTTTTTCGGAAAGGCATTCGTCCAGTTGCTTTCCGTATTTTTTAGAACTGTGATTTTTCGCAAAGAAATACCCGATAAGGAAACATCCCAGGCATATTATAAACAATACGATATATTCTATTGCGGCTACCGGTGCTAATTGGTCCATGATCTTTTTTTCTGGTTAAGGTTAATTTACTTTTATTTCTATCCTCCGGTTTTTCCGGCGCCCTTCCAGGGTGTTGTTACTTTCCAGGGGCTCATCAGAGCCTTTGGACAACACTTCCAGTTTTTCTTCGGAAATGCCCGTGCTTACGAGGTATTCCATTACATTTTTGGCTCTTTGCATACCGATCCACTTATTGGCTTCATCAGACCCCACATTGTCTGTATGCCCGGTAATGACCACCTCCTTTTCGGGGTATTTGTCCAGGTAGTTTTTCAGTTCTTCTGCATAGGCCTGTAAGGTGTTATCCGGCTGAAATTTTTCCGATCCGAAATGCGAATACAGTATTTTGTTGGTAATGCCCTCTTCGATCAGGGCGTTCCTGTCTTCTGTGAGGTCCTGGTATTTCAGTTCGATACCACCCCGGTATTGATTTTGGGGATCAAAACTAAAATCTTTACCTGCGGATTCCGTGACTATCCGGTCCGGGTTAATTCCGTACGCTACAAAACGCTTTCTGAGTGTTTCTGCCCTGGCCAGCCCGAGCGATTTTTTCTCTGTTTTATTGTACTGTCCGGTAATTAGCAACTCCTTGTCCTGGTTTTTGTTGAGGAAATCAAAGAGTAGTTTTTCTATCTTGACGGATTTGTCGGAAATAATTACCGAATCGGTCCCGGAGATGATGGAAAAATCGTCAAATTGTTCCAATGCAAAGTCGCTACCGTACTTTTCGCGGGCGGGGATCGTGTCTTTCGGTGGGGTTACCACCGTTTCTTTTTCCTGGAGGTCTATGCACAAATTTTTTACCTGGCATGTATACACCCAAGTCCCGAGGGCGGACCACATCAAAAAGAAAATAAAGGCAATGAGAAAATTTTTCATATGATTTATTTTGGTTGCCGATATTATTATTGTAATGCGTAATTATTTTTTGTTGTTGCTCATTTTTTCCCAGTTCTTCTTTTTCATCGTGACGAGAGTTTCGTTTTCCAGATCAAAAATGGAGACTTCTTTTTTACTTATGACAATATGTTGTTTCCACTCAACATAATCTCTGTAAAGTAAAAATGTACAGATATCAGTTGATGATATATATTCCGTTATAATATGTGAATGGTATGTTGTTTTAAGTGAATTTTTTTCATTTTCAGATTTATAAGGGAATTGTAATAGTGAATTATGAATTTTGGATTTGTTCCTGAAGTTATTGTTCTTGTCGTAGTTCAGGATGTAATCATTCCCAATAATTACAACTCCGCTGATTTGTGGGCCGGTTAGGACAAAGACTTTTTTCTCGTCGGCATTTATTACCGGAATTATATTTAGTGATGTGTTTTCGTAAAAAGAAAAGAAACTGTCTGCGTTTTTCATGGTCCTATTTCCCGCATCTTGTCTAATGGCAATTAAGTCTTTTTCTAATTTTGTTGCGTCTTGATGTAGTGTGTCAATGTTTATTGGTTCAGGTTTCGGAATATTGTTAAATTGATAACGGATTAATATTTTGTTTGGGTTGAATCTGCTAAAAAAGATCGTATTTATTTTATTGTCTGAAGTTTCATATGATAGATACCCGCCGATAGAATCCTTTTTTGTTGAAAATCTTGCAAGCATATCGTCCGTTCCATACCAAGACCCTTTTTCTAATCGATATAATAACTTCCCTTCCTCCAAAATTTTATCGGTTTCTTTGTTTTGTGCAAATGTTATTACACTATATAAAGTTAAACAGATTAGAAACGGTTTGTTCATTTGTGTTCTTTTATAATTGCAGGCAACTTATTTATGGTTTTTTGTCTCGTCTTAGTTTGGATTCGTGAACGAGTTTTATTTCATCTCCATCTATTTCATAGGCCCATACCGGGGGATGAAAATTGCCATAAAATGGAGTGTTTTCGCCAAGCCTAAGACAGTCTTCTTTGATTTTTGCACTGTCCAATATCTGTATAACAGGTTTAACATCTTTTGCCGTCAAAGAGTCTTGTTTTTCATAATAGATAAAAACAGGTTCCTGTTTATGAAAAAATACTCCCTTGAAGTAAGAACAATCATCGGGAGGGGTTAAGGTAATACTAAATCTTAGTTTAGTTTTTGGTTTATCAAAATAAAGGCAAATATAGGATTCATCCATAAGTTCGTGGTCTTTGGTTAGTGCGATAAATTCATCTAATTCTGCTTTTATCTTTTCGTTTAGTATCACTGCTTCTTTGTTTTTTTCTGCGCAGGAAAAAAGCATTGATAAGGAAGTCCAAAAAATCAGGATATTTCTCATTATAATCATTTTGCGCCAAACCCCTTTCTAAGGTTAAGAGATTTGAGTTTTATCAAGGTTATATTATATTTTTTTGCAAAACCATACCTGTCATCCGCATATTCCGTTAGGGAATGCTCTCCATTGTGGTACATATAATGTTTTTGATAGCCATAGTCTTGGATAAAACTTTCTCTTGACCTTCTATCGCCAGGACGGCCTTGTGTAGGGCCGTATCCAGAAGGGTATTCATCCCAGGAATCATGATCATCGTAGGGATGGCTGTGAATTTTATATAAAGGGAAAAAACCATTGACCAGATCAAAAAAATCAGTATCCATCTGTACACTTCCCAAGTTGTGATTAGTATAGATATAAAAGTTTTCCACACCTGAACTGTCCGAAAAGGCTTGTATTGCCTGTTCCGCATTGCCGTTATCGGCCAGAAACTTATATAGTTCCAGGGCGGCGTCTTCGTCTTCGACAGTAAGAAGAGTCAGTTCTCTCTTTTTCTTATTGACTACAAACGTACATTTGGTCATATTTTCCAGGATACTGCGTTTTACCAGTATGGACTTCCCGGTTTTATCGGAGATGAGTTTATGAACTACCTCCCGGTTCTCATCGTAGTGTGTCTTGTTGTCTTCATGGTGTATTCTGCCCATGGCATCCATCCGGTAGGTGTCCGGCGGGTCAATCCGGTTCCGGGAGATCATTTCATTGTCGATAAAGGATTTATCACCTAATAATGATCCCGAATCATCGTTTCCGGTATTAAGCGTACAATTTAATTCTCCGTTATGGCCTATGCCGGATAAATCTTTGGCCCAGTTCAGGGCATCTTCTACCGAACGCACATTGATCTCCATAAAATATTAGCATTCATTGAACAAAAACCGGGTTCACCTTATTTCGGGATATCTTAATTTTTGTTAAAAATATAAAATTCTTACAAAAGTAACAACACCAAACCCCGCGATGTATGGCGTATTGCGACCTTTTTGTTACAATATCCGGGTGTAATGTTATAAAATTTTGAGATTATTTTTGTTGATCTCAATAATTTTTCATTTAAATTTGCATCACAACAAAAGAAGAAATGAACCGTATAGTTTTACATCATCATCATTTTTACACTTGCACTCAGGCGAGGTGATAATGGTATGCATGTAATTCTTCAACCAATATTAAGCCCGTTTGAGTGTATCAAACGGGCTTTTTTTATTTTCATAATCCTAGTAAGAAAAAAACATAAAATACATCCCGAACGGGGCAAACCAAGAACAAAAATGAACAAATTAAAAATTGCTATTCAAAAGAGCGGCCGTCTTAACGAAGATTCTCTTAAGATCCTTAAAGATTGTGGTATTTCCATAAACAATGGTAACGATCAGTTAAAGGCCGAAGCCTCTGATTTTCCCCTGGAAGTCCTGTTTCTCCGGAATTCGGATATTCCGCAATATCTCAAAGACGGGGTGGTGGATGTTGCCATTGTGGGGGATAACCTGCTGGTAGAAAAGGGGGAGGGCATAGAAGTTGTGGAAAAACTGGGCTTTTCCAAATGCCGTGTTTCCCTGGCTGTTCCCAAGACTTTCGAATACACGTCTATAAAGGACCTGAACGGCATGCAGATCGCGACTTCGTATCCGAATACGGTAAACGGCTTCCTGGCTTCCAAGGGTATAAGCGCTGACCTTCACCAGATCTCCGGCTCCGTGGAAATTGCGCCTAATATCGGCCTTGCCGACGCTATTGTGGACATTGTTTCCAGCGGAAGTACCTTGTTTAAAAACAACCTGAAGGAAGTAGAGATTATCCTGAAAAGCGAAGCTGTACTGGCCGTATCTCCGGCAATCACCAAAGAAAACAATGCTATTCTCAATAAATTGTGTTTCCGCATTCAATCGGTATTGAAGGCCAGGAATTCCAGGTATATCCTGATGAATGTTCCTAATGACAAAATTGAAGCGGTGGGTAATATCCTTCCCGTACTCAAGAGTCCTACGATAATGCCGCTGGCAGAAGAAGGCTGGAGCAGTTTACATTCGGTGATCGATAAGAACAAATTCTGGGATGTGATTGATGAACTGAAAGCAGTAGGCGCGGAAGGCATTTTGGTATGTCCTATAGAAAAAATGGTACTTTAAAAAACGGTTTGGGAATAAAAAACGGAAGAAAAAGAGTACTTTGTCAATGATAAAGGAGTGGAATTCCTCCGGATCATAGGGGTATCATTTTCAGAAAAAACGGATTTAAAATTACAGATAACCAAGCAATACAAAATTACAGGCATATGAACAAGATATACGGTCCCGCCAGGGAAGAATGGCCGGAGCTCTTAAAAAGGCCCACACAGACCATAGGGGATATAGAAGCTATGGTAAAAGAAATTTTTAAGGAGATCCAGGGTAAAGGAGACCGCGCGGTATCCAAATACACCTCTCTTTTTGACGGGGTTACCCTGAAACAGACAGCCGTAACAGATGCGGAGATGGAAGAGGCGGAAGGCATGGTTTCGGACGAATTGAAAGAAGCTATTCTTCTGGCTAAGGATAACATCGAAAAATTTCACCGCGCCCAAAAAGGCGAAAAGGTGTCGGTAACGACTACGGAAGGTATAGAATGCTGGCAGGAAAAAAAGGCCATTCAGAAAATCGGATTGTATATTCCGGGGGGGACGGCACCGTTGTTTTCTACCGTTCTTATGCTGGCTGTCCCGGCCGGTATTGCAGGTTGCGGGGAAATTGTGCTTTGTTCGCCACCGGACAAGCAGGGAAAGATAAACCCGGCCATCTTGTACACTGCAAAACTTTGTGGTGTGACCAAAATACTTAAAGTCGGAGGGATTCAGGCCATTGCGGGAATGACTTTCGGAACGGAGAGTATTCCCCCGGTATACAAGATATTCGGCCCCGGAAACCAGTACGTTACCGTAGCCAAGCAATTGGCCACACAGCACGGCGTAGCTATCGATATGCCTGCCGGTCCGTCGGAACTTCTGGTTGTGGCAGACGATAGCGCCGATGCTTCTTTTGTAGCTTCGGACCTGTTGTCGCAGGCGGAACACGGTACGGACAGCCAGGTGATCCTTGTTTCCACCTCCCGGGATTTTATAGATGATGTAGAAAGCGAAATCGCTTCGCAGATCGAGGAACTGTCTAGAAAGACAATAGCAGAGGCCGCCATATATAATTCCAGGCTGATTTATGTGGAGGATAAAAACGAAGCCCTGGACCTCATAAACGCATACGGACCGGAACACCTGATCATTTGTTCACAGGACGAGATGTTTTACGTAGATGGTATTATCAATGCCGGTTCCGTATTCATAGGGAACTACACCCCGGAAAGCGCCGGCGATTATGCTTCGGGAACTAACCATACCCTGCCTACCAACGGTTATGCGCGTAATTACAGCGGGGTAAACCTGGATAGCTTCACTAAATCCGTAACTTTTCAGAAGATATCCGAAACGGGAATACAAAATATAGGGAAAGCCATAGAAGTTATGGCAGAAGCGGAAGGGTTACAGGCACATAAAAATGCGGTTACCCTGCGTCTTAACAGTCTCAAAAAATCATAAGATGCAAATGATGACATTCCGGATAGACAAACTGGTACGCCCGAATGTGGCGAAGCTGAAGCCATATTCTTCGGCAAGGGATGAGTTTGAGGATTTTGACGCGGATATGGTTTTTATCGATGCCAACGAAAACCCCAACGAAACGGATGTGAACCGGTATCCCGATCCGCAGCAACGCAAAGTGAAAGAAGTCCTGGCCCAACAAAAGAATGTACGCATAGCAAACATTCTGCTCGGAAACGGCAGTGACGAGGTCCTGGACCTGCTTTACAGGGCGTTCTGTGAACCGGGAACAGATAATATTTTAACCTTACCGCCCACGTATGGCATGTATAAAGTACTGGCGGATATAAACAATGTAGAAAACAGGGAAGTATTGTTGTCCGGCGATTTTCAGCCGAAAGTTTCGGAAATCCTGGAAAAAGCGGATGAAAACACCAAAATATTGTTCCTGTGCTCTCCGAATAATCCTACCGGGAATTCATTTTCAAAAGAGATCGTCGAAAAGTTGCTGGAAGATTTCGGCGGACTGGTAGTGATTGACGAAGCTTATATCGATTTTTCCGATAAGGAAAGCTGGTTGTCCGGACTTTCCGTTTATCCGAATCTCGTTATTACCCAAACGTTGTCCAAGGCATATGGCATGGCCGGTATACGTCTCGGTATATGCTATGCTTCCGAAGAAATCATTGCTGTACTCCATAAAATAAAGCCCCCGTATAACGTAAACGAACTCACCCAGAGACGCGCACTGAAGCGATTACTGGAAACTGAAAATGTAGAGACGGAAGTAATTGAAATTAAGAAACAAAAAGAACTTTTATTTAAAGAATTACTAGAAGTATCTTATGTATCGGAAGTGTTTCCTTCCGATGCCAATTTTATCCTGGCCAGGGTGGATGATGCGGGTAAGAGGTATGAGCAGTTGGTGGCAAGAGGTATTGTGACCAGGAACCGTACCACGCAGCCGCTTTGTGAGAACTGCCTGCGTTTTACCGTGGGTACCCTTGAAGAAAATAAAAAACTGGTACAGGCTCTTAAGACGCTGTAATATATATAACCAACCTTAAAACATCGGATAAAACAAAAAAGTAATATGCAAAAAGTACTATTTATAGACAGGGACGGTACCCTGATTCGTGAACCGGAAGACGAACAAATAGACGCCTTCGAAAAACTGGAATTCTACCCTGGGATGTTCACCTGGCTTCCCAGGATAGCAAAGGAACTGGGTTTCGAACTCGTTATGGTAACCAACCAGGATGGTTTGGGCACCGACGCCTTTCCGGAAGACACCTTCTGGCCTGTGCAGGATTTTATCCTGAAAAGCCTGGAAAATGAAGGTATCGTTTTTGACGCGGTTTATATAGACAGGACTTTTCCTCACGAAAATTCACCCAACCGGAAACCTAAAACAGGATTACTCACCAAATATTTCTCCGAAGATTACGATCTCGGGAATTCTTATGTGATAGGCGACCGCCTTACGGATGTGGAACTGGCTAAGAACCTCGGAAGCAAAGGCATATTTATAAATAATGAAACGGATCTCGGCACCGGGGAAGTCACACTGGGACAGGAGGAGATAAAATCCTGTATTGTGCTGGAAACCTCCGACTGGAAGGATATTTATGAATTCCTGAAATTACAGAGCCGCAGGGCTTCTATTGCCAGGAAAACCAACGAAACGGATATAGCCATTACCCTAAACCTGGACGGTACCGGGAAAAGCGATATATACACCGGGATCGCCTTTTTTGACCATATGCTCGACCAGTTGGCCCGCCACGGACAGATGGACCTGGAAATTAAAGTAAAAGGTGACCTGGAAGTAGATGAGCACCACACCATAGAAGATACGGCCATTGCCCTGGGCGAAGTATTCCGGAAAGCCCTGGGAAACAAACTGGGTATAGAACGCTACGGTTTTTGCCTGCCTATGGATGACTGTCTTGTACAGGTAGCCATAGACTTCGGAGGGAGGAACTGGCTGGTATGGGAAACCGAGTTCAAACGCGAAATGATAGGGAAGATGCCTACCGAAATGTTTTATCACTTCTTTAAGTCCTTTACGGACGGGGCCGGAGCCAATCTGAATGTTAAAGCAGAGGGGACCAATGAACATCACAAGATCGAAGCTATCTTCAAAGCTTTTGCAAAAGCCATAAAAATGGCCGTAAAACGCGACGTGGAGAAAATGGTATTGCCTACGACAAAGGGAATGATCTAAAATTAGAAATACGAAGTCAGAAGTGCGAAGTTGAAATTATACGTTATTGCTGGACTTTAAACATATTTCGTACCTCTGACTTCTAACCTCGTACTTATGAAAATAGTTATTATAGATTACGGAGCGGGTAACATTCAAAGCATCCGGTTCGCCATAGAACGGTTGGGATATGAAGCGGTCCTTACCGATGATGCGGAAACCATCCGCAATGCGGATAAAGTCATATTCCCGGGTGTGGGAGAAGCCGGTAGTGCCATGCGAAAATTACAGGCTACGGGAATAGATAAAATTATCCCGGAATTAAAACAACCCGTGCTGGGGATTTGCCTGGGGATGCAGTTGATGTGCGCGTCTTCCGAAGAAGGCAATACAAAAGGGCTGGGTATTTTTGATGTGGATATTATCCGGTTTTCCGATAGGGTAAAAGTGCCGCAGATAGGCTGGAACCAGGTACACGGACTAAAAACCCCTTTGTTCGAAGGTGTTAAAGAGGATGAGTTTATGTATCTCGTTCACAGTTATTACGCACCCCGCTGTGAAGAGGCCATAGCGCTGACAGATTATGAGGTGGAATACGCATCGGCATTACATAAAAACAATTTTTACGGCGTACAGTTTCACCCGGAAAAGAGCAGCGCCGCAGGTGCCAGGATATTGGGGAACTTTCTTAAGTTAGAGGTACGAAGTTAGAAATACGAAGTGTTATGTATAGAAATAACTTAACTGATCGAACAAAAAGGTTTGCTATAGATTGTTGGAAATTATGTAATAGGCTTCCGAAAAGCAGGGAATTTAATGCATATGTCAATCAATTACTTCGATGTTCGAGTTCTGTAGGTGCAAATTACAGGGCTTCTCAGCGGGCAAGATCAACAGCGGATTTTATTAACAAGTTAAAAATAGTCGAAGAAGAAGCAGATGAATCTATGTATTTCCTTGAACTTCTTCTTGAGATTTCTGAGGCCAACAAGACGGAAATAAAAATTTTACTCACCAAGTGAGATTTAAATGCTCTGACGCTTGTGTCGAAAAGTAATCTATGGTTTCCGCCTCATGCCTTGCGGGCTTGCCCCGAGGTAGTTGATTTAAAGAAGCCGAAGAAATATTAGCAATTATCGTAGCATCCATTAATACAGCAAGAAAAAACAAAAATAATACTTCTAACTTCTAACTTCGTACCTTATTATGAGAATCATCCCTGCCATAGATATTATAGAAGGCAAATGTGTACGCCTGTCCAAAGGCGATTACAGTACCCGTAAAATATACAACGAAAACCCGCTGGAAGTAGCTAAAGAATTTGAAGCCCACGGTATAGAATACCTGCACCTGGTAGACCTGGACGGGGCAAAGAGCAGTCACATTGTCAATTACAAAGTATTGGAACAGATAGCCTCCCAAACCGGATTAAAGATCGATTTCGGGGGCGGACTCAAGTCGGATGAAGACCTGAAGATAGCTTTCGAAAGCGGCGCACGACAGGTGACCGGGGGAAGTATTGCGGTGAAAGACCGGGAGACTTTTCTGGGATGGCTGAAGCAGTACGGCCCGGAAAAAATTATCCTCGGTGCCGATGTCCTGCCGGGAGAAACCGGGGAAAAGATCGCTATAAACGGTTGGCAGGAGAATTCAAGTATCGATTTAACTCCTTTTGTGCAAGAATATAGAAAAGAAGGGGTTGAGTATGTTATATGTACCGACATCAGCAAAGACGGTATGCTCAAAGGGCCGGCATTTGACCTCTATGCCAAAATGCTGGAAAATATCAAAGGAGTGAAGCTTATTGCCTCGGGGGGGATATCGGCTTTTGAGGAATTACCCCGATTGGAAGAACTGGGTTGTGAAGGGACCATTATCGGTAAGGCCATATATGAAGGGAACATCAGCTTAAAAGAACTGGAGCAATACATTATTGCGCAATAACACCGGGACATCAGTTACCGGAAACAAAGAAGAATATCGAATTATGTTGACCAAACGAATTATACCCTGCCTGGATATTAAGAACGGCAGGACAGTGAAAGGAATCAATTTCCTGGATCTCCGGGATGCCGGGGACCCGGTGGAACTCGCGGAAATATATGCCAGAGAGGGCGCGGACGAACTGGTATTCCTTGACATTTCCGCTACCGAAGAAAAACGTAAAACCCTGGCCGAACTGGTAAGGCATGTAGCTGAAAAAGTGGATATACCGTTTACGGTAGGCGGTGGTATCGCATCGGTGGAAGATGTCGGGGTATTATTGCACAACGGGGCAGATAAGGTTTCTGTTAATTCTTCCGCGGTGAAGGATCCGGAACTCATAGATCGCCTGGCCGGCAGGTTCGGGAGCCAGTGTGTGGTAGTGGCGGTAGATGCGAAAAAGGTGAATGGCGAGTGGCTGGTGCATTTGGTAGGAGGAAAAGTTCCGACGGAGATCAAACTTTTTGACTGGGTAAAAGAGGCCGAACAGCGCGGGGCAGGGGAAATTTTATTTACTTCCATGGATCACGACGGTACCAAAAACGGTTTTGCCAATGAAACCCTGGCGGAAATATCGGGAATGATAAATATACCGGTCATCGCTTCCGGAGGAGCCGGGAACATGCAGCATTTTGCCGATGCGTTTACGCTGGGGAAAGCGGATGCCGCATTGGCCGCCAGTGTATTTCACTTTAAGGAAATGGAGATCAAAGACCTGAAACGGTTCCTGCAAAAACAGGATATTGCCGTGCGGGTTTGATTGGTCCCGAAAATGGTTCGAACTATGTGCTAAAACATTTCGCTTTAGCTTTTTAAAAGTTATGGTTCGGAGTTACTGAGTTATTCGGTTATTGAGTTACTAAGTTATTGGTGTTGCCTAAATAACTCAGTAACTTAACAAGTACATAACAATTCCCGTAAAATTAATTTAAACTACAGAAAACAAAACAGGATGGAAATAGATTTTGACAAAGATAACGGGCTGGTCCCCGCCATTATCCAGGATGCGGACACAAAAACCGTACTTATGCTCGGATATATGAACGAAGAAGCTTATACAAAAACAGTGGAGACCAAAAAAGTCACCTTTTATAGCAGGAGTAAACAGCGCCTGTGGACCAAAGGGGAGGAGAGCGGTAACTTCCTGCAGCTGGAAGATATTAAAGCAGATTGTGACAAGGATACGCTGCTTGTCCGGGTTCGGCCACAGGGGCCGACATGCCATACCGGCACGGATACCTGCTGGAAAGAAGAAAATAAGCCGCATTTTGGTTTTCTTTCCGTACTGGAAGAAGTGATTACAGCCAGGAAGGAAAATGCCGACTCCGGTAGTTACGTGTCTTCCCTGTTTGCCAAAGGGATAAATAAGGTGGCGCAAAAGGTGGGGGAAGAGGCCGTAGAAGTGGTTATTGAGGCGAAAGACGAGAACGACGACCTGTTTCTTAACGAGAGTGCCGACCTGCTTTTTCATTACCTGATCCTTCTCCAGGCGAAAGGATACACTTTAGTCGATGTGGAGAAAATTCTCAGGGAACGACATAAAAAATAAGCGGTTTTTATTACCTTTAGAGAATAACATAAACTCTGTCGTTATGAAAAATACAGCTCGCCTGCTCGTTATGATGCTATTTGTTTCAGCAATCGTAACATCGTGTAATACGACCAAAACAGATCCTTTAACCGCATTGTCATCCGCCACGTGGAAACTCGATTCTTTTGAAGGAGAAAAGGTCGATTCCACAAGTTTCGGCAATGGCATGCCTTACCTGGAATTCGATAAGGAAGAAATGCACGTTTCCGGGTTTTCCGGGTGCAACCGGCTTATGGGAGGATTTACCGTGCAGGAAGAAAACGGAATAAGTCTGGATAAACTGGCTTCTACCAAAATGGCCTGTATGGGTGTAAACAAGGAAAGTGAATTTATGGCTGCGTTGGATAAAGCGGATCATTTTAAAGTAAAAAACAAATCGTTGCGATTGCTTTCGGGCAAGACAGAACTTATGACTTTTGTCGCTACGGAAGGTGAATAGTATACATCCGAATAAATTCAACGAGACCGGTTTATGAAGAAAAAAACACGGCCCCGGAAAAAACGCAGAAAAGGCCTGGGATCTGTTCCCGGCACTTTGACATATACGGGAAACAGATCGGAACAGGAGTTTTATATCGAGGTTATAGATTACTCCAAAGAAACTTGTTCCCGCACGGTGTACAATGATGTAAAAGAAGTATTCCGGTATGCGGAAGAGGAGAATACGACCTGGATTAATGTAAACGGACTGCACAATGTAGAGGCAATTGAAACACTGGGTAAATACTACAAGTGGCACCCCCTGGTCATGGAAGATATCGTGGATACTTTCCAGAGACCGAAGATAGACGAATTCGAAGACTATCTGTTTGTGGTTTTCAAAATGATATATTATGAAGAAGAACGCCTGGTAACCGAACATCTCAACCTGCTTATAGGTAAAGGGTATGTGGTTACTTTCCAGGAATCCAGGGCTGATGTTTTTGACGATATCAGGAAGCGGATTATGGAAAACAGGGGACGTGTGCGCGGAGAAAAGTCCGATTACCTGCTTTTTGTACTCCTGGATGCCGTTGTAGATCACTATTTCCTGGTGATAGAGACTCTCGGAGATAAAATAGAAGACCTGGAAGATGTCCTTTTTGAAGAGAGGGATGTGGACATCTCTAAAGATATACTCAACCTGAAAAAGGAAATACTACGTATTAAACGTTCCGTATTCCCGGCAAGAGAAATCGTAAACCGTGTAGAAAAAACCGATTTTATACTTATAGAGGAGCACACGCGAAACTATTACCGTGACCTGTATGACCATACCATCCAGGTTGTGGAATACGTAGAGGTGTATCGCGAAATGATCCTCAGTCTTATGGAAATGTATATGGGGAGCATCAGCAACAAGATGAACAATGTAATGAAGGTGTTGACGGTTATAGCCACCATATTCATTCCGCTGACGTTTATCGCCGGAATATACGGGATGAATTTTGACAATATGCCCGAACTGCACGGCAAATACAGCTATTTTATCCTTATGGGCGTAATGCTGCTCATATTTATAGGAATGCTCCTTTTTTTCAAAAAGAAGAAATGGCTGTAGACCCGAACGGTTTTATACGGCCATATCTACTTCCAGCAACTGCACACAGTCTTTGATGGTTTCTATGACTATGTTCATCATACGTTTGTTCAGGGCAGAAGAATTTTCTATGTAGGTCAGGTATTCTTCTACCGTAAACTGGCCGATGACCATTCCCTTGAGCGAATTCCGGAACTTAATGTCTTTGTGGATGGCATTTTCAATGTATACCAGCCGTTTTTCCAGGCTAAGGGTGTAAAACATTCCTTTGTGTTTGTTGGCATAATTCCGGAAAGCCTCTACCAATAGTTCTTTTTGCAGTTTGATAACCGGCCGGATAGTAACGTTTTGAAAGCGTTCGTCACTACTCATTTCTTCATAAACCAAAGCGTTTGAAATTTCCGGACGAATACGGAGCAAATCCTTTGTTCTGGTGTCCATAATAGAAGTTTTCTTAAAGATAATTCATAAAGTAGGGAGAGACGGCCGCTACCTGCCATAGTTGTTAACTATTTTATAAACAACTTGTTTTCGGACTATGCCCGAAAGCTAACACATTTACCTTTATTATTATGTATTAACGCGTGTTCTGCGGAAGATATCCGGTATGTTTTTATATTAAAATTAAGATGCTCCCGTATTAATTTAACAGATTTAAAGATCGTTTTATGGTAACGTTTACTTACTTTTGAGTTTGAATACGAGAGTATTATGCGACGGATATGGGGAAAGTGAGCCGGATGGCTTATTCCTGAACAGTTAGGCATAAAATTTGTTATAACCGGGGTATGAGATACATTGTACTATTACTTATCGCTATGGGGTTTTCTACCGGCTTTTATGCCCAGGGAGAAATGCCGCGTAAATCTATACCCATAAGGGCGGAAAATAATGTACTGCCCAAAGGCAATACTTCGGAAAATAACAGCTCTATCTTCAATGCCCCGGATTTTATGCCGTCTCCGATGACCAATAGTAATAATTCCAATACATCATCTTTTGACCTTTCTACTAAGGAGAATGAGAATTTTATGCAAAAGGAACAGTTTCTCAACAACGGTACCCAGTACGAGAAACGGTTAAACCGAAAACAGGGGGAGGGGGAAGACCGTGGCGGTAATTATAAGACTACAGGATACCTCGGAGATTTTAAAACCAATTCCAGTTTTGTAAGGCTTGCATGCCGTGACCATCAATATGTGGATGGCGACCGGGTACGTATTTATCTCAATGACAGTATAGTGGCTTATGACATTGTTCTGGAAGCAGGTTTCAAAGGCATTGATGTTCCGCTTCAGAAGGGATTTAACAAAATAGACTTCCAGGCGCTGAACCAGGGTAGCTCCGGCCCCAATACGGCAGAACTACGGGTTTACAACGATAAAGGGGAGCTGATGTCCGCCAATGAATGGCTCCTGAATACCGGAGGTAAGGCTACGATGATCGTGGTGAAGGACGATGATGAAGAGTAAATTATTTTAAATTTCCTTCTGGTAAGCCACAACATCCAGTATTTTACCGAATTTATCTCCTACGTTACGGAAACAGGCACATTGCGCATAACCGCATTTGGTAAAAAGGGCAATACTGCCGTGGTTGTCGCCGGTAATAATTCCGAGCAGGTTCTTTACACCATTGTTGATAGCCCTTTTTTCCAGGTACTCGAGAGCCGCCTTGCCAATACCTTTTTTGCCCATTTCCGGTTTCAGATAAATGGTAATTTCGGCTGAGCGGTCATAGGCCTGTCTTTTTTTATAAGGGGTCAGAAAACAATACCCGGCAATTTCATTGTTCACCCGGATAAGACAGGAAGTGTAGCGGGAATGGCCAAGGTATATGAACTCCCGAAGTTCTTCAATCTCTACAGGTTCCGTATGAAAAGTTGCCGTAGAATTGGCAATGTACCAATCGTATATTTTCTTAACCTCGGGAAGATGCTCTTCCTGTAATTCTTCAAATGCGATACTCATGGGGAATAAACTGTTTCAATAAACAGGGTTAAATATAGATATAACTATAGTAGAATAAAATTTTTTATTCCTGCGTTTCCGTGTCATAGGTGAGTAAAACCACTCCGGAGGAAGAACTTTTGGTAGCTTTTAGCCGCAGACCTATTCGTTCTTTAATATCCTTGAAAAGCGGTTTTCCTTTACCTAGGATCACCGGGTGAACGGCAAGCCTGTATTCATCGATCAATTGTAGGTTAGCCAAAGAAGTGATCAGTCCGCCCCCTCCGTAGACCCATATATCCCCTGGAGTCTCCTGTTTTATTTGTTGTACTTTTTTTTTGATATCCGAATGGACGAAAATGGCGTTTGTATTATCTTCCTTTATGGTGGATGAGAATACGACTTTGGTTTTGCTGTGTAATAGCTTATAGGCTTCTTTCAGTTTGGTGTCTGCGTGTTCTCCCGGTTCATAATTTCCCCATGCTTCATAACTTTTTCTGCCGTAGAAAATGGTATCCACACCCTCGAGAATCTCGAAGAGAATATCTCCGAAATCGGTATTCTCATCTTTGACCAGCCAGTCGATTTCTCCTTCCGGACCTTCTATATAACCGTCTAATGTTACGGCCAGGTCCAATATTAATTTACCCATGTCATGTCTTTTTATCGGTTAATGTTTGCGGTGCCAGCAGACGCTTTCCAACGGACTTTTATGCCGTTTATATTGTTTTTTGCAGAACATACTTCCCGTAATATCTCAAAACCGTTCTTTTCGTAAAAGGGAATGGGAGACCTGTATTTTTGGCCGTTTTCCTTTAATTCTTCACTGTTGTCAATTACCCAACCGTTAAGTTCCGTATTCCGTTCTTTTGCCAAACCGAGTAAACGGGACCCCAGTCCTTTACCTTGTTCGCTCGGGTCCAGTAACATGGCAAAACAACGTTCACCTTCCCGCATAAAATAGACTAACCAGCCTTTTACCTGGCCTTTTTCGTCCGGGAGTAATACATGATGTCTATCCTCAAGACCTGCCAGGTATTTTTCAAAGCTTTGTATATCTGCTAAGGACAGGTCTTTGGGGTATTCCCGGTTCCAGAGCGCCAGGATGTCTGATTTTTGGCTGTCGGTCAGGGAATCATTTTCAATAAACTTCATAATCTCTGTTCGGTATGGTGTAAAGTAAAATCCTGTTTCTATTGATACATTTCCGGATGTACGGCTACTTCTTCGATAAATTCCCCGTTTTTATCGTAATAAAGGTAATTCATGGTGATTTTCTTTTTCCGGAAGATCTCCAGGCCGGGATTGCTTTTGGCGTTATCTATTATTACCGGGCGAACATATTTGTTTATAGTGTCGGCGTTGATTTCGGTTATCTCCGTCTCCGGAAGAGTGTAATAGTAAAGTATGTCAGAATTTCCCCTGGCTGCAACACTGTCCAGCCGGGTGATTTCATCTACCTCCATCGGGGTTTTCCGGTTCATTTCGTCCACAGTCTGTTGTAATTCGGATTTCCGGTCTTTACTGGAATATTGTCTGGACACATAAAAAGCAATAGCAAAGGCTATGACAAAGGCGCAGATAAAAACAATGATACTTATAGTCTTTTTACGTTTGGCAGGTTTTCCGGTTTTTTCCATGTTTGTCTCTTTTGGATCGTATTTCTTTTTTATAATTTTTTAGCCACGGATACACGGATGTATTCATGGTTATTGAGTTATACATTTAATTTCTCTACAATACTTTGTGCAACCCTGCCTATGCCGGCAGGCAGGTCTGTGCCTGCTTTGTGAATCTCAGTGATAAAATAAGACCCGTGACAGGAAAAACCACAAAGGGCTCAAAGTTTTTCACAAAGCCCACAATGTCAGGTCCTTTTGAAATGCCTGTTCATTTTATAAACATACAAATGTTTAACTGCTTGTTTATAAGATTGATACAAATGGCATCTATGTGTATAACTCAAAATGGTTATTTAAGGTTATTCGTGTATCCGTGGCAAAACAGACTTTTCAGTCCGCCGGAAACCTACGGATTTCTGATTCATATACTCTAGTTCTCTTTTACCGGAATCCACAGTTCTTCTTCGGAATCCGGGTGTTCGTTTTTGTATTTTGCTCCCATCAGGGCAAAATGGGGGCGGTTGTCCAGTATGTATCCGGAATCCGGTATCCATGTACCGTAAATATATTTATACACATCCGAAGACTCGCTACCTTTGCCTTTAAACGGGAATACGGCATATAATCCTCCGGGAATGACCAGCTTTTCCATTTCCACAGGTATGGCCATATGATCGCTTACTTCTACGGCAGCCCATTTCTCAAAGAATTTATTGGGGTCGAATTTTTCGAAAAACCCGGTATCACTATACACTTCTACCGAATATAAACCGGTGCCTACACTGTTTTTTATCTCGTTTCTTTTCGGCATAAAATCACGCCACAGTTCCCCGGTCTTGTTTTCTGTAAAGGACATCTTTACTTTTTTGCCGATGAGCCTGGTTTCTTTTAATCGTGTGATTTTCGGTTTCATGGTGTGCGTCTTAAATTAAAAAATACGGACAGGGATTATAAACCCTAGCGGGAAAAAACTTCCCTGGCTTCTTCCGTGGTGTTTACAAAGTTTATTCTTCCTGTTTTATTGCTTTCATAGATAAAATCCTTCAGGCTCTTGCTTATAACATCCTTAAAATCACCAACGATGGCCAGGCGGGCATTGTAGTTGGAAAATTTTTGAAGTATATCTCCTGCTATTCCCGTTTTCAGTTCAAAAAAATCCGGTACCAGGTGTTTCTTCCGTATGATAATACATTCGGAACCCTGGTAAATACTGTTCATCATTATTTCCAGGGCGTCCTGGGCATTGGTAATCTCCGTTTTATCGGATATGAGTTCGGCAACGGGTATACCGTTTACTTCTTCGATATGTATTTTCATTGTTGTTACTTGTTCTGTGGTTTACGGAGAACTATAAAAATTATTTTCCTGTTGTATGGTAAAAGGATAACGAAAAGGAAGCTGGAATAATATAATTATATGTGTATCACCTGCGGAGATCAGGACAGTCTTTTTTGAGCGGCCCGAACCTTTTCTCTATAAAGATAATAAAGAACTCGTCGTTCAAATACAAATTCTTTAAAAATCAAAATGCGGAAGGATTAATATCCGAAAAATAATGGTATAGTGATGTTCTTATGGGATGATTACCAAATAAACGGTATTAATTTATAGGTGCGTTTCTGGTAGTCTGCATAGGAATTTCCAAAGATATCGGCCAGTAACTTTTCTTCTTTGTTTATTTTTTTAAACAGGCCCATAGTGTAGAGAACGGTGATGATAATCCCGGAAAGGCTTCCCATAACCAGGCAGGTTCCTATAAGCCCGGAGATAAACCCGGTATAGATGGGGTGCCTTACAAACCGGTACGGCCCTGTAACGATGAGTTCGTGTTCTTTTTTTGCGGATACGCCGCCACTCCAGTTCCATCCCAGGAGCAGGCGGGACCATATGGATATAAAAATACCGCCAACGGATAATATAACTCCCGTAAGCTGTATGCTAAAATACGGAGGGATGACGATCTTTCCGACGCCTCTGGTCGTAAAAAGAGGGAGGTAAAGGGCAAGAAAAACAATAACAAACCCCATAAAAGCCGAAATCTTCTGTGAGGTGGTTCGGGGATTGACATTTTCCTTGGTCTTATTGCTCTGCCATAGCCAGGTTACGGAAAATAAAAACCAGCACGCCACGGTGGCATAAACCGGAAAACTGATCTGGGTATTCACGCTATTTTAATGGTTGATTAGTGAAAAGTAAATGTACAATTATTTTTCAACAAACCGTGTATTATTTGAGGAAGCTGCTAAAAAATCGATGTATTGTTTTCACAGGTCCGGATCGTTAAATCCACCACCTCAGGCATACGGATGACACCGGGAGAAGTTATGGTGAACGAAAAATGATATGGAGAAACGGGAAAGCTATTCGGCGGCACAGAATTTCCGTTCCCCGCCTTAACTCCGTTTCCCTTTAAAATAGGCATACACGGCCATGGCATGACCATGCCCCAGGTCGTAATCGTCTTTTAGCCATTGCACGATTTGTCCGGCTTTAATGTCCGGTTTAAGCGTTCCGTTTTCCACAAACCCTTTTTCCGTGGCCAGTCGGATAAAATCTTCCGGACTTTTTCCGGTTTTGGTCTCGATGTTAATTAAATAAGATTGAAAAGACATGGTTACGTATAGTTATTTGTTTTATTCAAAATTCGGAAGAATATTGTAAAAACAAAAGGTGTAAAAATGTCATATAACAGGGGAGGACGGGACAAATGTGGCTGGGGATTCGGGGAAGGTAGAGAAATGCCGGGGATATCGGGTTATAACGAAAAATCAAATAATTCCTTTTCCGTTATTTTAAGTGCTTTGGCAATGGCGTGAACGGTAGAAATAGTGGCATTGGTTTGGGCGTGCTCCATTTTAAAGACCTGCGAATACTCGACCCCGGCGGCATGTGCCAGCTTCTCCATGGAGAGACCTTTCTCCTTCCGGAGTTTTCTCAGGTTCCTGCCAAATGCTTCCAGGTATGCTTGGTTTCTAACATTGCTCACCCCCGCAAGTTGCGCCATAAAATCGGGATTAATTATAGTGTATAAGCTATATTTTGTTATCTTAGCAACGTATTAAACGAATTGCCTCCGACTTTTATGTATTGTGAAAGGATATTTTTATCCCGGAACTATAAAGAGTGCGTACGGAAACTCATCCCCCAGGTTTACCGATATGGCAGCAGCCACTTTACCGGTCCGTTAAGTTGCGGACATGTTGACACTTACGGATTAAACCTTATTGTTATGCTTAAAAGTTATTTAAAGAGATTTATGACAGATCGGAATGCGACGGTTACGGAAAAGGAATGGAGGACCCGGTGTTCTACCTGCTTTTTACTCGGTATGATAGCCGGGTGCATTATCCTTGCCATACTGTTTGTGATCTTTGCCCCGGAACTTTTTGGCTTTTCCTTTTTTTCGGCGGAATAAGGGTCAAATAGTTTAAGAAAATCGGTAGGAGAGAGGTGTTGAAATCTTTTTATGCACCGGTCTCTATGGTCCTTTGGGTTTTTATTTTGTCCCAGGCAATTACCTGTACGCCCGGGGAATAATGGACAAGGTGTGGTGCGCCTTTCAGGAGATTGGAAAACCGGGGGTAATGTACCTCTCTCTTTTTGAGTTCTATCGTGTATACAGGCCATGGAATATGGTGTATTTCAAATTCGTTTATGGCGGTCCGGGTGTCCTGGAACAGGGCGTACCTTTCCGTAAGCCAAAGGTCCAAACCTGTTTTATGGGATATTTCCCCGCCTATGTTATAATGTATTTCCAAACGATCTCCGAGTTTGTCGTTTATAGAATTGTAGTAACATTCCTCACGCTTCATTCCGGAATACCGATAGGGGAGTTCGGACAGGGTCCTGGCTACACGACAGGAAATACCTGTTCCGCCTTCTATACTCAGGAAATATACGCCCGTTTTATTATTGTTTTTTACATAAGTACGAATGTTTATTTCGTGGAAGTCCGAAACGGGAGGAAAGGGAGGAAGGTTTTTTGGCCTTATCTTCTGCATGGTAAAAGCTACTACAGAAACCCAGGCTTTGCCATCGTACAGGTCGATTTCCAGTTCCGGCGGAACAAATTTGCGCAGCTCGGCAAGCTCTACCTGCCAATGCAGAAACACGGCATCGTTCCATTCCTGGTAATATTTCCATTCTTCCGTCGGCATTTTCCATGGACGATGATCTGTTGTTTGGAGTATCTCTTTAATCTTCACAGGGTAATATTATTGTAATGAGTATGATAATAATGCGTCAAGTGGTTTGTTAAGTTAACGTGAAATTTACTACATGACAAAAATTGAATTTCGATAATTCCTCTCCCGAAAGCTTTCGGGATTGTTACCCCAACCCTAAAGGGAGCAAATCGAGAAAAATCAAGCTCCCTTTAGGGTTGGGGTCAAATTGATTTTTCGGCCAAATTATGCAAAAAACGATTTTTGTCATGTAGTTAAACCTGAGAATTAAATATTTTTCAAGTCTCTGACCGTAAATTCATTTTCCGTATTTCCGGTATTCAATGTGGTTTTGGGTTCAAACAAGACTACTTTAACTTCGCCGACAGCTTTTGGCCAGTGATTGGTTTTGCGGGGAATAATAACAAATTCACCGGGATTTATTTCCAGGGTTTCATCGTCCAGTTCCATAAGCAGTTTGCCTTCGATAACCAGGAACATCTCATCCTCGTTTTCGTGCCGGTGCATTACAAATTCATCTTTAAACCTGGCCACTTTTACCAGTTGGTCATTGAGTTCACCTACAATTCTGGGGTTCCAGTAATCCCGGAACCGGCTAAACTTCTCTTCTAAATTTACTTTTTGGACAGACATAAAACCGAATGTTAAACTAAGAAACTGTTTAAGTTTTATCCTTCGGTTCTTTTATGCGTCTTTTTCCGTCATGCTTCAGCTATTTTTTCGGTCCGTAGCTATGGCTATGCACCTCAAAATACCTTCGCCTGACAAAAACCCGCCTGCCGGCGTGCAGGAATACACTATAAAATATTCCAAAAACAAAATTTAAACAGTTTCTAAGGCTCAAAAGTACAAAATTGCGAGGGGATTACAGATAGCATAATAATTAACTCTTAATAAGCATCTTTATACGGTTTTCTATTAGTCCTTTATTGCGTCCTGGACTACGTGTGTATTTAATGTTCATCGGGCTTTACCCGATGATATGCTATCAACCCGGGAATATGCCTTTTCGTATCTAAAACTCCGGTCCTGGCAAATTTAGTCCATATGTCACGGATATTTTTTCCGGCCTGTTGCAGTTCCTTAAACGATTTTCCTTCGCGAAAAGCTGAAGTCTTCCACAGTTCTTCGGTGCCGAATAAAAGCGAAATATCGACAATATGTGCGGCTTTTATCCCATTGCTTTCAACACCCCAGCTTATACGATACTGATAAACAGAGCCGCCTGCCCCGGCAATATGCCTGGCAAAGGCCTTTCCAGGGTTGCGGTATATACGGTTTGTTGTTTTACGGATCAGCCATTCCAGGGAAGACCTTCCCATAAGAGGTAGGCGGGCAAGCGACTGTAAAGGTTTTACAAATGGAACGAATAAGGAAGTCTCGCGATCGGCCCACCCGATCATCACATCCCACTGCCCGGCACGTTCCCGCCATATTTTTTCCACATCCTTTTCCGGGGGCATGGGCGGATACCCGTATTGAATACCAAAAGGCATTCCGCCCTTTATTCCGAAACCTTTCATGGAAAGTATCAACCTGCTTTGCAGGGCCAGGATCGTATCCGCATCCGTATCTTTTGGCAGCAAAGCCACTTTCTTTATCATTTTTCTGGCAATAGCAGCCTTTCCTCTCCGGATACCCAATGGGGCACTCTGGATGATAACCCGGTGAAACAGGTCTTCGGTACCTTCAACAAGCATTAAATGTGCAATGGCATCACCTCCTGCCGACTGCCCGAAAAGCGTAATATTATCCGGGTTTCCTCCAAAAGCCGCAATGTGCTTTTTAATCCAGCGTAAGGCGGCCATAATATCCAGCAATCCAAGATTTGCCGGAACATCCTTATATCCGCCCAGAAAGCCCAGCAATCCCAGGCGGTAATTGATATTTACAACCACTACATCATTTTCTTCCACCAGCAGGGTAGGATTATACACCGGGGAATCTCCTGCCCCCGAGGTATAGGAACCACCGTATATCCAAACCATTACCGGCCGGCCGGAAGGTGGCGGTGCGGCATCCGGAAGCGTTATAGAGAGGTACTGGCAGTTTTCATCTACCGTTAGCTGTTCCAGCATGTCCCGGCCCAATAAGTTCCCGGATTTCCGGGAAAGATTCTGCGGGCATGCAGGAGACCATTTTGTTGCAGGATAGGGGACTTGCGGAAGCGGGGTTTCCCGTGGTTTCTCATAGCGTCCGGCCGAAGCATAAGGTATACCCGTGGCTCGTATAACATTTCCGTCCCGCCATCCCTGTACGGGACCGGCTGACGTTTCAAAAATAATATCTGCCATAACTAAAGCGTATCATGTCTGCTACCGGATAAGAACCGTAGCATGCTGTCAAGACAAATGTATAAATTTATCGGGGCATACTTTTAATTCCCTTCAACGTCCCGTGTGGTTTTGTGACCTTTGAGGTGACATAAGGATTCGGCATTACTTCTTTTGGAAAAACATGCTTTTATGTTAAAATCTATATTTTTGGCACTTCGTTAGGTTTTTATTAAGAAATATGTATATTTGCTTCCCAACAGGGTAATTCTTAACATAAATCCTCTAAATCAGTTTATCCCGTTAAGAATTACTTTAGATACACCTACCTCACCAAATTTTATTTTTTAACCTAAATCTTTTTTATCATGAAAATGCAAAATGTATTTCTATGGATGCTAATGGTATCTTTAATTTTCGTCTCTTGTTCTAAAGAGGATATGAACGAGGCTGACGACCTCAACAGCCAGCAGGAAACCCGGGAACTCAGCGCCGATGAACTTGCCGCGATCCGGATGTGTAAAGACGTCTATCCGGAAGGCGTGACCCCCAGGGCCGCAGCCATTAGTTCCAAAGTCTGGCAGAATGGTAAAACCTTAAAAGTAAAGTTTTTAGGCGGTTCTCAGTATGTCAGGAACAAAGTCATGCAGTATGCCAACGAATGGTCCGATCACGCCAACATTACCTTCGAGTTTGTAACCAGCGGAAATGCGGATATACGGGTGAGCTTTATGTCCGGGCAAGGTTCTTATTCTTACATAGGTACCGATGCCAACCTCATCTCACCCAATTCCGAGACCATGAACTTCGGTTGGTTTGACAACAATACTTCCGAATCGGAATTCAGCCGTACCACCATTCACGAGTTCGGGCATGCTCTCGGGTTGATCCATGAGCATCAGCACCCGGAAGTAGAAATTCCGTGGGACAAGCCCGCAGTTTATGCCTACTATGGGGGAGCACCCAATTACTGGTCACAGGCCCAGGTAGACAACAACCTCTTTACCGCCTATTCCGCTTCACAGACACAGTTCAGCGCATACGACCCTCAGTCTATTATGCACTATGCTATAGACAATTCCCTGACCATAGGCAATTTTCAAGTGGGTTGGAATACCGTATTGTCAAACACTGATAAGCAATTTATAGCTGATTTATATCCTAATTAATCAACTTTTATCAGGATATATCCTTATTATATCATGTGTGTAGTCTCTTTACACTGCACACATGATATTTTTATTTTTGTATTTTCCGGCTTTAAAAGAAAGCGTTTTTGGACATTATCATTTGCGTATGAAACTGTGTTTTTCGGTTACCCTGTTATTTTTTCTTCTGTTTACTTGTAACGATGTACTTGCCCAGGAATTTCCGGAATACAAATTGTCCATACATCCATACGTAAAATACAGGCAGGAAGACCTGCGCTGGTCCATAGCGGGGGATGTCAACGGGCAGAACCCCAATATTCTGTCGGAACTGATCTGGAAAAGATTACAGGGGCCACAGGTTGGGTTAATGGTTCAAAAAAAGATATCCGGACGTTTCTCCGTACAGGCGGATATGTCTTATATGGGTGTCACAACAGGAAGGGTTACCGACACCGATTACCGTGAAGATAACAGGCAGGATATTTCCTATGATGAAAGATTGCAGTCGGATAGAGGATATGCACTCACTTTTGATGCCAGGTTGCAATACCTCGTGTATACACATCCCAAAGTAAGTATTATTCCGTTCCTGGGATTTACCAATAAATACCAGCATGTTTTTATGCTGGACAATGAAGTGCCATTGATGGAAGGAAGTATCCTTAAAAGCACTTACACTCCGCATTGGTACGGAGGTACCGCCGGAGGGGTATTTGTTTTTAATGCCGGAAAGGCAAGGATTTTCCTGGAAGTAAGTGGCGACCTCGTAAAATATTCGGCAAAAGCCAACTGGAATTTAAGGTCAGAATTCGCGCACCCGGTAAGTTTTAAACACAGCGCTACCGGAAAAGGCGTTAATGCTCAATTGTTTGTGGAGTATCCGCTATACGAAAACATGTATGTTACCTTAAATGCCGATATCTCCCATGCTGAAACAGGAACAGGGACGGATAAAACCTTTTATCAAAGTGGTAAAAAAGTATATACCCGGTTAAATTCCGTAGTCAACAAGTCTTATGGCCTGGGAGTCGGGCTTAAATTTAAGTTACTGTAATATGCCATTTGACGCTGGTTTACAACTAATACCCATTGCTCCCCGCCCTTGGAATATCCCATTGCCTTAGTAATTTCATTATCAGAATGCCTATACTTTTTGAGGTGCGTTGCAAACGCTTTGTACAGCAGGCACTCGTTGCAAACGAGCACCAGAGGGTAAATTTAAGATACTGTAAGTATGCAAACGAGCAGTTGCGTTATACCGATCGTCAAAAATTGATGAAAAAACATAGTATTCAACTCAAAAATTGTAAATTTGAGTTATGGATATAAATCTTCAAAATAAGAAAATCGAATTGATTTAATGGTTATCAACTCTAAATGATGAGTCCATTATTGAAAAAATAATGAAATTACGGGAGAGTGAGAAAATCGATTGGTGGAAAGAAATTTCAAAAGAAGAAAAGAAATCCATCGAACGTGGAATTAAAGATGCAGATTCTGGAAAATTGAATTCGCATTCGGAAGCCAGCAAGTTATATGAAAAGTGGTTATAAAATCCTGTGGACAGATCACGCCCTTTCGGAATTAAAAAAAACAATAGCGTATTTAGAACATAACCGGGCAGAATATCCCTTTGCTGCAGTAATTCTATTATCAGAATGCCTATACTTTTTGAGGTGCGTTGCAAACGCTTTGTACGGCAGGCACTCGTTGCAAACGAGCACCAGTGTGGAGACTGCACGAATAGCTTTACCCAAAAGGCTTTTGTTTATACTTTTGCATACTACTTATAAAAACAATATCCATGTCCATATCCAAAGAATCCGAATTAACAGGCATGCAACGGGCAAGCGAGGCGGTGGCCTGTACACTCCGGGAAATGACAAATTATGCCCGTCCGGGAATGTCTACCAAAGAGCTCGATGACTACGGAGCAAAAGTTCTCTCAGACTTCGGGGCCAAATCAGCGCCTTTCCTTACCTATGGTTTTCCGGGGCACACCTGTATAAGCGTAGGAGGGGAGTTTTGCCACGGTATCCCGTCCGCCACACGTATCCTTAAAGAAGGAGACCTGGTAAACATAGATGTTTCTGCCGAACTTAACGGGTATTGGTCGGACAATGGCGGATCGTTTGTTTTGGGGAAAGATATTAACCAACACCAAAAACTCGTCGATGCCTCCAAAGAAATTTTAAGGAAAGCCCTGGAGCATATCCGTGGAGGCGTTCGGATTTCTGATATAGGACAACTAATGGAAACCGAAGCCAGAAAGAACGGGTATAGAGTGATTAAAAATCTCGCCGGTCACGGTGTGGGCAGGAGCCTGCACGAAGAACCCACAGATCTATTGAATTACAGAAACAAATTCGACCGGAGAAGGTTCCGGAAACATTCAGTAGTGGCTCTCGAAACTTTTATTGCTACAAACTCTACCTATGCCGATACCCTTGCCGATGGCTGGACAATGGTAGGGAATAAAGGCGGTTATATGGCACAGCACGAGCATACTATTGTTATTACCGATGGTAAACCCATTATCCTTACTGAAGAGAACGGAATACTAAACTAAACCAAAGGTTTAACCTGGCGCTTGTTGCAAACGAGCACCAGGCGGAATTTATACATCCCGTACAACAATTAGTTTTTCCAACGTTGCAGCCTGTCCAGGTATAAATGAGACTCTACGGTTTTCCTGTGTTCCTTGTCCGTTAGTTTTTCTAACAGTTCCAGGGAAGAAATATAGGAAGCCAGATTGCCATTGGAAGACAGGAATTTTCCGTCTTCTACGTAGCTTACCTCCGAATCATCCTGGACCAGCAGGTCGGGATAATTCTTTTGCAGATCATTACCGCCACCTATCCAGGTCACTATTTTTTTACCATCCGCAATACCCGTTGCCCCAAGAAGCGATGCACCGGCACAATTGCTTACCGTATAATCCGTATTGGTGTTCTGCTTCGTAATGAATTCCAGTAATTTTGTGTCTTTGACTTTAGCAGTCATATCATAAGCGCTGGGTACGATGACGACATCCAATAACGGGGCATTGCTATAGATATAATCCGGGAACATCTTTAAACCTTCTTCGCAGGTTATCATATCATAGCTTTCCCCAATGGTAATTACATTAAACAACGGCTTACCTGTTTCCGAATTTTTGGAGAACACATCGAGCGGGGCGGTGACTTCAGTCATTAATACACCGTTGAACATGAGTATTCCTATCGTTGGTAAGTCCGGATTTAATGGCTTTAGTTTTTGAGATGCTTCCGTTGCGGTAGCATGCACCGGATCATTTGTCGTCTTACCATTGCTATTGGTCAGATCACTTTGCTCGGATTGTTGCATAGCGGCATTTTCCGGCTTTTTTTCATTACAACTCCCTAAAAGGATGGTGCATAAAATAATGGCTACTGTTAAACTCTTATTCATAATTTTCAGTGTATAATGGGTTTATGGGTACTTATAGCTATCCTGTTCCAGACATTAATCATCGTTACTGCCATAATAATTTGTGCCAGGTAAGTTTCCGAAAAAAGATTAATAGCCCGGTTATAGGTGTTATCCGTAAGCCCGTTTTGATGTATAAAAGTAATTTCTTCCGTTATAGATAAAATAACTTTTTCTTCTTCAGAGAACAGATCTGTCTCTCTCCAGGCGTTCAAAAGAAATATCCGCTCCTGTGTTTCACCATATTTCAAAGCATCTTTGGTATGCATGGCAATACAAAATGCACAACCGTTAATTTGCGAAGCCCTTATTTTTATAAGTTCCTTATGCGTGGTGGAAAGTTCACTTATTTTAGATATATGCCCCTCAAGGGCTATTATGGCCTTATACGCCTCCGATTGTAGTTTGTCTATCTGAATCCTTGGTTCCATAATGATTTGATTTTCAATTTATGGAACAAAGATATGTGTAATGTCCGTGAATAAAATTGAACTGGTTCAAGAAGTGCTTTTCCGCCTTAATTTACTAACGTATTCCGGAGATAACCCCAGATAGGTGGCCACCAGGTATTGCGGAACATTGTGTACAAAATCCGGGAACGAATCCCTGAACTTAAAGTAAATTTCTTCCTTGGAATAACTGAAAATATATTTCATCCGCATTAAAGCAGCGCCATAGGCAATCTGGTAAATCGTTCTGAAATACGTCTCCATTTTGGGAAAGCGTTTTAGCAATTCTTCCTGTTTTTGTCCGCTTATCCGGAGGACATCCGAAGGTTCTACTGCCTGGATATAAAACTCCGAAACTGTTTTGTGCTGAAAGGCCAGATAATCTGTTATCCACCAATCCTTAATAGCAAACTGTATCGTTTGCTCCGTTCCCCTGTCATTAATAAAGTACATATGCATACAACCATTAATAACAAAGTAGTGGTCCGGGGTTTTATCTCCCGCCCGGTAAACAATATCCTTTTTTTGCAGCGAAACCCGTTCAAAATAAGAAGCGATCTCTTCAAATTCAGCGTCATTCAGAACAATAAATTTACAAATATGCTTATGTAGTTCTTTCATACTAAAAGCGGGGTTTTATAGAGGTGTGTTATTCGTAAGTAATAATAGTAGTTCCATTACAACCCAAAAGTAGTAAATTACCGTAAATACTTGTTCGTTTGCAACGGGCCCCCATTGTCTTCTGCATTTGTAATACTCACGGACCAACTATTTTCCCAAAACCTGCCTGATCTTATGATAGATCTGGTGGTTGTCATAAATACCGCGAAAAACTTCCGAGCCCGGGCCATAGGCAAAAACAGGGACCATAACCCCGGTGTGTCCGCCCGTGGTGAATGCCCCATCCAGGTCATTGTAATTGCCATCTTTGCCGGGAAGAGAATATCCCCCGGTTTCGTGGTCGGCAGTAATGACGATCAGGGTATTGCCGTCCTTTTCCGCAAAGTCCAGCGCTTTGCCGATGGCTTTGTCAAAATCGATCATTTCCGTGATAATATATTCCGCATTATTGTCATGCCCGCCCCAGTCAATCTGTGAACCTTCTACCACCAGGAAGAACCCTTTGCCCGATTCGTTTTGCAGGTGACGGATAGATGGCGTTATGGAACGTGGCAAAATATCGTCACGCCCTTTCAGGATAGGCTCCGGCTGATCGTCCGCAATAAAATAGCCTACTTTGCCGGAGGTGGTCTCCAATTCATTAAGCGAGTTGATAAAAGAAAAACCTTTACTTTCCAGTTCTTTGGTGATGTTCCGGTTGTCAAAAGGCTTCTTTTCGGAGTCTACACGGTTTTCAAAATACTTTTTTCCTCCGCCTATAAAAAGGTTTACCGGGGCATTGACCATATCCGCCGCGATTTCGTTTTCCATACTTCTTTTCAGCTGGTGGGCAAAAAAGCTGGCCGGGGTGGCGTGCGTAATAGCGCAGGTAGCAATAAGCCCGGTGGAATAACCGTCGTTGCCCAGAAGTTCCAGCAGTGTTTCTTTCGGTTTCCCGTCCTTGTCTACGCCAATGGCGCCGTTATATGTTTTTTCGCCTATGGAAAAAGCGGTGGCTCCTGCGGCGGAATCCGTAATCAGGTCCGAAGAAGAACTGGTTTTGCTGAAACCTACATTGGTAATCCGTTCAACGTGGAGTGATTTATTCCGGTATATCGCGCTGGAAACCTGGGTAACCCCCATACCATCCCCAATCATCAGGATTACATTTTTGGGGCGTTTCCCCGTTTGGTTTATGCTGATCTCCGCGTTTTCCAGGTCGGTTTTAACCGTGGGACTTACATTAATGCTGCAAGCGGAAATGATAAAAAGAATGCTAAGAGCACTTAACCTGGCCAGTAATTTCATGATTATCGTGTTAAATTAGGATTTTAGAATAATAGCTGTTTGCGTATTGGCTCTCAAATTTAGCAAACACAACGGATTATACCTGTTTCCGGGCTTTATATTTCTGTGGTATTTTGTGGAGGGGGTATTACAAACGCTTTGTTTATGGCAAGGCACTCGTTGTAAATGAGCGGCAGGGGAACATAGAAACACACAAATCGTTAAAGGAATTGTCCTTTTATTCTACCAACTACTGAATTTTTTAATATCTTTAGTTCCGTGTTAATTCTAACTTTATAGCCTATGGGAGAATGGTACAATTCTTTAATGCTAACCGAACAGATTTTCTGGGGGATAGCAATTATTTCTACGGTGATATTTCTCATCATTATGGTGCTCACGTTTGTCGGAGGAGAGGGAGACTTCGGGTCTTCCGAGATAAGTGTGGATTCGGAAATAGAGTACGACCATGGTGTAGGGTTTCAATTTTTTACCCTTAAAAATCTCATCGCCTTTTTTACCATATTCGGATGGAGCGGCATTACCTGTCTCAATGCCGGCTTTTCCTTTCCACTCACAATTGTTGTTTCCTCTTTTTGCGGACTTCTCATGATGTTTATCATGGCAGCCTTGTTCTATTATATTAGCCGGCTTACTCAAAGCGGTACCTTACAGTACAAGAACGCGCTGAATGTGATAGGTGAAGTGTACCTGGAAATCGGTAAAAACCGTTCCAGAATGGGGAAAGTGCAGGTAAAAGTACAGGGTGCATTGCGCGAAATGGAAGCACTAACTGATGCCGAAGTCAACTTACCACAAGGAACTGTAATCCGGGTGGAAGCAGTTACGAACAACGGTATCCTTATTGTAAACCCTGTATCCGAATAGTTTGTATAACATTTTACTTCTTAAATAACTCATGGAAAATATTTCTTCATTCTCAGGAGTGATCGGTATTATCATCGTGATACTCTTTATTTTTATTATGTTCTTTTCCCTCATCAAGAGGTACAAACGCTGTCCTTCCGACCGCATTCTGGTGGTATACGGTAAAACCGGAAAAGGACAATCCGCCCGGTGTATTCACGGTGGAGCAGCATTTATATGGCCGGTATTCCAGGATTACGAATTTCTGGACCTTACGCCTATGTCCATAGAGGTCAATCTTACCAATGCACTGAGCAAACAGAACATCCGGGTCAATGTCCCCTCCAGGTTTACCATCGGGGTATCTACCGACCCCGGAGTCATGCAAAATGCCGCAGAACGCCTGCTCGGTCTCGGATTACCGGAAGTACAGGACCTGGCGCAGGAAATTATATTCGGACAGTTGCGCCTGGTAGTGGCATCTATGGATATCGAAGAAATCAATTCGGACCGGGATAAGTTTTTGCAGAATATCACCGAAAACTTAGAGGCAGAATTAAAGAAAGTAGGGCTGAAGCTTATCAACGTAAACATTACGGATATACAGGACGAGTCCGGGTATATCTCTGCCCTGGGAAAAGAAGCGGCTGCACATGCTATTAACGCCGCCAAGAAATCTGTTGCCGAAAAAGACCGGGACGGGGCTATCGGTGAGGCTAATGCCAAACAGGAAGAGCGTACCCAGGTGGCTGCCGCCAATGCCAAAGCTATAGAAGGAGAAAACACGGCATTGGTAAATGTAGCCAATTCCAATGCCATGCGTAGGGAAAAAGAAGCCGAAGCGGAAAAAATAGCCAGTGCAGCAGAGAAGGTGCAATCGGCAAGGGCATTGCAGGAAGCGTATAAAGCCGAGCAGGAAGCAGAAGAACAAAGAGCTGTCAGGGATAAGGCCACACAGTATGCAAACGTTGTGGTTCCTGCCGAGATTGAAAAAAGCAAAATAGAAATAGATGCCGAAGCAGAAGCCGAAATGATACGGCGTACTGCCAAGGGTGAGGCAGATGCCATATTACTCAAAAAACAGGCAGAAGCACAAGGACTTTACGAAATTCTTACCAAACAGGCACAGGGTCTCGACCAGATTGTGAAAGCAGCAGGGAACGACTCCAAAAGTGCCGTATTACTGCTTATCGCCGATAAACTACCGGAACTGGTGAAAACACAGGCCGAAGCCATTAAGAATATCAAGATCGATAAGGTTACCGTTTGGGATGGTAATTGTGGTCAGGGGGATGGCAAAACAGCAACAGCCAACTTCCTCTCCGGTATATACAAATCCGTACCACCACTGGAAGACATGTTCAATATGGCGGGGATGCAATTGCCTTCCTATCTCAAAGGTGAAGAAAAACCGGAAACGGATAAAGCAGAAAAAGAAACGAAAGACGGAGAAGAGGTTTAAAAAAACATTTATAGGACGGGCGGGCATTAGTATGCCCGTCCGTTTTTTTGTGCATTTTTGCCGGTTACATGTACTTTCAGTTCTGTAATATTTTTTGAAGGATTGTTTCAAAACGTGGTATACGGTGAGGGGGCACTCGTTGTAAACGAGCGCCAGGGGTAGCTAAAGCCCAAAAATGTATTCTTTTAATTATCTTTATTCCCTTTTCCATGGAATACTAATATAAAAACCATCCTGTAAAAGCTATCATTCATGAAAAAATCATTGTTGCTCCTCACTTCATTTTGTTTTTTATTATCCCTTCAACTCAGTGCCCAGGAAGCGAAGTCCAAGGCCGTTATCAACCATATTGCCGTTTATGTTGTTGACCTGGCCAGCAGCACACACTTTTACCGGGATATTGTGGGGTTAGATACTATACCAGAACCATTCCATGACGGCAAACACACCTGGTTTTCCATTGGTTCCAATGCGCATTTGCATTTAATAGAAGGCGCAAAAGCCGCTGCCAAACGCGATAAAAACAGCCATCTTTGCTTTTCCGTCCCATCCGTTCCGGACTTTATTAAAGTGCTGGATAAAAACAAAATTGCCTACGAAAGCTGGAAAGGTGAAAAACAAAAGGTTACCGACAGGGTAGATGGCGTAAAACAGATTTATTTTACAGACCCGGATGGGTACTGGGTGGAAATCAATGATGCTAAAGAATAAAAACGGGGAGCTCAGGTCTCTTTATCCCGGACCAGGACATTTACGCATTTATAATACATGGTTGCAGACAGCTAACTGACATTTTGACTTACACTACAACCTGTTGCCGTTATTCCCTTGGAATGGAATACCTTTTGCTTTGCCCTTTTTATGACACATATAGTACATTCTTAATAGTTTAACTGTAAAAATTTAAATTATGAAGGAAGAACTTGTAAACGTAAAGTTAGTGGGGAAGAAGGGGGATAGGTATGAAATTCTGTTCCCGAATTTAAAAGTCCCTGTTTCCATCAATGAAAACTTATACCGTAAAATGCAAAAGAGTACTATGTTCCGGTTTAACCCGGCCCCTTCTTCCATCAAAAATTCATATCCATAAGAATTCCGGAGGGTTGCCAAAAATGCCGTGGCACTTGTTTATGGCAAGTGCCTCTCTTCTTTGGGATTTGGAACGTTCCTATTTAAAAACCATAGTGATTAAAAAATAATGCGGAATTTTAAAATGAGTTCCTAATTCCTCGGGTTTTATATCAGATTGTACAACCTCACAATAGGAACCTGAACCATCGTCATGTATTGTAGGTGTTATGATAGCCAGTAACGGGAATTCATCTTTTAATGGATTTTCAACTGTTTTTTCCGATCCGAAAAAATCTTTCGTTATATATTCGGACCCGTTGTTGGTGAGTTTAAAATTTTTAGAAGCACTACTGTAATTAGGACCTCTTAATTGAACTTTCAGGTTATCGGCAGAGATTTCCGTAAAAATTTTCAAATCAAAAACAGGTTGTTTAATTTGAAACAGTTCCGTTTCTGTTGCATCAAATAAAATCTTTGTGTCAGCTAGTTTTCCGTTTCTGAATTCTTTTATGTGAAGCTGATAATACTTTCCTTCAATTTCGGCACTTTCAAAATCAAACCTTTGCACAGCTATGTTTTGAAATTCGAAAATCTCCAATAACTCCATATTCTCTACACCGTATTTTGTAGTTGTAGTCACTGTATTTTGGCCGAATGTTTTTAACTGCACAAAAAATAAAAATAATAGAGCGGCAATCAGAATATTTTTCATTGTGATAGCTTATATAATTTGTGAATATATTTAAATATGGATTACCTTGGCCTCTACCAGGTGATTCGTTTGCAAGGAACGGGGAGTTACCCTATTAATGCTTTTCCCGTCTTTATGGCAAAAGCATAGTCTTCCCGTCCGTTGTCTTTGGCGATGGAACTTGCTTTTTCCCAATCATAGCCAACCATTACATGTTCTATATTCCATTTTTTTTCAGCAGTCTTTTTAGCAATCACATACTCGGCATAAGGTGAATTTGATTCCATTGCATGCGGAAACGGCATATTGTCATAATACGCAGGCAATCCCACGCTTCCCGGATTTACGATCAACTTACTATCAGGTAGGTATTGTGTTTTGAAAACATGACTATGTCCGCAAAATATATATTTATGCGATAATTCTCCCAGTTCCATTGAAAGTTGATCGGAGGACTTATGGGTTACGCCATGTTCATTTACTTCTTCCAGTAAATACTGATCATTTACAAACGGAGTGCCGTGGCAGAACATAATATCTTCCAATACCCATGTATCTTTAAATGATCTGATCCATTTCTCAATATCACTATTTATTACAGGTTTTACGAAATTAAAGGTCTCGGAATTGCTTTTTTCATTTAAAAGAATTTCATCACAGTTTCCCATAATATTTATACTATTCGAAATGCTCATTAATTGACCGGCGGTGCCAACCGGATCGATCGGACCGAATAAACTATCTCCCAAATTAACGATCAAGTTAATATCGCGGGTCGAAATATCCTTTAATACGGCCTCCAGTGCTAAACTGTTACCGTGTATATCTGAAATAACTGCAATGGATTCATGCATACTGTTCTCCTTTTAATGTTTTTTCGAAAAAAAAGCCTTGCTAAAAGTACTCAAAATCTCCATAGTATCTATTGGCTTTTTATCCTATAGACTTATAAAGAACAAAAGGCCCCGAACATGGGCCTTTCACAAAATTCATAATACTCTTTTATAACCCTACTCGGTCTGGTGCTCGTTTGCAACGAGTACCCATCGTCTCCCGCATTTGCAATGCCCCCTTTACTAAACCAGTCTATATTTGCAAAACCTGCATTACTCACCACAATGTTTGCAACTCCACATTCGGTTTCTCCGTCCAATCTTCCATATAAGCCTTGTAACTACTGTATATCCAGGCATATTCGTTATAAATGAATATTAGAGAGAGCACGTTATTTCATATTTTCGGATGTAACTACTTTTATATGTAAATTTCCTATCATTGGGTTTGAGAGTTTTATCTTTAAAAAATTCCCTTCCACTCCTATAAAATTTCCACTAATGGGAGCCCCTCCATAATGATTTGTAATCCCGAGATAAAACTCTTGAACTTTACCTATAAGATGCTTTTTACTTACATCAACTTTGACTATATCATTTGTTGGAGTAGTAGGTAGAGAATTATTTATGGTATAATGAGTTCCTCTAATATTAACATTTCCATCGGAAGTATTATTCATAATATATGTATCAAAAATTTGATCCTGATTAAAGTAAAAATTACCAGGAGTAAGTATTTTGAAGGCCTCTATAGGTATTGTACTTTGAAAAATATTATTGGTGGCCGTAAACCCCCTAATATTTTGCCCGGTCCAATTAGCCTCAATTTCAAAAGGTGCATAATTAACATCATCATCAACATAAATAAAATAACAATTAGTAACTGAGGTGAATTTAGGTCCTCCAATATTTAATTTGCAATTATCAAAATAACAGGTGGTAATTCTATTTGCCGAAGTATTCCCTTCTAATTTTATTCCATAGAATGAATCATATATATGTATCTTATCGTATACGTTAGCTGTAGAACCAATTGACCTGATACCATATTCAAGACCTTTCATTACGATATTACTAAAATGATGATCTGAATTAGAAAACGTACCATTATTTTCCAGCTTTATTCCGGTTCCTGTCCTATGCTCAACACCTTCGTCAAAATAATAATCATCTTTATTTATGAAAAATGAATTTAGAATCATTATCTCATTCGATTCTCCATGAATGAGAATTCCACTTTTATTTTCCGGAATGTCATAGACAGAAAATTTATCGAATACCCATCTTATACTATTTGCTAATCTAATACCACTGGCCTTATAATGACAATTAAGAATAATTTCATTGAAAGTAATATTTTCACGGTTGAATCGCCTTTCTGGATTATTTCCTGTTTTTTCTATGTATGTATCAAATAAAAAATCATCTGTGAAATTATCGCTAGCTTTGATAATTCCATTTACTAATTGAAATGCACTAGTTTCAGGAAGTTGTATTTTATTCTCTAATATAAATTCCCCTCCGGCAAAATCTAAAATAATATTACTATTACTAGTTTTAGAGTTATTAATTTTTATTCTAGTCGAGGCTTTTTGTCTATTAAGAATAAATTTTAATGCTTCTTCTATTCCTTTATCATCTGGTGCTTCATCATTTTGAACTGCACCCCACCAATGTGGATATATTCTTTCTAATTTTGAATTTCCAATTATTTTAGCGCCATCATTAACTTCAAAAATGTGACTTAAACCCGTTTTTATATTTCCATTTAGTGTTAATTGAACTCCGGTATTTAAAATTATTTTAGCATTCTCAGAAAAAGTTAAAGTGATCTTTTCTGGAATTATTAGGTTAGTTGTTATTAAATAATTTCCTCCTTTTAATACTATTGAACCTTGATCATTTATAGAATTAATAGCATTTCCTATATCTGAGCCAGTTCCTCCGGTTAAAACAATTTCACCTTGAGAAAAACAGGCAAACTGTACTAAAAATAGTATTGGTAAAATTAAAGGTCTGTAGTTCATTTTTAAAATATTTTGTATTCAGATGAATGATTCATTATGAGTGGTAATCTGTAATTGGAGGGAACTAATTTAGTACATTCCGCAGTCTATAACCTATATCTTGTTTACCGTAATGATTATCATTTTAAGATGCCTTTATTTTTAAGGGGCGTTACAAACGCTTTCTACGATACACACTCGTTACAAACGAGTGCCAGTTGGGGATAGACCTTCAATAATGTCTGGGAATAGATATACTTTTCTGTTATTTAATTATTTCAAAGAAAATATCTTGGCTATTTTCATCATACAAGCTATGACGTTTGAAACCTGATGATATACTTATTATTTGACCTAAATGATTTTCAAATAATAAATGCGGATATCCCTCAGTTTCATACGAATGTACTGTCTGGGATGATACGTTATAAATTTTTACCTCTCTTTCAGGGGGGAAATCATGATTATGAGCTTGATCCGGTTGATTATTTGATCCTAAAATTAAATTTCCGTTCATACTTATTCCGGACGGAAAACGTGGCATTTCAAAAGACCTGATAGGGGTGAAATTTTCCGAAGAATAGATTTTGTTATCCATCAAATCAACGAGAAAATTTTGTTCAGGACTGTATAAGATCTTTAATTTGTTATTCAGTGATTTTACCTGTAAATTAACAGTCTTTCTATTTTGGAAATTCCCATTATTGTCGACCGTAAAAACGATACTATTAGATTCATTATGATGGCCTACAAGTACCTCATTATTATTCAAGGGAATGGGATAATAATTCGAATCTCCATGGTGTGTTGAAAAAGTAGGTGCTTTATCAATTGGATGTAAAGTGTTTCCGTCCCGCTCATATGTGTATGCATAATCGCTATCAAGGAATATCCATAAATTATCATGTATGTTAGCAAAATAAGATACAGAAAAATGCTCTTGGGGCTTTAACTCATATTTCAGTTCTAAAGTCTTTGCATCATAAACATTATACTCGCCGGACTGGTGAAAAATAATTTCTTTACCGTAAACCGAAGAGTGTGTTAATTTCATCTCTACAGTGGTATCTGAAGTAGGGGGGGCAGCGGCTTTAGCTTCAATAATTTGTGTACTGTAATTATATCTGTAAAGATCACCTTCGGTAAAAACATAAGCAATGGTTTCTTCCTGGTCTAAAGAGATAAATGAAACGTATTTGAAGGGGAGAACTCCGGGTTTTTTATAACTTGATTTTTGAGTGTTTGTGCCAAAGATAGCAGGGGTTCTTTGCCCAAATATGTTATACACAAAAACAGTATAGCCGGGGTGTATTGCATATGGTGGATTATTATCTGTAAAGGTTGTGGTATTAATGTCTTCTATTTTGGCTAAAACTACTTCCTCCCCGTTTATATTAAATTCATCAAGTCTAGTGACTACAATTTCATAGTGTGAAAAATAATTTCCTTGATACACTTCCCAGTCAAGTTTAATAGCGTCATTCAGAGTAATAGGTGTAGATAGTTTCACCGGTTCAACCTCAAAATGATATGTGTAAATATCAACAAGCGTACTTTCGCCTACCAATCCTTTATCTGTATATAGCTTGAAAAAATAACAGAGCTTTTCATAAGGAGCTGGAGTTTCGTCAACAAAGTTATTTTGATCCACGTCTGTAATAGTACCTATAAGTTCAGCTTGGGATTTAGAACATCCTTCTTTGGCTCTGTAAATTTCGTATTTATCAAATTTGTTGAATCCCTGGTATTTCATCCACTTAAGCCGTATTTTGTCCTGGTGTTCGGGACTATCGTCCCATTGAAACGATGTTGTGTAAATGTCCGGATCGTTGGGAGGGGCATATCGTTGCGCGGTAAAAGTCAAAATGTCAAGGGTACCGTCTTCGTCCATGTCTATTTTCATCCTGAATACAAGTTTGTCCTTATTCAAACCGACAAGGACCATTTCTTCCGATTGCGGTACGGAGGGGCCAATGTAAATAATTCCCTCATTCAATGACCAGTTAGTTGCATCCGTATCGTAATTACACCATTCGGAATTAGCAGCGTATTGGCTGTATTTGCCATTATCCATAAAAACGAAAAAATCCCGGCCACATCCCTGGTAGGATACCGGGACCGATGTTTTTTCTCCCTCGTATTCCACTTCGTATATAGACCAGATCCCCGCCAGGTCTTCTGTCTTTGCAGAAGTAAGGGCCCCTTTGTAAAAGTTTTCCAGTGTAATTACATTGTCATCGTCACCAGAACAACCGGAGAGGATCAGGAAAAATAATAACAATACGGGGGCAAAGACTTTTAGGTTGTAGTTTTTTGTCATCTACTTTTCAGATTGGGTTAGCTTTGAATTATTAGGTCTATAACGGTGCTTAAATATACTGGATTTTCTGTAACTTTTGCGTATAAATATTTTTGAAAGGAGTCGTCCCCAAGGCAGCCAAAAGTGTCATTTCGAATGCGAGAAATCTCAGGTATAATATATTAAACTTTATATAGCAATAAAGTCATTTAAGCCTTAATATATTTGTCTAAAGGCAGCCGCCTCACCCTTTTTCCGCAGGGGTGATAAACAGCATTAGCCACAGTCGTTGCTGCCGGCCCTTGTGCGGCTTCTTTAACTGGTTGTCGTTTGCAAACGAGCGCCAGGAATTCCCGGAATTTCAAAGCTTTATAATTTTAGATATAGACACTTTTGGATCTCCATTGCTAAAAAACTCCGTTTCCATAATTTCAATTTCACAATTATCTATGTCAAACTCTGCTTCTACACTTCTGGTAGAATCTATACAGTGAACAAGAATAGAGTCTGCACTGTTTTCCATAAGATTATTTTTGATTAACCATAAATGCTGGCTGGATGCTTTAAGGTGAAGCACAGTTCGGTATTTTGCAGAATCCAGTTCCAGGCTTTCTATTTCCATTATTTTTCTTTTATAGTCTTTGCTCAGTTCTTCTATTTCATTTTTATAGTTTGTTGTTTTTAGAAGTCCACGGAGCGGGCACTGTAAATCTGATGGAACTTGTTCCACATTCTTTACTTCAACTTTATTTGCTTTACAAGATGTCAGGATTAGGAACAGTATTAATATTTTTCTGAGTTTGCCGTCTTTTTTCATAAATGCTTATTTTTTCGTTATATTGTCAACCCTCCTAATATACTTAAATTTTAGTTTGTTTTATTTCTGGCGCTCGTTTGCAACGAGTGCCTATTGTGTATACTAAAGTAAGCTTTACAACAGCTGTAACTTTTATAGTTTTTTAAGGTACTCACTGCATAAAATGATGGGAAAGAATACAAGTTTAAAAAATATAATCCTCATGTTAACAAGTTTTTAACGTGGTGTGTTAGCGTAAAATCAGCCTTTTTTGAATACTTCTTCTTATCTTTAATTCGTAGTGTTCCAAACCATTTCCATGTACAAAGCAAAAATGTATCTGTTTCTGGTTACCTGTAGCTTGACCTCATTGGGTTTTGCACAGGAAACATCCCCGGTATCCGGTAAAATATCTACCTCCGGCCAATTGCTGAAAAATATCAAAGTCACCAACCTCCATACCAGGATAACCACCTATTCTGACGAAGAAGGAAGGTTTAATATCCCTGCCCGGAAAAAAGACAGCATATTGTTTTCTTCCGATTTTTTCGAGGAGAAGGTAATTATGGTCCGGCCCCGGCACTTCAGGGAGGAATTGCATATAGATTTGACAGAAAAAGTAAATCAATTGGACGAAGTCATAGTGGAGGACAAGTATATAGCCCCCGATTTTGATGAAAAAGCATATAGTAGCGGGCTTCAAAAGCAGATTGCCGAAGACATGAAAAATGATCCCTTGAAATATATGTCGAACACTTCCGGAAATATGGATTTCGTACTTATATTCAACCTTATATACGGCCTTTTTAAAAAAGATAAACAAAAAGAAGCACCACCAAAAACCATTGTATATGAAGATCTGGACAATTTGTTCAAAAGCGATCCGTTTTTCACAGAAAAACTCTTAACCAACGAGCTAAAAATACCCAGGGACTACAGGGGACTTTTTTTAGTATACTGCGAATCCCGGAAAATTGATGCCGGATTATTGGCACAGGATAACCGGTTTGATCTTCTGAATGCACTTATCCTTCACAGCAAAGAGTTTCTTTATTCTGTTGATAATGCGGATAGCGAGCCGTAGCGTTAAAATATAGCTGTGCATAAGAAAAAGCTCGGTAAACAATCGCGTGTATGTGCAAAGGCAATGGCACTCTTTTTCCTGCAAACTACTCCCCGGTAATATCCACCGTATACCAAACCCCGCGGTCACTTTTAAATTTGGTAATGCCCGTATGTATATCCGGAGGAGTAAAATGACTATCATCCAGCCAGCCGCCGTTAGGCCAGTAGATAACCCGAAGCCGGTTGTCTTTTACTTTCACCTTTAACGTATATGTAGACCGGGTGCCCGTTTTCGGGTAATAATACCCTACCCGGGCAGGGTACACACCATCCGTAAACCCTCCATTGGCACGGATATGAGAAGTGCGGAGAGAATTTAGTATATCCCGTTCCGTGTTTTCCCCTTTGCACGAAACCAGCGAAATAAACAGAAGTATGGTAACCAGGTATTTCATGACGGGTAATCGTTGTTAACTTTTCTTTTTAACATAGGTCTTATTCCCTTTGGAATTGATATAGTATTTTCCTCCCCTCGGTCCGGTGTGTATAGTCCTCCCCGAAGCGCTCCGCGAACCGGAAGATGTGGAAGTAGTGCCGTAACTCCCGGAAGATTCCTTGCCGGATTTTACATATACCTTATTCCCGTTTTTGTTAATATAATACATACCGCCCCGGCTCCCCCGGTACAAAGTACGCCCCTCCGAATCTGTCCCGGCAGAACCGGATGTTGTTGTGACCTTACCAGGGGAAGAGGTATTGGGGTAAGTGGACGAAGTATAATACGTTCGTTGCGTAACAGGATATGTAGACTTGCTGCGGCCCGCCCTTTCTTTGGCCATTTTCTCCCGGTGTTCCGCAATAGTGAGCAGTTGCATGTTTTCAGGATCGTCCGTACCTCCCTCCGAAAGCGGGATAATATGATCTATCTCGTACCCTTCCGGAACCTCCGTCAGGCTCTTGGATGCCAGGAACTTTCGTTTGTTGGCCTCGCTTCGTTTTACCATAGGTTTTCCCGTAGTAGTATAATAACGGTCGCTGTAATATTCCGTATTATCCTGTTTATACGTTTCCTGTGAGGTGCACACAGAAGGGAAGAAGAAGAAAAACAGTAAAGAAGTAAAAAAGTATTTCATGGATAAAGTGTTATAATCAGATGAAGTGAATACAAAATTGTTCGATAAGGTGCACTACCTATTTCTTCGGAGGCTTGCGTTTATGCAGTTTTACGGAAATAGTTTTCTTTATCATAACTATATGCTTTATGGTTATACCTGCTTGTTTATACGGACAATACAAATATTCCACAAATTTCCCATACATCCATACGGGTTCCCGTAGACCTGCTTTTTAATTTTCCCGAATAACTTCCGGCAGGAAAATAAATACACTATAAAAACCGTTATTTCCGAAAAGAAATAAGACAAAAATTTCTTTTAAAATGATGCCGGTGTACCATACTATCCGCAAAACAAGCCCTTAAAAATCGAAACAACATGAAATCTACCCCCATGCGCCAAACCTTATGTATTCCGCTAACCTATATGTTTATCCTTCTTTTAGTCGGTATAAACATCGGATGTAGTGATGAAGACGATGATCTTACTACAGGAGAAGAAAACAATCCTCCGGCAGAAATGGGAGAAGTCCGCAATTTTGTATACCAGCTGACCAATTACCCCGACGGTAAACTGGATGCACTGGCGGAAGCGGAGCAGGACCTGGCCGTGATAGACCTGGCAAGAGACGGGGGCGAAGGTTATTTTACCAGAGAAGAGATAGAAACCCTCCGTAATTCCGGTAAAAAAGTGCTGGCCTATTTTTCTATGGGGACTAACGAGACCTACCGCCCGGAATATGAAGCCGTAGTAGAAGCCGGCCTGCAACTAAACCACTGGCCCGACTGGCCCGATGAGTATTTTGTAAAATACTGGGAGCCGGCCTGGTGGGAACTGGCCGTAAAAGGACGTATAGACCAGGCCATTGCCGCCGGGTTTGACGGGGTGTACCTCGATATCCCCAACGCCTACGAAGAAATAGACCTGGACCTCGTGCCCGGCGAAGACCGGGAAAGCCTGGCCCGGAAAATGGTAGACCAGGTCATACACATCAGCGAATATGCCAGACAACAATCGGCCGGTTTCCGGATTTTTCCGCAGAATTCCCCCGAACTCCGCCACTACGAAGGCTATACCGAAGCCATAGATGGCCTGGGCGTGGAAGACCTCTTTTTTATGGATGCCGATATTCCATGTACGGAAGACTGGTGTGCCGAAAACCTGGCCAATGTACGCGCCCTGAAAGAAGCGGGGAAAATAATACTGGCCGTGGACTACGCCAATAAATCAGAAAATAAATCGTATGCCTGTGAGCGCTATGCGGAATACGGCTTTGCCGGTTATGTATCAGTAGTAGAACTGGACAGGATAATGCCTTCCTGCGGGGAATAGGTTATATAAAGCGACTTTTCCGGGCAGATGCTGGTGTTTAGGTTAACCCGGAATGTACAATTATAAAATTACCGCGTGCCATGATATGTAGCCAGGGTCATTCCCCACACCATAACGCAGGAAAAGAAAATACCGATGGCGTTGGCCCAGAAAGCCTTCCGGTATGGCATCCGGAATAAATAAGAAGCAATAGTCCCCGCATACACTCCCGTACCCGGTACCGGAAGCATGACAAAGATAAGGATGCCCCAAAACCCGAACTTGCTGACATTGGAACGAGCCCCGATCTTTACCCGTTTGGCCACTTTAATGGCCACTCTCTTATAAAATTTCCATTTAAGCAGATAGCGGTTCAAATGGTCCAGAAAAAACCGCATAAGAGGATATACCGATATATTGGCCAAAAGACAGACCACAAAGGCTATGTAAATATTAACGTGGTTAAAAATAGCGTAAGGAATCCCTACTTTGGCCTCTCCGAAAGGAGAAATACTCCACAAAGCGGCGATCAGAATATCTACTATCACAGAATTTTTTTGCAAAAATAAGAATTAAAAACCTCAGGTATATTACAGGACATATCATTTATAAGCATTTAACATTTTTTTTAATAGGAATCCTTCACCGATGCCGGCCCGGGAAGCCTGGAAAATACCCACAATCCGGTTTCTGGGAAAACGAACAGGAATTCGACGGCGGAATAAAGAACAAAACAAATCCCGTAGGAAAATTATCAGAAAGATCGAAAAAAATGTATATTTATCTGCCCGGCCATTTCTTAGTGCATGACAAAAATTGAACTTTAACAACTTATGGATGTACTCCATCTGAACGATACCTGGCCCCGGTAGAAATAATAAGGATAAAAACGAATTACCCGGACACATTGTAAAAAAACGATTTTTGCCGTGTACTAAAACCCGTTTAATATTTGCATATGGACAAAATAAATACGAAAAACAACCTGGCTCCTGTAATCCGGTTCCTGGCGATAAACTTTGCCCTGAGTGGCATTTTTTACTTTTTTATCATTTATTCCGGAAAACTGGGAGCAGGAGAAGGTCTTTTTGTAACAGGATTGATGTGGTGCCCCGGAATCGCGGCCCTCATTGCCATGAAATTAGAAAACAGGAACCTCTCCGAACTGGGATGGAGGTGGGGAAAAACAAAATACCAGCTGCAAAGTTTCCTTGTCCCCGTTTTGTACGCGCTAATAGCCTATCTCATTATCTGGTTCACCGGCTTAGGAGGATTTTACGACCGGGAATTTGTCAGCGAACTTACGGAATCATTTGGCCTGGGCAATATAGGGGACGGATGGACAATAGGGCTGTATGTTATTCTCATAGGCATATTCGGTACCGTACGCAGCGCCGCCAATGCCTTGGGAGAAGAAATAGGATGGCGGGGATATCTTGTACCCGAACTTTTCACCCGCTACGGATTTACACGGACATCGCTGATTTCCGGGTTTATATGGGCCGTCTGGCACCTGCCCATTTTACTTTTTGCCGATTATAACAGCGGTACACCCGGATGGTATGCCATGATCTGTTTTTTTGTCCTCGTATTAAGTGCAGGCTTTATCTTTACCTGGTACCGTATGAAGTCCGGAAGCCTTTGGACAAGTGTTATACTGCACGCATCGCACAATCTTTTTATCCAGGCCATCTTTACCCCGCTTACCATAAAACATGAGAATACCGCCTATTTTATCGACGAATTCGGGGCCGTACTGCCTTTGGTTACCCTGGGCTTTGCCGTTTATTTCTGGCGGAAGAGAAAGGAATTGGGGGAGAATAGGGGTTATTCAGTTATTTAGGCAACACTCAATAACTCAATAACTGGATAACCCATTAACTCATTACCCCCCCCTCCCGAAACAGGGCTTTAGGCCCTCGATCGGACTGGCAAGAAAACGGGGCGAAAACGGTCTCTTTTCTTATTTTTGCTACATTCCGGAGACAACCATCCCGATAAGGGCATTTTTTTATCCGATAGGAATCCGTTTAAACAAGCTCTTATCCTATCTTTGCCCCATGCAATTAGATTTTTCCTTTATTGTTCCGGTATACAACAGGCCGGGGGAAGTAGCCGAGTTATTGGAAAGCATAACCAAACTCGACTACGATCATCCTTTTGAAGTAGTTATAATCGAAGACGGATCTGACGTGCCTGCCAAAGAAGTGGCAGATACGTTCTCCGACCGTTTGCGGATATCCTATTATTATAAGGAGAATTCCGGACCGGGAGATTCCCGGAATTACGGAATGGGGAAAGCAGCAGGAAATTATTTTATTATCCTCGATTCCGACTGTATTTTACCGTCCCATTACCTGAAGGAAGTGCACGACGCCTTAACCCGCGATTACGTAAACTGCTATGGCGGACCGGATACGGCACACCCTTCTTTTACCGATTTGCAAAAAGCTATCAATTACGCCATGACCTCCACGATTACCACCGGGGGGATAAGAGGAAAGAAAAATGCCGTAGGCAAGTTTCAGCCCAGAAGCTTCAATATGGGCATTTCGCGCGAAGCTTTTCAGAAGACCGGGGGGTTCGGAAACATACATCCCGGCGAAGACCCCGACCTTACCATACGCCTCTGGGCTTCGGGTTATGATACCCGGTTCCTGGAAAATGCTTTTGTTTACCACAAACGCCGTATTTCATGGTCTAAGTTTTATAAACAGGTGTACAAGTTTGGTATGACAAGGCCTATTCTCAACCATTGGCACCCGCAGACAGAAAAGATCGTATATTGGTTTCCCTCGTTTTTTATGGCAGGGCTTATCGCATCTTTACTGTTATGGATGGCAGGGATACCGTTCTTTGGCGTTCTTTATGCCATCTTTTTCGGTGTAGTATGTATCGATGCCTTAATTAAAACTAAAAATATCAAAGTAGCTTTTTTATCCGTTTTTGCCGTACTGATACAATTTTCCGGCTACGGCTACGGTTTTATAAAGAGTACATGGAGTATAAAAGTATTTCATAAAGACCCTGAAAAAACTTTTCCGGAATTGTTTTTTAATCAAGTAGCCCAATGAGAATTGGTAAATGGAACATACCGACGAATATACGCGGAGGAAAGGCATCACAGTTTTTGCTTTTTTTCTTCGTATCCTTTCTCCTGTGGTTTCTCATCAAATTGCCTAACCGCTATACCAGTAACGTTTCCTTAAAAACCTCTTACAGCGGTATTCCCGAAAGCAAATTACTGGTGAATCCCCCGCGTACCCTGAAAGTAGATATCAATACAAAGGGCTTGCAGTTACTGGGGATGAAATATTTTGGCAGGGAAGTAGACATAGACCTGTCCGCCCTCCGGAAAACAGAAGACCGGTTTTATCTTCTGGCAGGAGACCTGAGAAAACAGCTGATAAGTGTATTGCCCGAAGATGTCGAAATCAGGCAATTTGCGGCAGATACCTTGTTTTTTTCTTTAGGTGAAAATATTATCCGGAAAGTAAAAGTATTACCTCGCACCGATATAACCTTTGCCAAAGATTACCGTATTTACGACAGTCTCACCGTATCCCCGTCAGAAATAAACGTATTCGGCCCGGATGTGGAAGTCAACCAGCTGGACACCCTGTATACCTCTAAAATAACCCTGAGAGATGTGAATGAAGATATCCTGGTGAATATGGAGATAGAAGTTCCCCGGAAATATAAAAACCTGGAATTAAGAGATAAAAAAGTAGTGGTGAAGGCCAGGGTAGAACGGTTTTCCGCAGAAAGAGTAACCGTACCGGTTTTTGTGATCAATGTGCCGGAAGAAAAGTCCGTAAGAACTTTTCCTTCAGAAGTAGAAATACTATGCGAAGGAGCGTTAAAAGACCTGAGCAAATTAAGTCCGTCCGATTTTAAGGTGACGTGCGATTTTGAGGCGCTGACAGACTCTGTAAACTATCTTCCCCTGCGTATCTCCAAAATGCCGGAGACTATACAAAAAGCGGAACTGTCCCGTCACGGGGTGGAAATCCTGGTGAAGAATTCCACACAAAACGCCCTTTAATTCCGTCAATACAGATAGAAAATCCGGTTTGTAGGTTTTTCCGTAATAAACCATATCCGTTTTTTCATTTGTATATTTAAGATAAAACAGTTAAATTAAAACAAATAACACAAAACAGGTAATGATAATAGGGTTAACAGGCGGCATCGGAAGTGGGAAATCCACTGTAGCTTCGATGTTTTCCGAATTGGGAATTCCCGTATATATAGCGGATACCGAGGCGAAAAAACTTATGCATACTCCGGAAGTCCGGGCAAAAATAACAGAAGCTTTCGGAGAAAAGGCCTATACCGATGCCGGGCCGGACAATGCTTACATTGCCGGTATCGTATTTAAGGATAAGGAAAAACTAGCGGTATTAAACGGTATTATTCACCCGGAAGTAGGCAGGCATTTTAAAGAATGGTATGCATTACAGAAAGGAACTTATGTAATTAAAGAAGCAGCCATTCTTTTTGAAAGTGGTGCATATAAAGATTGTGATGCCGTAATTATGGTCACAGCCCCGTTAGAGACCAGGATAGAAAGAGTAATGCTACGGGATGCGGTATCGCGGGAAGCTGTGATGAATCGTATTGAAAATCAATGGGATGACGATAAAAAGGTACAGTTGTCCGACTATGTCATAACAAATATAAATCTCGAAGAAACGAGAAAGCAGGTACGGGAATTACACTCCCGTTTGATAAAAGTCAAAGCTTCCCGTTAAATAAAGGATAATTTTGTTAAGGTTAGGTTAAAGCTAAGACAAACTGCATATTAAACCCTTAATTTTGCTTCGATGAGTAGGAAGTTATTTGTCCTTTTGGTTGCTTTGATGAGTTTATCCCTGATTGGTATTATTTTTGTGCAGGGGTACTGGATAAAGACAGCAGTGGACGACAAGGAAGAGCAGTTTTCCAACAGTGTCATGCAGGTATTAAAGTCCGTTTCGGACAAGATAGAGAAAAGGGAGATTGAAGATTACTCCAATAAATTCCTGCAACTTATAGATAGTATAGGAGAGTTTAAAGAAGCAGAACTGCGGCAAATACTCTTTATAGATAAAGATGAGGAAAATAATGAAACATTTATTTATTCTCATGGCGTTTTAGAAGAGGATTACGGTATATCTTCTACGTTCTTTGATAGTGAATCGGATTCTATTCCCATAAAAAGCTTTAACAGTAAGCGAAGGACTATTATTGTTAAAGAAGGGGTAGACATCGATGGTAAAGTAACATATACCCCCTCCGAAAGAATTGAAAAAATAGGAGGGATGTCCGCCATAGACAAAGCTCATTTTGAGACTTATTTCCGGCACTATGCAAAACGAAAGCCCGTAAGAGAGAGGGTTTCCGATCAGGAAATACAATTACTGTTACAACGGGAGCTTTCCGAAGCAGGAATAGATCTGCATTTTGAATATGGAGTATATGGCAACGGCCTGGCTACCAAGGTAAGGTCCAGAGATTTTGCCCTTAGCGAAAGTACCAGGTATAAAGTACCGATTTTTGTAGACGAAGAAGGAAAGACGGATTTTGACCTTCTCGTTACTTTTCCGCAGAAAAAGAAATTTCTGGTATCGAGTATTATGGGGATGGCCCTGCTGTCCATCATTTTTACTCTCATCATCGTTATAGCGTATTCCGGGGCCATTCACCAGCTTATCCGCCAAAAACAGATATCCGAGATAAAAACGGATTTCATCAACAATATGACCCATGAGTTCAAAACCCCAATTGCAACCATAAACCTGGCGCTGGATGCCATTCAAAATCCGAAAGTACTGGAACATGGAGATAAAGTAAAGCAGTACCTCCAGATGATCCGGGATGAAAACAAACGAATGCACGCGCAGGTGGAAAACGTATTGAGGATATCCAAACTGGAAAAGAACCAGATGGAAATTACCAAAGATACCCTGGATATCCACGATATTATAGAAGAGGCCATAGCGCACGTATCTCTTATGGTAGAAAACCGGGGTGGTTATATACGTACGCATTTTCAGGCAGAACAAAGTGAAGTTCTGGCCAATGAGTTTCACGTAACCAACGTTTTGGTGAATGTACTGGATAATGCCATTAAATATTCTCCCGATACACCGGAAATAGATGTATATACGGAAACCGCAAAAAACAATATCGTGATTAAAGTACAGGATCAGGGTATGGGAATGAGTAAAGCTGTACTGAAAAGAATATTTGAAAAATTTTACAGGGAACACACCGGCAATATCCACAACGTAAAAGGGCACGGACTCGGACTTGCTTACGTGAAAAATATTGTGGAAGACCACCAGGGTGTGGTTTATGTAGAAAGTGAAAAAGATAAAGGAAGTACCTTTTTTATAAAGTTACCTTTAATATAAAAATTATGGAAGCAGTAAATAAAAAAATCTTATTGGTTGAAGATGATCCGAATTTCGGTATTGTTCTTAAAGATTATTTAGCGCTAAACAATTTTGATGTGGTTTTAGCAAAGAATGGAATGGAAGGTTTCGAAAAATTCCGAAAGGAAAGTTTTGACCTTTGCATCCTGGATGTGATGATGCCTTACAAAGACGGATTCACCCTGGCAAAAGAGATTCGGGAAAAGAACGAACATATACCAATTATATTCCTGACCGCCAAAACAATGAAAGAAGATGTCCTTAAAGGATATAAGGCAGGTGCGGATGATTATTTGAATAAACCTTTTGATTCCGAAGTATTACTCTTTAAGATCAAGGCGATTCTGCAAAGAAAAGCTAATGCAGGTTCGGCAGACAGTAATCAGTTTGAGTTCCAGATAGGTAAGTTCCACCTGAACTCCAAGTTGAGATTTTTAACTTATGGAGACGAGCAACCCATAAAGCTTTCTCCCAAGGAAAACGAATTGCTGCGCCTTCTGGCCCTGCATGAGAATGACCTGATGCCAAGAGAGCTGGCGCTTACCAAAATATGGAGAGATGATAATTACTTTACCTCCAGGAGTATGGATGTGTACATTGCCAAGCTGAGGAAATACCTGAAAAAAGACGAAGACGTAGAGATTCTTAATATTCACGGAGAAGGTTTCCGATTGGTTATCAAGAGCGAAGCAGAATAAAAGATACGCTTAATATCCAGGCAACAACAATTTTCACCCCGGGCGCAGCGGAGGACTATCCCGCCAGAAAAAACTCTTCTGTGCCCGACTTTTTTAGTCGTCAGTCAGGCAATTCTGCCAGATGATATCGGTTACAGGAGGCGGGGCCGTAATGGTTATTTCTTCTTTTTTTACAGGATGAACAAAGGAAAGTTTCCTGGCGTGTAAATGAATCCCCGCATCTTTATTACTATGGTCAAATCCGTATTTCAGGTCGCCTTTGATAGGGCAGCCTATACCAGAAAGCTGAGCACGTATCTGGTGATGCCTTCCGGTGTGCAGATCTATTTCCAGCAGATAATAACGTTGTAATTTTTTCAATACCCTGTAAGTCAGGGATGCCTTTTTCGCGTCACGAACCTCTTTCGTGTGTGCGTACGATCTGTTTTGTTTTGTATTGCGTACCAGCCAGTGATCCAGGGTGTCTTCCTGCCGGGGAGGCGGGTTCTGCACTACGGCCCAGTATGTTTTACGTGCTTCTTTATCGGCGAACATCTTATTGAGCCGGGAAAGGGCTTTGGAAGTTCGGGCAAATACGACAATACCGCTGGTAGGCCTGTCCAGCCGATGCACAACTCCCACGTATACATTTCCCGGTTTCTGATATTTTTCTTTCAGGTATTCCTTAACCACCTCACTGAGAGGTTTATCCCCCGTTTTGTCGCCCTGCACAATGTCGCCGGGACGTTTGTTTATAACAATCAGGTGATTGTCTTCGTGTAGTACCTGGAGGTTGTTTTTGTTAGAAAGTAATTTCATGGCAGCCTGTGAGGACTACGGACCGTGATCTTCCGTATGAAACCGGTTTCATACGGAAGATCACGGTTCATAAATCCTGAAAAGTATTAATATTGCTCGTTATCGTTCGGAAAGTCCCTGTCTTTTACGTCATCTACATACTGAGAGATAGCCTTGGTCATATCGTCATACAGGTTCATGTAACGGCGAAGGAACCTCGGACTGAATTCATATGTCATACCGAGCAGGTCGTGTAGTACCAGTACCTGTCCGTCTACCCCGTTTCCCGCCCCGATACCGATAACCGGGATGGATACACTTTCGGCCACTTCTTTGGCAAGTTTGGCAGGTATTTTTTCCAGAACTATGGCAAAGCATCCCGTTCTTTCCAGGAAAATGGCGTCTTCCTTAAGTTTTTCCGCTTCTTCTTCCTCTTTGGCCCTCACCGTATAAGAGCCGAATTTGTAGATGGATTGTGGCGTAAGCCCCAGGTGTCCCATTACCGGGATTCCGGCATTCAGAATTCGTTTTATAGATTCTTTGATCTCCCTTCCACCTTCCAGCTTTATGGCATGGGCGCCGCTTTCCTTCATAATACGTATGGCAGAACGGAGTGCTTCCTTGGGATCCGACTGATAGCTTCCGAAAGGAAGGTCTACCGCAACAAGAGCCCTTTTCACGCCACGTATAACCGAGGAGGCGTGGTAAATCATCTGGTCGAGAGTAATGGGAAGTGTGGTTTCGTGCCCGGCCATAACATTGCTCGCAGAATCACCGACCAGGATAACATCTATCCCGGCGCTGTCCACGATCTTCGCCATGGAATAATCATAGGCAGTGAGCATGCTTATTTTCTCACCGTTTTCTTTCATTTCTATCAGAGACTTTACCGTAATTCTCTTGTATTCTTTTTTTGCGACAGACATATATTATTTATGTTTTGTAGTTTTCGGTTCTTTTATAACTGAGAAGTCAAAAGTTACTGTAAAAGTACTAAATTGTATGTTTAAAACATTATCCATGAGAGCGGTTTTATTTTTAGGGCTGATACTGAGTCTCGCAAGCCTTAATGCCCAGCCCGTACCGGAAGAAAAGACCATCAGGAATGCCGTCGAAGAATTCTTTGAAGCTTTTCATGCAAAGGACTCGAAGCGGTTAAAAGACGTTGCAGGTCCGCAGTGTATTATGCAAAGTATTTCGGTGGGTAGGGAAGGGCAGATTATCGTAAGTACAAAGTCTATCGACGGTTTTATACAAGCGGTGACAGCTTTACCGAAAACAGCGGATTTCAGGGAAAAACTCTTGTCCTTTGAAATAATGCACGACGGACTGATGGCCCATGTCTGGGCACCTTATGAGTTTTATTACGAGGACAAGCTGCACCACACCGGGGTAAACTCTTTTATCCTGTTCCGGAACGAGAAAGGGGAATGGAAGATCATCAGTATAACCGATACCAGGAAAAAGGATGTGCCGGGGTAACACATGATCTAACCGTTGGTAATTTCCCGTTAAACAGGAATTATTAAGGATGTCCCCGGGTAGTGGAAAACAGGTATTTTTTAAATTTTACGTATGAAAAACAGGCTGTTTCGGTAAACACAGTTTATTTTTACAGTGTATTATACAATTTCTTTCCGATTTTCATGAGGAAACAATTTCTTTTTACGGTGGTTTTTATCACTTTTCTGAGCAGTGTCGGGTTTGCCCAATATACGGTGAAGAATTTGCCCAGTCCGAAATTAAACGGGCAGGATTATTTTGTCAGTAATCCGGACGGGATACTGAGTTTGCAGGTGGCAGATTCCGTGAATGCCATTGCCGTGGAAATAGAACGGCAGACCACTGCAGAGTTTGCCATAGTAGTCGTCAATGATTTTTCGGGTACTGACGATTTTATTTTTGCATTTGAACTTTTTAATGCATGGGGGATAGGGAAGAAGGAAAACGACAACGGACTTTTACTTTTTATAGCCAAAGACCGCAGGGCTTACCGTTTTATAACCGGTGCCGGCATGGAAGGAATTTTACCGGATGCCCTTCTGAGACATATCGGAGAACGTCACCTCGTGCCACATTTCAGGAAATACGATTACGACGGTGGAGTATTGGAAGCTACCGGGGCTATAAGAGATGTGTTGCTATACCCGGAAAAAGCGGAAGAATTGCAGATGCAAATACGGGAGGGATCCTTCTTTTACCGCAACAAAATGGTATTTATAGATGTCGCCTTTATATTCCTGGCGATTGTGGCTTTAATGAAATGGATCGGTTACGTTATTCAAAAAAAGGTTTTAAAGGGGAAAAAGAAATTAGGCAAAGGAACCCATCTGAACCTCACGAGTGTTGCAGGAGGATGTGGCTGTATAGTGCTGCTGGTTTTTGCCGGGGTCTTTTTTCTGCTGTTCACAGGCTCGTCTCCCGAATATATTTTTCAGATGAAAATGGTTCCGTGGTACCTGGCCATTTCAGGAAGTGCGGTTGTGGCCATAAAGTATTTCCGCGGATCGAAGATCATAACCAAATCTTTTCGCGATGAAAAGAACCGTTTAAATGCCCTGGATGCATACCATAAATGGATGATAGTCCCCCTCATATTCTCACCTGTGGCCCTGTTCAGTGTTCTGAGTTATAAGAAGCGAAAGAAATCGATGGAAAAGAGGTTCGTGCCACCCGATAATTCCGGGAACTGGAAAAGACTGGACCGCGACAAACTAAAGAAAACCACAGAGTTGCTCGATAAAGGGCAGCTAAAGGAAGAGTGGGCACTGTCCAGAAGTTATGAGATATGGGAACACCAGGTTTCGGGAGAGATGAAAACGATAGGCTGGGATGGAATTAAAGCCAGGGACTTTTCCGATTGCCCTTCCTGTCATTACCATACATTCAAACAACCGCATACCAAAACCATTAAGGCCGCTACCTATAAGGCAAGCGGAAAAGGGGAACGCCTTCGGGAGTGTGTGAATTGCGGTAATACTATTTCGTTAGGCACCGTGGTCATACCCAGGAAACAAAGAAGCTCTTCTTCCTCGTCTTCCGGAGGTGGTTATTCCGGCGGAAGCAGCAGCGGCAGTTTTGGCGGTGGCAGCAGCGGAGGAGGTGGCGCCGGGGGAAGGTGGTAAGTTCCGTACTAACAGTCGGACAGGAAAACACCCACGGCAAGTCCGCCTTCCGAAGTTTCCTTGTACTTGGAATTCATATCTTTTGCAGTTTCCCACATGGTATTTACCACTTTGTCCAGAGGAACTTTAGCATTTCTCGGATCAGCATCCATAGCCAGTTCCGCCGCGTTTATCGCCTTGATTGCACCCATGGCATTGCGTTCTATGCAAGGCACCTGTACCAACCCGCCAATAGGATCACAGGTAAGTCCGAGATGGTGTTCCATGGCAATTTCGGCTGCCATCAGAACCTGTTCCGTAGACCCTCCTGACAATGCCGTCAGTCCGGCAGCTGCCATGGCAGAAGAAACACCTATTTCCGCCTGGCAGCCTCCCATAGCGGCAGATATGGTAGCCCCTTTCTTAAAAATACTGCCAATTTCTCCGGCAACCAGTAAAAAGCGTTTGATATGTCCGAAATCTGCTTCGTGATTTTCGATGACCATATAATACATAAGTACCGCAGGAATAACCCCGGCGCTTCCGTTGGTGGGAGCGGTGACCACCCTGCCCAGGGAAGCGTTGACTTCATTGACACTGAGGGCAAAACAACTTACCCATTTGAGTATCTGTCGGAATTTCACTTCGGTTTTCCTTATGGTTTCCAGCCATTCCTGTGGCGTATTGTAGGGGAGGTCCCCCTTGAGTTTCTGATAAGAATCATATGCCCGCCGTCTAACCTGTAAGCCCCCGGGCAGGGTGCCTTCAGTATGACAACCGATGTACATAGACTCCAGCATCGTATTCCATATACGCTGCAATTCCCTGTCAATTTCTTCGTCCGTTCGCAGTGATCTTTCGTTTTCCAGTACTATTTCCCAGATCGTTTTGTTTTCTCGCTGACAGTATTCCTGGAGTTGTGCCGCATTTTCCACCTGGTAGGGGAAGCGGTTGAATGCCTTCAGGTTTTCTTTGGCAGACACTCTTTCTTCACGTACGACAAAACCTCCTCCTATAGAGTAGTACGTTTCGGAATAGGTGTCTCCCCCGGAAGAAATAGCCGTAAACCGCATGCCGTTGGCGTGAAAGGGGAGGAACTCCTTGTGGAAAATAATATCTTTCTTTATGTCAAAAGCAACCGTATAGGAATTCCCGAACCGTATTTCTTTCTTCTCCCTAATGTCATTTACCGCCTCCGGAATTTCTTCTACGGGAATATATTCCGGGTCCTTACCGGAAAGTCCGAGTATCACCGCCAGGTCAGTGGCATGACCCTTTCCAGTGAGGGACAAAGATCCGTAAAGGTCTACCCTTACGGAGACTATATCCTCAAAATGCCCTTCCTCTTTAAGTTCTGCAATCCACCTTTCCGCTGCCCTCCACGGGCCCAGGGTGTGTGAACTGGATGGCCCTATGCCTATCTTGAGCATGTCAAAAACACTGATACACTCCATGTATATTTCTTTATCTTAAAAAAATCTGTTCTAATACCGGCTGAGAGGCATCCCTTTGTTCCGGACAGAAGACAGAAATAAGTGTTGTAAAGTACAATTAAACAGCATGTTTGTGTTAAATTACAAACAATATTACAGAAGCAAATATAAACGAATAGTTGTGAATCCCTAACACGGAAAGACAGTTTTTCCGGATATATAAAAAGAAAGTGACAGCAGGTGAAATATGATGATCCTTTTTTTAAAAACACGGATTGTAAAAGCGGCATTTGCACAGGACTACGAATTGAATGTAGAAGGACAGAAGCCTTTATTTTTTGTGGTTTCCGGTCAAAATGACAGGGATATTTTTGATATGGCAGTAAAATACGGGCTGTATTGTTTTGGCACAATCATTGACCTAAGGATAGCAAACGAGTAAAAATACCAAGTAAAAAATAAGAACACACTATTATGAGTAAAATTATTGGAATCGACTTAGGTACTACCAACTCCTGCGTTTCCGTAATGGAGGGTAATGAGCCGGTAGTGATACCTAATGCTGAAGGAAAGAGAACAACACCTTCTGTCATTGCATTCGTAGAAGGAGGGGAAATAAAAGTAGGAGATCCTGCAAAACGTCAGGCTGTGACTAACCCGCATAAAACCATTTATTCTATAAAGCGTTTTATGGGAAACAAATATTCGGAGTCTTCAAAAGAAGCAGGCAGGGTACCTTACAAGGTAGTTAAAGGCGATAACGATACCCCGCGTGTGGATATAGAAGGAAGGTTGTACACTCCCCAGGAATTATCTGCAATGATACTTCAGAAAATGAAGAAGACGGCAGAGGATTACCTCGGGCAGGAAGTGACGGAAGCGGTTATTACCGTTCCCGCATATTTTAACGACTCCCAACGACAGGCTACCAAAGAAGCCGGGGAGATCTCCGGACTGAAAGTACAGCGTATTATCAACGAACCTACGGCTGCTGCCCTGGCTTACGGACTGGACAAGTCTAACAAAGACCAGAAGATTGCCGTGTATGACCTTGGTGGTGGTACTTTCGATATATCTGTCCTCGAACTTGGAGACGGTGTTTTTGAAGTGCTTTCTACCAACGGAGATACCCACCTTGGAGGGGATGACTTTGACCAGGTGATTATAGATTGGCTTGCGGATGAGTTTAACAAGGAAGAAAACGTAGACCTTCGTAAAGACCCGATGGCATTGCAACGTCTGAAAGAAGCAGCCGAAAAAGCCAAGATCGAATTGTCTTCTTCCTCACAGACCGAGATAAACCTGCCATATGTAACAGCTACGGCTTCCGGCCCTAAACACCTTGTGAAAACATTGACCAGGTCCAAGTTCGAGCAACTGGCTGATGAACTGGTGAAGCGATCTATGCTTCCTTGTGAAAAAGCCCTTAAAGATGCCGGACTTTCCAAATCGGATATCGATGAAGTGATCCTGGTAGGTGGTTCTACCCGTATGCCCAGGATACAGGAAGAAGTGGAGAAATTCTTTGGTAAAAAACCGTCCAAAGGGGTTAACCCGGATGAAGTAGTTGCCATCGGTGCCGCTATTCAGGGAGGTGTACTTACCGGAGATGTAAAAGATGTACTGTTACTGGACGTAACACCTTTGTCTCTCGGAATTGAAACTATGGGAGGAGTGATGACCAAACTTATAGAGTCCAACACGACCATCCCAACAAAAAAATCGCAGGTGTTCTCTACGGCTGCGGATAACCAGCCTTCTGTGGAGATCCACGTATTACAGGGAGAAAGGCCCATGGCAACTGATAACAAGACTATAGGACGTTTCCACCTGGACGGAATTCCACCTGCACCGAGAGGAACGCCTCAGATTGAAGTTACTTTTGATATCGATGCCAATGGTATTATAAAAGTATCTGCGACAGACAAGGCTACGGGAAAATCCCAGGATATCCGTATCGAAGCTTCTTCCGGACTCACCGAAGAAGAAATCGAGAAAATGAAGAAGGAAGCTGAAGCGAATGCCGAAGCAGATAAGGCAACTAAAGAAAAAGTGGAAAAGCTCAACGAAGCTGATGCCATGATCTTCCAGACGGAAAAACAACTGAAAGAATTCGGGGATAAATTGTCAGCAGACAAGAAAAAACCGATAGAAGATGGATTGGAAGAGTTGAAAAAGGCCTATGAAAGCAAGGATATTGCGGTTATTGAGCCTGCTCTTGCCAAAATAAACGAAGCCTGGAAAACTGCCAGCGAAGAAATGTACAAAGCACAGGCAGAAGCACAGCAAAACGGTGCTCCGGGTGCAGATGCCAATGCCGATGCGGCCTCCGGCGAAGGAGATAAGCAACAGGGCGACGATGTGCAGGATGTGGACTTCGAAGAAGTGAAATAAGAGTGTTATAACCTTTAAGCAAGATAAAAAAGCTGTCCGGAATTTTTCCGGGCAGCTTTTTGCTTTTTGGTTAACTTATAACCTCTTTCAGATGAAGAGGAGGAATAATATCTTACCCACCAGGGTAGATTTATACTCCGTTCCGATAACCACCCGAATGCCAGGAGGTAGCTGGTTATATTCGGTTAAGTATTAATCCTCCCGATTTACGTTTTTTACCGGCAACTTCAATACTGTAATAATATATGCCATTGGTAAGTCGTGCAAGGGATATAAAATCCCGATCGGAAATAACCTGTTTCCGGAAAATGAATTTGCCTTCTACCGAATACAGGTAGATATATACTTCCTTGTCTTCTTCGATACTTTTGCTGTAAACATTTATCCCATCCGAAGTAACCGGGTTAGGGAATACAAGGAACGGCGTTGTGGCCAGGTAGATAGCATTGACGGTTTCGGAATAGATTTCGGTACCGTCCTCCAGGATAAGTTTGGCACGGTACATATTGCCTCCTTCAACGGGATTATTGTCCCATACCCGGAATTCCTTTTGATTGATCGGGTTTATTTGTTGTATAAGTTCTTCTTCTCCGTAAGTTATTTTGTAGATCTCGATCCTTTGTGCTCGGTATGTACTACCAAGTGAGAAATAGAGGAGGATGCGATTTTCATCCTCCAGGTTAGTGGCGTATATAGATTCCCAATAGCATTGTTCCCTGTCCGTAATAATGGAAACGGTTTCGCTGCGAATTCCCGTTACATTATTCGTATATACGGGGGCAACGGCATGGTACCGGGAGTCACCGGAGATGATGTATGTGGTGTCGGTAACCTGCTCGGTAAATGTCATCGTGTTATTTTGAAGGGAAAAAATATCGTAAGCGATGGCTGCGGTATTTTTTGTCCACGATATTTCGATAATATCCCCGCATTTCAGGCTGATACGGGGCCGTAGAGCGTACGAGATAAGAAACGGAGGGGATATGAAACTCTCACTGCCGATAGTCATTCGCAAAGTAGCTGTCTTACCCTCTTCGGTGACCGGGTCCCAGGAAAAATATCCCGGAGACAGGGCAACTTCATTATGTATGGTATTCCAGGTACTTCCGCTATCATAACTTACATCCAGTTTGCCATTAGTGATTGGAAATGTATTTCTCCATCGTAAAAAATCGGTTGAAATACCGTCATAGGGGAAACTGTTGCCTGCTACGGGATTCACCCATTCAAAATCATTTGTCTTTATCCAGGAGTACGCGATGGAAAAATTCTGGTTATCGCCGGTTATGGCATGTCCCTGTACACGTATGGTTACTGTATTCTCCGTTATATTTTCCACAAATACCTGCTCCGTATTGTTAATATGGTCCTTACCACGTACGGCAGGTTTGTTAAGTGCTTCTTCATTGGCGTTATGATCAAGTATCCAGGGATCCACGGTTTTACTTCCGTGGATTACCGTCAAATCCAGATCGTTGACCAATGCTATGTTGGAGTTGGGTTCGGCGGGAAGATCTGTCCAGGAGAGAGTGACTTTCAGGGTGCCGGCATCTTCCGGAACAGGGATAGTATATTCCCGGGCTTGGGCATAGCCTACGCTTCCCGAAATAAACTGTTTATTCTTTAATATTTCCCAGCTTTCATAAGCATTGGCATTACCATATCCGGTGTGGAAATCGGGGCCGGGAGTATCTATGTCATCCGCCCCGTTTATCAGTATGGCTTTTATCAGGGACGAAGGAGGAAGGGAGTCCTGGTGTTCTTTTCGGTAATACTGCTGCAATAATAGTGTTATGCCCGATACAAGAGCATTGGCGTTGGAAGTACCAATGGAACTGAAGGCCGTGAGGTCGGGTTTTATCCTGCCGTCGTATGCAGGCCCTTTGGAGGAAAAAGAAGGAACGGATAATTGCGTGTCCAATGCCCCCACGGTGAGTATATTTTTGGCCATTTTAAAATTTCCCGTAATATTGGCGAATCCGGGAATACCCGAATAAACACCATCCGAAGATGTTTCGCTACCGGAATTTCCGGAAGAAAAAAGATGGACCTGTAAGGGGTTGTCGTACAAATAAGCGTCATATGCTTCGGCCAGGGAACCGTAGAAATTTTCGATTTGCGTGCCGTAAGAATGGTTTTGAGTAACAATGTCCAGGCTTTGCAGGTCTGTATCCGGATAAAGCGATCGGAAATCGGAGGAAGATAAGCGCGATTCCGGGGCTGCGCCCTTTCCGTTTATCGAAGTATTTCCAAGTCCCGTGGCGATTGTTGCCATATCTGTGGCATGTCTGCTAACATCTTTCGCCTGATTTCCGGAGGCAATATGTTTACCCGAAATGTCTATGTCGTCTATATTATAAAGATCATCCTTTACCGATAATATCATGTTTTCTCCCAGGAGTTCGGGGACTTTTTCGTGTAACAGTGAGATGCGGTTTACGGCGAGGTTCTGGTCCGGTATAGTGCCTTCGCGGACAGGGACCAGGGATTCTTCTCCTATATAAGTGACACAATCCAACGGTAAGATATGATCGTGTATATATAGGCCGGATGTTTTTATCATCAGATACCCGTTGTATAGAGGTGTGCTGTGCAGTCCGTGTTTTCGTATTGTGTCCTCCAGACAGTTTTTGTCCAGGGTTTTGATGATGTATGCGGTTTTTCCCTTTGCGGACAGATCAACACCCGGGGATATTTTCCATAAATCGTTTACCGGGAGTATTTTATCCTGACCGTATTTCCGCTTTGCGATATCCGGGTTACGATTCATGCGAACTATACTATGTTCCCGGTCGAGAATCCTGATGGTCGTATATTCTCCGGAAAGCTTTTCAGCCACCCCGTTTTTTACCAAATAATACTTCCCTTCCTGGTTTTTCTGTAGGAAACAATGCCATTTTTCCGTTTGCCCGTAAAAACTTAAAGAAGTTATAAATAGTAAGAAAAACAAAGGTTTTTTCATGCTCATGTTCACAAATTAATGTTTAAAGTACAAAATCAAGAGTTAAATAAAGTAAAAAAAGATTAAAGAAATGTTAAATTTAAAAAATATTTTATTATGTTTGTTATGTACCATTGTAAGTTAAGACGTCTGCTTATGGTAAGAAACAATTATTAACTCAAATCAAATTTTACATGAAAACAATGAAGTCTTTTTTTATTCCGGCGATAGTCGGAATAGGATTACTGTTAACCGCTTGTGAGAATGATCCGAAAGAAGAGAACCTCAATGCCCAACAGGAGGTAAGTGAGGAAGTACTCGATAAGATCGCGTCTCTCGAACTGAACACCAACGATGTTTCTTTAACAGATATTATTCTGCCCGACGGAAGTGTAGAAACCAACTACCTTATAGAAGGCGATATAGTAATGTCTAAGGAACACCTCTCTAAAATGGAGTTGCACGGTGGTGTAGTAAGTGAACAATATCGTACCTGGAACCTTGTAAGTTCTCCTAAAACTATTAATGTAATAGGATATACTGGGAGTAGCCAGGGGCTTTCTTCTGCAATGCAGACTGCCCTGCAACAGGCTATTAACAGCTATAACAATCTGAATCTCGGCCTGACTTTCACCTTGACTTTCGGAACAAATTACAATCCGTATGACATTGTGGTATACAGTCCCAGCGGAGGAGCAGGTGGTCAGGCAGGTTTCCCTTCCGGAGGTAATCCGTACAAATGGGTACAGATATTTTCGGGTCTGAACAGCTATCCTACACAGGTGATCCGCCACGTAATAATGCACGAGATCGGACATTGCCTGGGAATGCGTCACACAGACTGGTATAGCCGTCAAAGTTGCGGACAGAATTCTAACGAAGGAGAAGCAGGGGTAGGAGCCGTGCATATACCCAATACTCCTACAGGATATGATTCGAATTCCGTTATGCTTGCCTGCTTTAATTCCGGAGTTAGTGGTAACTGGGGGCAGTATGATATTGTAGCATTAAATTACCTATATTAGCCTTACAATCCGGACTAATTAGACCTTAATGAAATTATAAAGCGCAATCCCGGGATTGCGCTTTTTTTTGGTTTCAAGCTCCAGGTTACGGGTTACACTGCTCAAACCTGTAACCTGGAACTTTCTCATTTACCCCGTTTCTTTTGGCCGGAAACTTCATCTTTCCTGCTTTCTTTTGTATTTTTACCTCGTAAATGGCGAAAATGAAGGACAAACAAAAAATCCTGGATAAGTGTAATGCCATGAGGAAGGATACACTTATGGAAACCCTCCGGATAGAATATACGGATACGGGGGATGACTACCTGGTAGCAAAGATGCCGGTAAACAGCGGTGTTCATCAACCCGATGGAGTATTGCATGGGGGAGCTATGGTGGCTCTGGCCGAAAGTGTCGGAAGTGCGGCTGCCTATATTTTTTTGAATACCGAGGATTTTTTTATCCGCGGGGTGGAAATCGCGGCTAACCATGTGAGAAGTATTAAGGAAGGTGAAGTGTATGCCAAGGCCACGATACTTCACAAAGGAAGAACCACACAATTGTGGCAGATATTGCTGACAGATACGGAAGGTCGTCTTGTCTCCGTATGTAAACTCACCACAATATCATTACCTAAAAAGAAAGACTGACCGTATCGGTATTTATCAGAATCCAATGACTAAAATGATATCTGCAGAAGATTTTTTCACACAAATAAAACAGCAATATACACAAGGACTACCCTTTGTGGCATATCGCAAACCCGTGTCTGAAAATGTTGTGACACCAGAAGGCCCGGGGATAATTAAGGCATTATTGCAGAAGGATGCCGAATTACACGTCGTAAAAGATTTTTCGGAAAAGGGATTTGTTTTTTCTCCTTTTGATACGAAGGAGCAAACCATTCTCATACCATATTCGGAAACGGAAAAATTGTTTTCCCGATTGCCCGGCAAAAAGGGGGACGAAAGAGAAACGAATAAAGAAGAGCCAGTAGATAAAGACAATTCCACAGAGAGGGAAAAGCACATTGCCTTGGTAAAAAAGGGTGTGGAAGCGATACGGAAAGGAAAATTGAAAAAAGTGGTCCTTTCCAGAGAAGAAGAGGTCCCGGTTAGGGGGAAAGATCCCGTATCCGTTTTTCAAAGATTGCTGGAATCATACGAAACGGCTTTTTGTTATATCTGGTATCACCCTCAAATAGGGCTATGGCTCGGGGCCACTCCGGAAACCCTGTTATATATAAACGGGTGTGTACTACGTACAATGGCCCTTGCGGGGACGCAAAAATTTTCGGGAACTACAAAAGTGAACTGGGGAGAAAAGGAACGACAGGAACAACAGGTGGTTACGGACTCTATCGTAGACAGTTTGCGCTTCCAGGTCAAGAGCCTTAAAATATCCGCAGCCGGGACGCACCGTGCCGGAAACCTGCTTCATATAAAAACAGACATACAGGCAACTCTGATCCCCGAGTATAAAACAAAGAATATAGCCCCTTTATTACATAGTCTGCATCCCACGCCGGCAGTTTGCGGGTTTCCGAAGGAAGAGGCAAGGAGGTTTATCCGGGAAAACGAAGGATACGACAGAAGTTTTTATGCCGGATTTCTCGGAGAACTGAATGCAGATGTGGAATCAAATTCTGTTTCCGGTACCGGAAACAGGGATTCTGCACTGTATGTAAACCTTCGTTGTATGCAGATAAAGGATACCATGGCCAGTCTTTATATTGGTGGTGGAATAACCAGGGATTCCGTTCCGGAGTCGGAATGGGAAGAAACGGTGCACAAATCGTATACCATGAAAAGGATACTCGGATAACCCGGCGGGCAAATCTATGTGTATACATGGCTACGCACAGATAAAGTATTCCTCCTAATCCTTTGTACTTACCGGGCTGTGCTCTACTTTTGTCATAGCAAAATGGTTTTCGGAAATCTTGTTTTCTGCCGGATACCGGATTGTTTTATCAAGAATAAGATACATTACATGATATATCCTAAAATACCGCTTGCACAGACGGTACTTCAATTGTGCAAGGCGAAAAACATTACTGAGATCGTGTTATCACCGGGATCCAGGAATGCCCCGTTAACCATTGGTTTTACCCACGACGGTTTTTTTAATTCGTATAGTATAGTAGATGAGCGTTGTGCGGCTTTTTTCGCGTTGGGGATAGCACAACAAACCAGGAAACCTGCCGCTTTGGTATGCACTTCCGGTTCTGCCTTGCTCAATTATTATCCGGCCGTTTGCGAGGCTTTTTACAGCGATATTCCCCTTGTGGTAATCTCAGCGGACAGGCCCGCCCATAAGATAGATATAGGAGACGGGCAAACGATAAGACAACAGAACGTCTTTGCCAATCATATTCTTTTCTCGGCTAACCTGGTAGAGGGTAACAAAGTATTTAATGAAGAACAGATACAAAAGGCAATACATACGGCCGTTACCGGTAAAGGGCCGGTACATATCAATGTGCCTTTTGAAGAACCTTTATACGAAGTGGTGAACACTCCGGAGACAGGAGTCGGATATTGGTCTCCGGACCCGGAACCGGAAAACGGAGATGAAAGTATACGAGATGCTTTTCTGGAGCAGTGGAACAACACAGAGCGGAAAATGGTACTTGTCGGGGTTAATTATCCCGGGGATGTTCCTGTGGAATACCAGGAAATGCTGGTAAATGACCCTTCCGTTATTGTTTTTACCGAGACCACGTCAAACCTGTACCATCCCGGATTCTTTCCGGGAATTGACAAGATCATAGCCCCCGTTGAAAAGCTGGAGGAAGAACTCGGAAAGCTACAGCCGGGATTACTGCTTACTTTTGGCGGATTGGTGGTTTCCAAAAAAGTGAAGGCATTTTTGAGAAAGTGTCCTCCGAAATGGCATTATCACGTGGACGACAAGAAGGCATATGACACTTTTTTTTGCCTGACACATCATTTTAAGGTTCATCCTGCAGATTTTTTTTCCGATACAACTTCGGCATTCCGGTATGTGGAGAGTAGTTACCGGGAATATTGGCAGGAAGCCAGGCGAAGGAGAGGAACACGGCACGAGGACTACATTAAAAAAATCCCTTTTTCCGATCTTAAAGCATATGCCGAAATATTTAAGGTAATTCCACAGGAACAACTTATTCATTTCAGCAACAGCGCTACGATACGTTACTCACAGCTATTCGATATGAAAAAAGGGTGGCAGGTTTTCTGCAACCGGGGAACAAGTGGCATTGACGGTAGTACCTCCACTGCCATAGGGGCCTCCGTACAGTCTGAATTGCCCGCAACCCTGGTTACCGGTGACCTCAGTTTCTTTTATGACAGTAATGCACTTTGGAACAACTACAAACCTAAAGACTTCCGCATTATCGTGATCAATAACGGGGGAGGGGGAATTTTTCGCATACTGCCGGGGCATAAGAACACGGAGAATTTCGATACTTATTTCGAGACTGTTCACGGACTTACGGCTGAACACTTGTGTGCAATGTACGGTATAGGCTATTTAAAAGCTGATGATGAAAATTCGTTAAAAGAAGGTTTAAGCAGGCTTTACAAGGCTTCGGAAGCCCCAAAGCTCCTGGAAGTATTTACCCCGCGAAAAGTTAATGATGGTGTTTTAATCGATTATTTCAAGCATTTATCCGATGATTTTTCGGAATAAACCGGGATAAATTGATAAAAGTCGGATAATTTTTGTTAAATTAGAACCACCTTATTAACAATAAAATTAATACTAATGAGCAAAAGAGACGAACTTATTGCCAAGTATGCCGCAGACCTTAAAGACAAATGCGGTGTAAAAGCTGACATGGACCTGCTGACCAAGGTAACCATCGGATTAGGGCCTTCCATTTATAATGCGGATGCCGAAACGGTTTCGGGTACGGATCCGAAAGAACTGGCTACGGTAAAGAAAAATTTCCTTATCAAAAAATTGGGTTTGAAAGACAGTGCTGACCTGGACAAAGCGATCGATTCGGCAATTGAAAAATACGGACGGTCTAACCGAAACAAATACAGGGCGGTAGTTTATTATCTTTTGACAAAACATTTTAAGAAAGAATCGGTATATAAATAGGCTGTTATATTTTCTGAAAAAATAAAAGTCCCGGGAATAATTCAGATTCCCGGGACTTTTTTATGCCTGTTGCGCACCGGTTAGTTGCGCATGGAAGAGGTCTGAGATAATCGTTTCATGTCCTTACTGCTGGGCGATTCGTATATTTCCAGGTCAAAATAAGGGACGGCTGCCAGAACATGATCGAAAATATCGGCCATGATATGTTCGTAGTTCACCCATCGTTTATCACTGGAAAATATATATATCTCCAGGGGAATTCCCTGTGGTGTGGGAGGGAGGTGGCGTACCATCATGGTCATGTCTTTATTGACTGCCGGATGGTTTTTTACGTAAGTATCTATGTACTTACGGAATACTCCCATATTCGTCTGGTTACGTCCGTTCAGTAAAATACTCTTATCTATATTGTTGTCTGTATTATATTTTGTTATATCTGTTTGACGATGGTCCAGGTAAGAAGCCAGAAGTTGTATTTTTTTGAGGTCCCCGACTTCTTCTTCCGTCAGGTAACGGATACTGCTCACCGCAACATATAAGGCTCTTTTTATTCGCCTTCCGCCGCTGTCCTGCATTCCTCTCCAGTTACGGAAAGAATCGGCGATAAGGGCATATGTGGGAATTGTGGTAATGGTCCTGTCAAAATTACGAACCTTTACAGTGGCGAGATTTATTTCCATAACGTCTCCGTCAGCACCATATTTTTCAACGGTTATCCAGTCGCCTATACGTACCATATCATTGGCTGCTACCTGGATACTGGCAACAAAACCGAGTATAGAGTCCTTAAAAATAAGTAGGATAACTGCAGATGCGGCACCCAAAGCAGTTAAGAACGTTATAGGATCTTTTTCCGTAAGTACGGTAAAGAGGTATATGGCAGCTATGATCCAGGCGAATATTAAAAATACCTGTACGAAGCTATCCAGGGGTTTGTCTTTATAAGCATCTTTCGTCCTGAGTAAATTCTTGAGAGACCGAAGGAAACTGCGAAATATCCACACACCAAGTAAGGCCATGTATATATCCACGATCTTCATGCTAAAGTTGCCCCATCCGGGAAAATCCGAAAAAACTATGGGAATCATCCGTATGATAAAGATCAGAGGTATGATATGGGCTATATATTTCGGGAAGTTACTTTGTACCAGGAAATCGTCAAAAGTGGTTTTGGTTTTGGTGGAGAAGATGAAAAATGCCTTAATGACCACCTTTTTAAAAACAAAGTCCAGAAGGAATATTATAAGGCCTAACACTATAAGATTGAGTGCAAGGTTCAGCTGAACGGATAATTCAACCGAAACACCTTCGTGTATCAAAAGATTGTAGAATTTTCGGCTCCATTCGTAAATAGGTCCTTGTTGTTGCATAAATTATGTGTTTTTCGGGTTTAGATTTGCTGCAAAGATACGGTTATTGAGCAAATGAAAAACCCTGTGTCCGTGAACTGAAATTCCCGTCCCGGAACGGACGGGAATCCGGTTTTACGGATGAGCATACGGAAAAACTGTCTGATTTTCAGTTACTCTTAACTTTCCGCGCTTCCTGCCTGAAGTTGTTGTGCTACCTGTTGCACTTCATCCAATACACGGAGCAGGTTATCTCCCCATAATTTTCGGATGTCTTCTTCGGAGTATCCTCTTTTTACGAGTTCGAAAGTAATATTAAGGGTTTCGGAAGCGTCGTCCCAGCCGCTGATACCACCACCTCCGTCAAAATCAGAACTGATGCCGACATGGTCTATGCCAATGAGATTTACCATATAGTCTATATGGTCCGCAAAATCCGCGACATTTACTCTTTCGGGAAGGGAATCATCCTTCCGGATCTTTTCCCGGCTCAGGTCATTTACCTTTTTGTATACGTTTTCAAAGTAGTCTCTTCGATCGTCGGAGGAGAGTGCCATATAATCTTCCCGTTCGAGCAAAACAAATCCCAGGGAGTCTGCTACCTGTTTTTTTATCGTTTGCTCTGCCTTATTACGCAAATCGTTTTTCCCGGTATTTACATAGGCAGAGAAAGCAACGGTTTGTACCACCCCGCCATTCTCTTTGACCATAAGCAACTCTTCATCGCTCAGGTTGCGGCTGTGGTTGCACAACCCTCTTGCCGAAGAATGGGAGGCGATAACAGGAGCTTTGGAAAGCTTTATGGCCTGTTTGTTTGATTCGGCGGAAGGGTGGGAGAGGTCTATCATAATCCCCCATTTATTCATTTCCGCAATGGCTTGTTTTCCGAGATCACTCAGGCCGTGATAAAGCCATACGCTGTCTTTTTCTCCCGTATTGGAATCACAGAACTGGCTGTGACCGTTGTGCGAAAGCGACATGTACCTCGCGCCCAGATCGTGAAATTTTTTTACATTGGAAAGATCGGTTCCCATAGGATAGGCATTTTCCACACCTATCATGGCTACCTTTTTTCCGGAAGCGTGAATTTTTCGGACGTCGGCAGAAGACAGGGCAAGTGCTATACGATCGGGAGCGATCTCTTCGCAAAGCCGGTGAATGGCATCGAATTTGGAGATAGCATTATCGTATGCCCTGGCATAACCTTTGGTAGTCAGGGAATCCTGCCCGGTATAAACGATAAGCCAGGTGACATCCAGGCCGCCTTCCTCCATTTTCGGAAGGGTTATCTGTGTGTCCAGGTCCATAGTATAGTTAATACTATCAGTGAAATTCCGCACATTGATGTCGTTATGTGTGTCTATGGTAATAACATTTTTGTGGATAGTACGGGCCTTTTCAATCAATGCGATGGAATCCATTGTGGAAGTATCGCCGGTTTCGGTTTTTTTGTCCGTTTTACAGGCCCCGGACAAAACCAGCACGGAAAGAGAGAGGTAATGGTAAATCTTCATTTATGTCGAATTTTTGAGTTAGCAGAAGGGAAATTACAAATTATTACGGATTCCATTTTAATTTTTATTTCCGCTTCCTGCAAAAATGAGGGTATGTTAATGAAAAATACACAAAAAAGGGACCGGGTGGAGGAGGGAGGGGTTTTTCTTTTGGTCATGGTTTCTCCGGGAAAATGACACTTAGAGGAATACAGAAGACAGGGGGTAACCCCTGATACGATGTTTAACCAATTCAGAATTTCTGAAAAAAACAGGTTTATACTTGGTCCAAAAAAAACTGCCCGGAAGTAATTCCGGGCAGCAAATATTTCACTTTGTTTATGCTTATTACGATTCCAGAAGGGCAAAGAATTTGTCCAGGTTAGGAATGATTACTATTCGTGTACGTCTGTTTTTAGCCCTGTTTTCGGACGAGTCGTTATCTACAACCGGCATAGTACTTCCTCTTCCTGCGGCTATCATTTGCTTCGGGTTAACGTTGTATTTGTTCTGTAAGAGCCTTACGATGGCTGTGGAACGTTGTACACTAAGCTCCCAGTTATCTTTGATATAAGCTCCTTCTTTTACAGTCTGGGAATCGGTGTGCCCTTCAACCATCACCTCCATGCTCGGCTCGGAATTGATAACATCCGCAAGTTTTTGCAGGAGGTTGTAAGCCTTGCTGTTTACCTGGTAGCTGCCACTTCGGAATAACAGTTTGTCCGATACGGAGATCATTACTACGGTCTGATCTACATTGATGTCTATATCTTCACTATTAGAACTGTCTGTAATAGAACTTTTCAGGTTATACGAGATTGCCAGATTGATAGAGTCTTCTAGGGTCTGTGCTTTTTCCAGTTCGCGGGGATCTACTTTGGCCAGTGTAGCCATCATTTTGGCTTTGGTATTGTTGGACATTACGGCCAGGTCTCCTACTTGTACCAGTTTTTCGTCATTTTCTTCTCTCAGAGAGCTTATTTTGGCATTGTATTCAGAAACGCGGGATTCTATTTTAGCGAATTTGTCCTCCAGCTCTTCTTTTTCTACCGTCGTTTTCTGCAGAACACTTCGGGTATTGGAAAGATCCTGCTCCAGCGCCACATATTTCTTCTTGGAAACGCAAGAAGTAAATACAAGACTTCCCAGAACGGTTACGATAATCACTTTCTTCATAGTTTTGATATTTGATTTAACAGTTCAATCGCTTCTATAACGCCAGGTAGCAGGCTATCTTATATAAAGGTATAAGTAAAATATTCTTTTAACATTTTTTTAACATTTATGACCCGGAGAGAAAATGCCGAATGTTAAGCAGGCTTCAGGAGGACTTAAATAGCACATAATTTTCCGTTAGGACGACCTCAAATAGTTTATTCCTTGCATAATTTACCATCTGATAAATATCATGTTACCCTTTGCTACCTTCTCATATATTTGATCCGTATATCATAGAAAATAACATTATCAAATATCCAGAGATGAAAACAATAGTAGTAGCCACGGATTTTTCGGACGAGGCGGAAAATGCGCTTTTATATGCTGCAAAAATGGCAGCCGAATACCAGTATAAGCTTGTGCTGTTTACACTGTACAACATTTCCATACATGCCTTAAATGCAAGATTGTCTGACGAAAGCATAGAAATTCTTATAGCTAAAAAAAACAGAGATCTGGAAGCGGTTAAAGAAAGGATTCGGGCTACTTACGGAATAGATGCGGATATACACCTGGCATCCGGAGACTTTTATGTGGAAGTTGAGTATTGTATCGGACAGTGCCAGGCAGAGATGCTCATAATGGGAATGGCACGGAAATCCGTAGAGCAGGATCTGATGGGAAACACCACGACAACGGCCATTAATGAACTCAGCATTCCTATATTGGCCATTCCGATAGGGGCGAGATATAAAGGAATTTATCATATTCTTTTTGCCTGTGATATCATGAAAGGTGTACATAAGAGTATACTTGAAAAAGTACACGCTTTTGCCTCCGGCTTCGGGGCAATTGTTGAAGTATTCCACGTAAGCAATAAAATAGAAGAATTACAGGAAAAAGCTTCAAAAACGGAAATGGTGGATCATGAACTGAAGGACATTACCCACTATTATAAAAGCGTGGAGTCCAAAAAAATACTTGAAACTATTAAACAGGAAATGGCGGCTACCAAAACAGATATGCTAATCATGGTGCCGTATAAATACGGTTTCTGGAAATCCCTGATCCATAGGAGTAAAACCAGAATGATGGCATCGGGAAGCGATGTTCCGTTACTTTCATTACCAGTCTAAATGCGGATGGATAATAATAATGGACCAGAAGAGTTTGAAAACGAGAAAGACGCTCATTTTTAGCGTCTTTCTCGTTACGTGGGGAGAGCAGGATTCGAACCTGCGAAGGTGAAAACCAACAGATTTACAGTCTGTCCTCGTTGGCCGCTTGAGTATCTCCCCGAGCCGTCATTTCCGGGCAATGCCCTTACAAATGAACGGTGCAAATATAATGCTGTTTTACGATTGTGCAAGAGAAAAATTGCAGAACTTATGGGTGAACAGTACAACTGTTTGAGTATGAAAACAATTTGTTTCAAAAAAACAGGAAAAGACCTCTGTCGATCGGAAATCTACAGGTTTCCGGCAGCCCGGAAGTCTGTTTAGCTACGGATGCATGAATTCTTTTTAAGGTAACTTTAATATATCCGTGGCTAAAAATTTAGAGGAACTAAAGTATAACTGCAACAGATTTCGATAGCGGGAGGGTTTTAAATCCGAAACGGAGATCAATACAGATCAAACCGCCTTCTGGTTATTGCGTATACGGGAAGTAATGTATTCCAGAATATCCGAAACGTCCTGTTCATAATCAAACCAGGTTATATCTTCCTGTTTCCGGAACCAGGTAAGCTGTCTTTTGGCAAAACGGCGGGTATTCTTTTTTATTTCGGAAACGGCAGATTCCAGGTTGCAATTACCTTGCAGGTATTCGAATAACTCTTTATATCCGACGGTCTGGAGGGCATTTTTTTGCCTGAACGGGAACAGGGATTCCACTTCCCGGAGCAGACCGTTATCTATCATTATGTCCACTCTTCGGTTTATCCGCTCGTAAATTATTTCTCTCTCCGCGGTAAGTCCTACGGTAACAGAGAAAAAATCCCTTTTTTTCGATTTCCCGGACAAAAAGGAAGAATAAGGTTTGTTTGTCCCCAGGCAGATTTCCAGTGCACGTATCATCCTGTGCGGGTTTTCCATGTCTGCCTGTTTGCAATAAACCGGGTCCAGGTTTTGCAATTGTTCGGCCAAGCTCTGAATGCCTTCTCTTTCCAGCCGTTCGTTGAGCTTCTGTCTTATAGACGGATCTACGTCCGGAAAATCATCCAATCCCTTTAATATCGCATTGACATAAAGCCCGCTGCCACCGGTCATAACTACAACATCCCTGGTTGTGAAAAGTTCTTCCAGCAGGGAAAGCCCCTCCCTTTCAAAATCCCCGACGGAATAGTCTTCAGAAATACTTTTATGTTGTATAAAATAGTGCGGAACGGCAGAGAGTTCGTTTGCAGAGGGCACAGCCGTACCGATACACATCTCCTTGTAGAATTGCCTGGAATCCGAAGACAGTACTACGGTTCCGAAATATTCGGCTATACGGATGGCCATGGCGGTTTTACCAATGGCTGTTGGGCCGACAACCGTGATGAGATATTTGTTTTTTTTGTACTCCAAAGGGATTAAGGATTCTATTTGTGTTAAAACAGGACATTATTGCCCGGTAGTTCCGTGGCTATCATCAAGAGAGGGAAGCAGGGTCCCGCATCGATAACAGTACCGGGCATCGGGAATAAAGTTCTGTGTATTGCAATTAGTGCAGGTTTTAGATTGTTGCTCCAGTAGGGCGGCTTCTTCATTTGTCTTCTTTTGCCGGGATTTAGCATATTCGACCGTTACAATTCCCGTGGGGACAGCTATAATACCATATCCGAGTATCATAATAAAAACCGCTATAAGCTGTCCGAGTTCCGTTTGGGGAGCAATGTCACCGTAACCAACAGTAGTAAGTGTAACAATCGTCCAGTAGATACTCCTGGGGATACTTGTAAAACCACTGTCTTCTCCTTCTTCGACAAGAAACATCAAGGATCCGATAACTACCGATACAATAAGTACGGTATATAAAAAAACTGCTATTTTAGCCCGGCTCGCCTTTAAGGCGCTCAGCAACTGCGAGGCTTCCCCGATAAAACGCATTAGCTTGAGGATCCGGAATACCCGGAGCAAACGCAGAGAGCGGATGGTGGCCAGAACATGCGTGTTTGTAAAGAAATACGACAAATACATAGGAAGTATAGCTACCAGATCTATGATACCATAAAAACTGAATATATAATTCCAGGGTTTTTTTATGGTAATGATCCTCAGAATGTATTCAATAGTAAATATCACGGTTATTATCCACTCCGAAATCAGTAGGATATCGTGATACTTTTTATCAAATTCCGTAACGCTTTCCATCATTACAATGAAAATGCTCAACAAGATGAGGAAAAGGATAACTATATCGAATATCCTTCCGGCGGGGGTATTTACACCATATATGATAATATGGGTTTTTTGTTTCCATATTTCGTATTTGGACTTCTCTTCTTTCACAGTTTTCGTTCTAGTATGACGGGTTGTTTATTTTGTAAAGATAGGAGTTCTGCATATAATTTTTTCAATCCTTCGTATTCCTGTGCGGTATAAACAGGCCTGGTGAATTGTAGTCGGGTATTTATAACCACACTGTTACCGTTTCTTGAGGAATGAAAAAGCAACTTTCCGGAACCATCTTCCAATTTCATCATCTTTTCTGCCGGGAGCTCCACAATTTCATAATCATCGCCCAGGTCGATAACAACCAGGTAAACATAGGCAAACGGGTAACCGAAATCCACCGGATAGGTTCTTTTTTCCAGGGTGAACGGATTTTTATCTATTCTGCCTACAACAAAAGGATTAAGAAGTAACATGCGTGAAGTGCTGTCCTTTTTCATTTGAAAGGAATATTCTTCAATAAGCTGTTCGTCCGGATCTTCGTCGCCACTTATGGTGTATTCTTCCAGTTCATATAACCCTTTTTTGTCGTATTCGTCCTGCAGGTGTTCTTTGTATGCTTCCCCGGTCATATTCTGTATTTCCTTTCTTTTGGACAACGCATGGTAGAACGAACTGGCTTCCCTGGTTTTGATACTGGCGTATTTGTCCCCGGTAAGGGAGATTTGCGTAGATATTATGGTTTGTGTATGCTTCTCCGGAACTATGTCATACCAGTAACTCCCGCCGTCCATATCCATTACCCTGCCATAGCCGTTAAGTGCACGAAAAGGGAGTATACCGAAAGGAAGGTTTTTATCCGTAAGGTCGAGCAAAAAACTCTTTTCATCCATATCCAGCTTAATGACGAGATAGTTAAATTCGGATATTATCGGGTATAACTTTGTGGGTAGATTGGTATTTCGTGTAGACAGCAGCATGAAATTGGCCTTAAAACCCGCGGCTTTCAGAAAGTTTAGCAATATAAGGTTCAGGTCTGCAGTACTTCCGGACTTTTTTTCAAAAGCATCTTTTACATCTACCCTGGTAAAAATATAGTTCTTTCCGTTCCAGAACAGTTGATCCTGCAGGTAGTAGTATATTTTTTTCGCCTTTTCCATACCTTGCGGCATATCGGAAATTTCTTTCGGGATCAGTTTACCGAAATAGTTTTCTTTTCTGGCCTGTCTGCCTATTTCTTCCCTGTACTTTATTTCCTTGTCTACATCTTTCCAGCTTTTGGTGTATTTTTTTTTCATGCCGTCAAAGCCCTGAAATGTTTCCAGTTCGTAGTCTATGGCAGAGAGGTAGTTGTATTTGGAGATCATGTAATCTTCTTCCTTGAAAGCCGGAATATCTTTCATGATATACGTACTGCTTACACAATCGGCTTTGCCCACTCCCTGAAAATAAAAACAATCCTTTTTCAGGACGGATTCCTTATGGTCCAGCTTCAGAAACCCGGTGAGTTTTACATTGTATTTGTAGTTAGCAGGAATAGTGGTGGCGTACTGGCTGTATATCTTGGGTATACCGGACTGGAATCTCCAGGAATTAAAGTTGTAAAAAAAGGGAGATTCTACTTTATACCTGTAATCGATCACCGTGCCTTCTTTGACATTGGGGACCGTAAACTTTACTACGTCATAGGCTTCGCTTACATTGTCGGTAAAGATGTCTTTTTTTGCCAATCGGCGCACTGTGCGATCGGGAGCAACAGAGAGTGCCTCCGCTTCAATAAAACGCTCCCGCTTTTTGCTTTCCAGTGATTTTTGTAACGGGATTTCCAGGGTAGCTTCGTTAATACCGTCTTTTTTCAGAATTTTGATACGGCGTATGATTTCGGTAGACAGGACTACATTGCCAAAGCCGTTTTTAGCTATTTCGGAAATCCCCTTTTCGTAAAGTACCAGTGCGCTTGCCGTGGTATCTTTATCGTAGTGTAGCATGTTGAGATATTCGGAATCGACATTGCCGAAATCAAAACGGACTTCCGCATCCTGGGCCCGAAGGGTATAAAAACAAAGTAGTACGAATAAAGTGGTGAGTGGTTGAAGATGGTTTGCCATGAACCTTTTATTGTGGTGAATATTGGACGATCTTATACCCGTTACTTTTTCTCAGGTATGTTTGAATGATATGCCTGGCATCGGCATTGTTATTCATTGGGGTAAGGACTTTTTGCAGTATGTGCATATTGTTAATTTGATAGTTTAGTTCATAGAACGCAATTCCTTTGAATTCAGATCTTTCTATCATTACTACACTCCGCTCTCCGGTTGCTCTTCCTTTGTCTATAATGAGCATGTTCTCGTGCGGATAGCTGTATTTTTTAAGGGCTTCTCTGACCCGTTCGTTATACGTTTCGGGCGATTCGGTATGTATACAAGCCCCTTTGCATTTTTGTATGGTATAATTAAAACAATGTTGCCTGGCATCGGAAAGTCCGTTGAGTTTATTGCAAAGGGTAAACTCTTCCGTAAGCCGGTATAAGGTATTTTTAGCCTCGTGTATGGTGACAAAAGTAGTAATGGGATATTTTTCCGAAGGGGAACGTCTGCTCAGTTTGTTGATAAACAGTTCCAGGTAACCATCTTCATTTTCCCTGTAAAACAGGCCGAAGGTAAATATCCGGTGTTTCTGTGCCCTGTTATATTTGGGCTGGTTCTTTTTTATTTCTTCATTTTCTTTGAGAAGGGCAATCAATTCATTTCCGGTTTCTTCATAAGTTACCGCAACTACTTCTTTCTGAATGAGCCTGGCTTTCTTTGCTGTTCGGGTAAAATGCTGATTAACCCGTTTCCTGATGTTTCGGCTTTTGCCTATATAGATTATGTTACCGTTCTCTTTGTGAATGTAATACACTCCTACCTTTTCGGGTAGTTGCTCTACGATATTAAGTAGTTTGGGGGAGAGGGTACCCGTGTTTTCGGATTTAATACTTTCCCTAACGATCTCTTTGGACTGATCTTTGGCCAGTAGCAATTTGAACAGCTTAACGGTGGCCTGCGCATCGCCATTGGCCCGGTGACGGTCGCTTACCGGGATTCCGAGGGAACGTACCAGCTTTCCAAGGCTATAGGACCCGGCATCGGGAATCAGTTTCTGGGAAAGTTCTACCGTACATATGGTTTTCCGCTTGTAATCAAAGCCAAGTCGTTGAAATTCCGTGCGTAGTATCCTGTAATCGAATTGTGCGTTATGGGCTACCAGGACACAGTCTTCGGTAATTTCCACAATGCGTTTGGCTACTTCATAAAATTTAGGAGCCGATCGCAGCATGGCATTATTAATACCGGTCAGGTTCGCTACAAAGGGCTGTATTTCCCGTTCCGGGTTGATCAGGCTTATAAAACGATCGGTAATTCTATGCCCGTCATACCGGTAAATGGCAATTTCCGTTATGCCTTCTTCATTATACTGTCCTCCAGTGGTCTCTATGTCTAATATAGCGTACATCTATATCTTTTCCGGGCGGGATTATTTGTTTTTTCGCAGGTTTCCCGCGCAAAATCCCGGTTATTTATTTAATTATCCACAACTATCCATGATAGTTTCGCGCTCCAAATATACTACTTCCTATTCTAACCATCGTACTGCCGCATGCTATGGCAGTAGTATAATCCCCGCTCATCCCCATAGATAATACTTTAATTTCCGGATGCTCTGCCGAAGCTTTATCAAACAGGGCACGGAGTGTCTGAAATTCTTTTTTAACCTGTGTCTCGTTTTCGGTAAAGGTGGCCATTCCCATAAAACCGATAATTTTTACGTGTTCCATGGCCCGTAATTCTTCGGATTGTAATAAACGGACGACTTCTTCTTCATCCATTCCGAATTTGGTGTCTTCCTCTGCAATATGCACCTGTAGCAGGCAGGATATAACCCGTTGATGTTTCGCCGCCTGTTTGTCTATTTCCTTTAAAAGTTTCAGGCTGTCCACTCCGTGTATAAGGGATACGAATTCAGCCATGTATTTTACCTTATTGCGCTGTACATGACCTATCATATGCCATTCTACATCCTTAGGCATTTGCTCCCATTTATCGGTCATTTCCTGTATTTTATTCTCTCCGAATACCCTTTGTCCGGCTTCATAAGCTTCCATAAGGTCATTTACGGGTTTTGTTTTGGAAACCGCTACCAGGGTAACATGCTCCGGAAGTTCTTTTTTCAGGTTCCTGAGGTTCTCGGCTATACTCATTTTTTGAAATTCAGGTTTTTTACTACGCTAAAACTCGTAGATGGTTATTCCGCTTCGCAGTTTAGGCTCTATAAAAGTACTTTTCGGTGGCATTTGCAGGCCCTCGTCCGCTATTTTTTTTATTTCTTCCATGGTTACGGGCAACATGCCGAATCCTACGGTGTATTTTTCTTTGTCGATCAGCGACTTCATTTCCACTACATTGTCTTTACCGCAACCATAGGCTATACGGTTGTCATTTCGCAGGTCTTTGATGCCCAGTATTGGTTCCAGTATAGTTTGGAAAAGCAACTGGGTGTCCAGAGTACTGAGGGAATCCGTGAAATTGTATATGGTCTTCCGAAGATAGAGCGAGTAGAACTCTCCGTCCAGATACATGGTAAAATGGTGTTTTTTGGAAGGCCGGTATAGTTCCGTTCCCCGGTTTTCTATGCGATACCATTCATCCAGTCGTATCAGGAAATCCTCCTTGCTGAGTCCGTTGAGACCTTTTACCATACGGTTGAATTCATATATCTTCAGGTTGGATTCGGGGATGAGATAACTCATAAAAAAGTTATATGCTTCTGTGCCCGAATGACCGGGATTTTCCTTTTTCAGGTTTTCGGCAAGTAAACAGGAAGATGCCGACCGGTGATGTCCGTCCGCAATATAAATATCTCCTATATTCTCAAATTCGTTTTGTATGATTTTAATTTTTTCCGGGTCCGATAGTTTCCACAAGTAATGGGTAACCCTATCGGTTGTTGTAAATTCATATTCGGGAACAGTTGAAGTCACTTCATTTATTATGTGGTCAATAAGATTACTATCCGGGTAGGTGAGGAGTACGGGCTCGGTATTAAAGCCTACGGTTTTGAGATATTCCATAAACAACTCTTCCCTGGCCTGAATGGTGGCTTCGTGCTTTTTGACCCTGTTGTTTTTGTAATCCTCCACACTTGCTCCCCCGAGGATTCCACAGAACGTATGTTTTCTTGTTTTTTGTTTGTAAACGTAAAAAGAGGGAGATTCATCCTGTATGAAGATATGGTCTTCCCGGAATTCCAGGTACCGGTTACGCACCAGTTTGAACCTGTTTTCGCCGGATACTTCCCGGTGGTATTTATACCCCGGGTTTATGATATGCATGAAGCAATAAGGGTTGTATCTGAGCCGGGCTTCCCGTTCCTTTTTGGAATAGCTTTCGTAAGACCTGGAAGCTACCAGGCTAACTTTGTCCTTTGTGGGACGAACGGCACAGAATGGTTGTATTGTTGCCATGAACAAACTAGGGTTTCCGGGTTATACTTTTAATTTATACGTAACACTTTGTGAATCTCTGTGCAGCTTTTGTGAGTCTCTGCGTAATAATAGGGCGGGGCTATTACACAAAGAGCCGCAGAGAATACATTAAGATGCACAAAGTCTTACAAATTCGTAATGAGACACGTTGCCTTGCGTCTTTAATTCATTTTCTTAGAAAATATTTTTGCAACCCTTTCGGCCTTTTTACTTTCGGAATAATCGTAAAACCCTTCTCCCGATTTTACGCCAAGCTTACCTGCGGTAACCATGTTTACAAGCAGGGGACAGGGGGCGTATTTCGGATTCTTAAACCCGTCATACATTACGTTGAGTATGGAAAGGCATACGTCCAGACCGATAAAATCGGCGAGTTGCAAAGGGCCCATGGGGTGTGCCATTCCGAGTTTCATTACGGTGTCTATTTCTTTTACTCCGGCTACCCCGTTATATAAGGTTTCGATGGATTCGTTGATCATCGGCATAAGTATACGATTGGCCACAAACCCGGGATAATCGTTTACTTCAACAGGGTTTTTCTGAAGTTTTTCCGAAAGACCTATCACCACTTGCGTAGTTTCGTCCGATGTGCTGTAACCACGGATGATCTCCACGAGTTTCATAATAGGTACCGGATTCATGAAATGCATACCAATAACCTTTTCCGGCCTGCTGGTCACCGAAGCTATGCGGGTTATGGATATGGACGATGTGTTGGTGGCCAGAATGGTGTCTTCCGGGCATACTTCATCCAGTTTTCGAAAAATTTCCAGTTTCAGCTCCAGGTTTTCCGTAGCGGCTTCCACAACGAGTCCCGCGTGTTCTATTCCCTTTTTTATATCGGTTTGGAGATGGATATTGTTCAGTGTCTGCTGCTTTTCCTCGGCCGTAAGAGTCCCTTTGTCGACCATGCGCCCGAGATTTTTTTCGATAGTAGCGAGTCCTTTATCCAGTGCTTTTTCGGAAATATCGATGAGCTGTACTTTAAAACCGAACTGTGCAAATGTATGAGCGATGCCGTTTCCCATGGTTCCGGCACCGATAACTGCTATATTTTTCATATTCCGTTTGTATGTGTTTTGTGTGTATAGTGATCGTTTTTCAGGCAGAATACCGTTTCCTGTTTTTCGGGAAGGCTTGGGGTCAGAAATTGGCAATGATCTCCATAGCTACCTTCAAAGCCTCTTTTCCCTGGGTAAGTGTTACGATTGGAGTGGTATTGTTTTCAATGGCATCTGCAAAAGTCTCCAGTTCGTCCAGGATGGCATTGTTCGGAGATATTTTAGGGTTTTCGAAATATATCTGTTTTTTCAGTCCTTCCGCATTTTGCAGGATAAGTGCGAATTCGTCAAATTTTTTCGGGGCGTCTTTCATTTTCACCACTTCTACCTGCTTTTCCAGGAAATCGACAGAGATATAGGCGTCTTTCTGGAAAAAACGGGATTTCCGCATGTTTTTCAGGGAGATTCTGCTGGCGGTAAGGTTGGCCACACACCCGTTTTCGAACTCGATACGGGCATTGGCAATATCGGGGGAGTTACTGATTACCGACACGCCGCTGGCGTTGATACTTTTAACCGGGGAATTGACCAGGCTGAGGATAATATCAATATCGTGTATCATAAGGTCCAGTACCACAGGTACATCCGTTCCCCTGGGATTGAACTCCGCCAGGCGATGTGTTTCTATGAACATGGGATTGCTTATTTTATCTTTTACAGCGGTAAAAGCAGGGTTAAACCGCTCCACATGACCCACCTGTCCCTTTACGCCGTATTTTTCGGCAAGGATTATGATCTCTTCCGCTTCCTCTATGGTATTGGCTATGGGCTTTTCCACAAATATGTGTTTACCCTTTTCCAGGGCCTTTTTGGCACATTCGAAATGAGAAAGGGTAGGGGTAACTATATCCACGACATCTACGGCATCGATCAGTTCGTCAATGGAAGAAAAAGAAGTGTATCCGAATTCTTTGGATACTTTCTGCGCGTTCTTCTGATTGGGGTCATAGAAACCGGCCAATTCGTATTTGTCAGACTGGTTGAGTAATCGAAGGTGAATTTTTCCCAGGTGTCCGGCACCCAGAACTCCGGCTTTAAGCATAAAATTAATGTTTTGAACAAAAATAAGGTTATTCACGGAATAAGACCAACAATATCTCCGGATTATGGATAAAATTGTATGCTCCCCGGTGTAATACAGTTTGCTATGTAGGGGTAATAATAGGATATGATCCCAGACAAAGCCGGGAAAACCACTGCTGCATTGTGGGGTAAAGCCGTTTTTTTTTACTGTAGAAATTCCTTTCACTTGTCCAATTTATTTTTCGTTGTAACTTTACTGCGCTAACATGATACAACCTTGAAAGATACCTTAAAACATAGAGGAAAGAGAAACAGGCTCGCCGAGACTGTGGCAGAGAAGGGAATAACCGATCCGAAAGTGCTGGATGCCATACGAAGAGTGCCCAGGCATCTTTTTATGGACAGCAGTTTTGAGGATCATGCCTACCAGGACAAGGCTTTCCCTATAGCTGCGGGACAAACTATTTCACAACCTTTTACCGTTGCTTTTCAGACGGAGTTATTGCGAGTATCCCCCGGAGATAAAATACTGGAAATAGGAACCGGGAGCGGATATCAGACCGCGGTCTTACTGGAAATGAAGGCGAAGGTGTATTCCATAGAAAGACAATTGGAGTTGTTTAAACGCACCAACCTTTTCCTTCCCAAACTCGGATACCGCCCCAAAAAACTGATCTTTGGCGACGGGTACAAAGGGCTTAAAGAAGAAGCTCCTTTTGAAGGAATTATAGTAACTGCCGGCGCCCCGGAAGTGCCCAAGGCGCTGCTTGCACAATTAAAAGTGGGGGGCAGGCTGGTAATCCCGGTCGGAGATATCACCCAGACCATGACGATGTTTACCCGTAAATCAGCCAAGGAATTCGAGAAAAAGGAATTCGGGGAATTCCGGTTTGTTCCTCTGCTGGAGGATAAAAATTAAAACAGTTTCCAAAATAAGAGCCTTCTTGTCTTGCCATATCATTTTCCGGACTGTATAATGGAATCCAGTTCTTTCTTCATTTTTTGGAGAAGTCCGGGGTTTTGTAATGCAATATTTTTCTTTTCGGAAGGATCATTCCGCAAATCGTAGAGCTGCTCTTCCCCGGAGAACCCGGTTTCGATATCCGGTCCCCAGGTGATCCTGGCATTTCCCGGATTCGGAGGAATGAATTTGTAATCTCCTTTGACATAAGAGAGAACGCTACCGATAGCCTCTTGTACCAGACCATCCCGGCCCTGGTGGTCTTTCCCGGTAAGGGCTTCCCATTGATCCTGAGTGTCGGGGGCCTGTCCGGCAGTAATGGATTGCCCGGTACCGGCTGCAAACGAACCGAGGATATCTACCTGGCTGAACAGGGCGGCCGATTCGGCTCCCGGAGGTATATGCCCTGTCCATTTTACGAGCATTGGTACCCGTGTACCCGCTTCCAGGGCACTGTATTTTCCTCCTCTTAGAATTCCCGAAGGACGATGATTTCCCAGCAACTCCCTGGCCCGGTCCCGGTAGCCGTCATCCAGAACAGGGCCATTGTCACTACTGAATATAATTATGGTATTATCTTCCAGGTCCAGCTCTTCCAATAGTCTGGTAATTTCTCCTACTGTCCAGTCTAGCTGTGCAATAACATCTCCCCTGGGACCCCGGTCTGTTTTTCCCTGAAATCTTTCGTGGGCTATCCTGGGTACATGAATATCGTGCGTGGCCAGGTACAGAAAAAACGGTTTTTCTTTGTTTTTCCGAATGAATGCTGTAGATTTTTCCACCAGCTTGTCCGCAATATCCTCATCCCGCCACAATGCCGCTTTTCCTCCGGTCATATACCCGATACGGCTTATACCGTTAACGATGGTCATATCATGGCCATGAGACCATTTGGTGGTAAGGAGCTCCGGGTTTTCTTTCCCCGTAGGCCAATCGCCTGTTTTTTCCTTGTAACTTACGCGGATGGGGTCGTCCGCTTCCAGGTTTACCACATGGTGATTTTCAACAAAAACACATGGAACCCTGTCGCCGGTGGCAGGAATGATGAAGGAGTAATCAAATCCAATCTCCAGGGGCCCCGGGCTGATCTTTCCATTCCAGTCCGGGCCGTTTTCATCGCCAAGGCCCAGGTGCCATTTGCCGACAACGGCTGTTTTATAACCGCTTTTCCGCAAGATACCCGGAAGGGTTTCCGTGCCGGGTTTTATAAGGCTTGAGGCGTCTCCGGGGGCAACTCCTCTCCCTCTGGCACGCCATGCATATTCTCCCGTAAGCAGGGAATAGCGGGATGGGGTACAGGTTGCCGCTGTGGAATAAGCATTGGTGAATTTCAAGCCTTCGTCGGCGAGTTTATCTATATGCGGCGTGGCTATACTGCCACCATAGCAACTTATATCTCCGTAGCCGAGATCATCCGAATAAATAAGAACAATATTGGGATGGCGGGATTGGTCCGTATTTGTCCCTGTTTTTTCTTCCTGGCCGGACTTCTTACAGGATAACAGTAAAAGGATAAAGACAGTGCAAATCTGAATTCTGGTTGGATGCTTCATAAATGGTATTCGGATTAATCCGAATAAATGTATATGTTTTCGAGCACATTTCATAGCATAGTGAGAGCTTTTTGTAATGCATACCGGGTTCGAAGGTGTGGGACAGATAAAAATAGGATTAAATAAATGAGAATATTATATATTTTAGTCGGTTTTAAAATAAAAGTAACAAAAATTTCATACGGTTGTTTCATATTATAAAAAAAGGTGCTAATATTGTATTATAAATGAAAACAAACCTGATTCATATCATTACGGTCATCGTCATTGTGATTATTTCACCTTGACCGGGAATGGTATGTTAGAAAATATAATTTTTAAACACAGCCTTCCCGAAAACGGAAGGCTTTTTTTATGGACACTTACTTTATTCAAGTAATGAAAACAGTACAACAAATAGTCATTATCATTATAGTCATTATTAACTCTCTTTCGGGTTGATGCAATAAGGTATACTATAAAACGAGGCCTGTATCAACCGAAAGTACGATACAGGCCTTTTGTTTTTCAGCATTTATTTGTTTTTGGATATGATAGTATTAAGTGTTATAAAATACTGTAAATCAGAATGGTAAATACATGCAAGTGGGATTGAGTTTAAAAAACAGAATTAATGTTAAAATACTGGGGATTTTATATAAAATAATTTAGCTGATCATAAAGTATAACAGAGAAAACAAATTTTTATTAAATAATGTTAAACACGTATAGTAAACAAGTTACCCAAGATCCGACACTACCTGCCGCACAGGCAATGTTACACGCCATAGGACTCAGCGATGATGATTTGAAGAAACCGCTGGTGGGTATAGCGAGTACCGGTTATGAAGGAAATCCTTGTAACATGCACCTTAACGGTTTATCCGAGTATGTGAAACAAGGTACGGAAGAAGCCGGCCTTGTCGGACTTATTTTCAACACTATCGGAGTCAGTGATGGAATCTCGAACGGAACACAGGGAATGCGTTATTCCCTTCCTTCCAGGGACCTCATAGCAGATTCTATCGAAACGGTCGTCCAGGGGATGAGTTATGACGGGGTCGTCACGGTAGTGGGATGCGATAAGAACATGCCCGGGGCACTGATGGCGCAATTACGTCTGAACCGTCCTTCCGTACTTGTTTATGGAGGAACTATTGCCGCCGGATGTCACAACGGTAAAAAGCTCGACATTATTTCTGCTTTCGAAGCCTGGGGAAGTAAGGTTGCCGGAAGCATCACCGAAGAAGATTATAAAGAGGTTATTCACAAAGCATGTCCCGGTGCGGGCGCATGCGGTGGTATGTATACTGCCAATACCATGGCATCGGCAATAGAGGCTATGGGAATGTCACTTCCGCATAATTCTTCTATACCCGCGGTTAACAACGGTAAAAAGGATGATTGTATTGCCGCGGGGAAAGCCTTGCGGAACCTTCTGGAAAAGGATATAAAACCAAGAGATATAGTAACCAAAAAATCCCTGGAGAACGCGTTTAGGACAGTAACCGTTCTGGGAGGGTCTACCAATGCCGTGCTGCATTTTATGGCCATAGCCAAAGCCGCGGAAGTAGATTTTACACTGGATGACTTTAAACGTATAAGTGATACTACACCTTTACTGGCGAATCTGAAGCCCAGTGGAAAGTATGTCATGGAAGATCTTCACAAAATAGGAGGTGTCCCCGCGGTTTTAAAATATATGCTGAAAGAGGGAATGTTACATGGCGACTGTATTACGGTTACCGGGAAAACGCTGGCGGAAAACCTCGCGGAAGTCCCGGACCTGGAAGAAGGGCAGGACATTATTCATCCTTTCGATCAGCCGATAAAGAAAACAGGGCACATACGTATACTTTACGGAAACCTGGCCGAAAAAGGCGCTGTAGCCAAGATAACCGGGAAAGAAGGGTTGAGTTTTACGGGTAAAGCCAAGGTGTTTAACGGAGAGTCCGAAGCCAATACTGGCATTAAGGATGGTAAGGTAGAAAAAGGAGATGTAGTGATTATCCGTTATGAAGGCCCCAAAGGAGGCCCCGGAATGCCCGAAATGCTGAAACCTACCTCCGCTATTATGGGTGCAGGTCTTGGAAAAGATGTAGCCCTGATTACCGACGGACGGTTTTCCGGTGGGTCTCATGGTTTTGTTGTGGGGCATGTTTCGCCCGAAGCCCAGGACGGAGGTACTATAGCCCTGGTAGAGGACGGGGACATCATTACTATAGATGCGGAAAAGAATACCATAGATGTGGCAATTTCGGATGAAGAGATCCGGGAACGAAGATCGAAATGGGAACAACCGCCGTTAAAAGAGAAAAAAGGAATATTGTATAAATACGCCAAAACCGTTTCGTCCGCATCCGAAGGATGTGTTACCGACGAATTTTAATCCCGTAAAAACGCACGGTAGTGCGTTTCACAGATAATATGCTTTGTATTATTTGTGACCGGTACATTACCTATTTGGTGTAGCAATAAATAACAGTATGGAAACATTAAAAGAAAAATTAGTAGAAACGGAAACCAAAACAACTATAAAGATCAGTGGAGCGGAAGCGGTAATCCATTGTCTTCTGGAAGAAGGAGTAGATCTTATTTACGGTTATCCGGGAGGAGCTATCATGCCTGTTTATGATGAATTGTATAAATTCCGGGACAAATTGCACCACGTACTTACCCGCCACGAACAGGGTGCTGCTCATGCAGCCCAGGGATATGCCAGGGCTACGGGGAAAGTGGGTGTAGCCATAGCTACCTCCGGACCAGGAGCGACTAACCTGGTGACGGGTATCGCCGATGCCCAGATAGATTCTACCCCTATGGTGTGCATAACAGGGCAGGTAGCCCGCCACCTGCTGGGTACGGATGCTTTTCAGGAAACGGATATTATAGGGATATCCACCCCGGTAACCAAGTGGAGTTACCAGGTAACCAAAGCAGCCGATATACCCATAGCCCTTGCCAAGGCATTTTATATCGCACGCTCCGGTCGTCCCGGGCCCGTTTTGATAGATATTACCAAAAATGCACAGTTTGAAGAATTTGATTTTTCCTATAAAAAATGTACAGCGATACGAAGCTATAAACCGAAGCCCGAAATAAATCCCGTAAAAATAGAAGAAGCGGCTGCACTCATCAACAGTGCCAAAAAACCGTTTATTGTATTCGGACAGGGAATTATACTCGGAAAAGCAGAAGAAGAACTGAAAGCTTTTATCGAAAAAGCGGGAATACCTTCGGCATCCACTGTTCTCGGGCTTTCCGCATTACCCACGGAGCATCCCCTGCACGTAGGCATGGTGGGAATGCACGGTAACTATGCGCCAAACCTGCTTACCAACGAATGTGATGTGCTCATCGCCCTGGGAATGCGTTTTGACGACAGGGTGACCGGAGATCTGAATACCTACGCCAAACAGGCAAAGGTGGTACATTTCGATATTGATCCGGCAGAAATAGATAAGAATGTAAAGACCGATGTGGCCGTTCTGGGAGATATAAAAGACACCCTGACCGGTTTATTACCTCTTATCGGGGAGAATAAGCACGAAACCTGGCATCAGAAATTTAAGGATATGCGTGCCGTAGAATTCGAGAAGGTTATCAAAAATGATCTTACTCCCCAAAAGGAGAAGCTCACCATGGGAGAGGTCATAGAAAAGATCAACAAACGTACCGGCGGTGATGCTATTGTGGTTTCCGATGTAGGACAACACCAGATGATAGCATGCAGATATGCCAGATTCAATCAGACGAAGAGTAATATCACCTCCGGTGGACTGGGTACTATGGGATTTGCACTTCCTGCGGCCATCGGGGCCAAAATGGGGGCTCCGGAAAGGGAAGTTGTAGCGATTATCGGTGATGGTGGTTACCAGATGACCATACAGGAACTCGGTACCATATTCCAGACCCGTGTTCCGGTGAAGATCGTAGTGCTCAACAACGAGTTCCTGGGGATGGTACGACAGTGGCAACAACTCTTTTTTGACAAACGCTATGCCTCTACCGAACTCATCAACCCGGATTTTGTGACCATAGCCAAAGGATATCACATTCCCGCGCGGAGAGTTTCAAAAAGGGAAGAACTGGATGAAGCCATTAATGAACTGATAGCTTCCGAAGAGGCTTGTTTCCTGGAAGTTTGTGTCGAAAAAGAGGATAACGTATTCCCGATGATCCCGACAGGAGCTTCTGTTGCTGAATGCAGACTGGAGTAACGAATCCGAAGTGTACCAGCATATCCATGAGGTGATTAGGTTAAAAAGATAAATAATTTCTCCCCCTTGAGGGGGAGATGCCAAAGGCAGAGGGGGTGCAAATTTTTCACCCCCGGAACCAAAACTCACAAACTAAAAATGAACAGAACATATACCGTTTCCATATATTCGGAAAACAACATAGGACTGTTGAACCGGATATCGGCAATATTTTTAAAGCGACACATCAATATAGAAAGCCTTACCGTTTCGGAGTCGGAAATTGAAAATGTAAGCCGGTTTGTTATCGTAGCCGCTATGGATGAAGACCAGGTGCGCAAGATTGTAGGGCAACTGGAAAAACAAATCGAGGTCATAAAAGCGTATTACCATACCGATGAAGAGACCATCTACCAGGAAACCGCTTTATTCAAAATAAAGTCCAGCCTGCTGTTCGATGAAAGACAGATACAGAATATCATCAAACAGAGCAATGCCAATATCGTCACTGTAGCCAGGGATTTCTTTGTCATAGAAAAAACCGGAAGACGATATGAAACCGATGCGTTATATGAAGAGCTGGCGCCCTTCGGCATCATGCAGTTTGTGCGTTCCGGAAGGATTGCGGTCTCCAAAAGCGAAATGAATATATCTGCATTGCTCAGGGAATTCCAGAATACATAAATACAATATTTTTCAGTTGAAACGCACCGCAGTGCGTTTCTTTATTAGAATCGAATAAATCTTAAAATTAAAAATAAGCAATAAAAATGGCAAATTATTTTAACACGCTTCCGTTGAGGCTTCAATTACAACAATTAGGAGTATGTGAATTCATGGATAAATCTGAATTCAATGAAGGTGTAAAAAAACTTTTAGGAAAAAAAATAGTAATTGTAGGATGTGGTGCCCAGGGACTCAACCAGGGACTGAACATGAGAGATTCCGGATTGGATATTTCTTATGCGCTGCGTGAAGCTGCCATTAAGGAACAAAGACAATCCTATAAAAACGCAACGGAAAACGGGTTTAACGTAGGTACGTATGAAGAACTGATCCCAACCGCTGATATGGTTTGTAACCTTACGCCCGACAAACAGCACACTTCCGTTATAAAAACCATTATGCCCCTGATGAAACAAGGTTCTACCTTGTCTTACTCTCACGGGTTTAACATTGTGGAAGAAGGGATGCAGATACGGGAAGATATCACGGTGGTCATGGTGGCGCCGAAATGTCCCGGATCTGAAGTAAGGGAAGAATATAAAAGAGGGTTCGGAGTGCCTACCCTTATCGCGGTTCACCCGGAGAACGACCCCAACGGAGAAGGACTGGAGCAGGCTAAAGCTTATGCCGCTGCTACCGGAGGACACAGGGCAGGGGTATTGCGCTCTTCTTTCGTAGCTGAAGTAAAATCGGACCTTATGGGAGAACAGACCATTCTGTGCGGATTGTTGCAGACAGGATCTATATTGAGCTTCGATAAAATGGTGGAAAAAGGTGTAGAGCCCGGATACGCAGCTAAACTGGTACAGTACGGATGGGAAACCATAACAGAAGCACTGAAGCACGGAGGAATCACCAATATGATGGACAGGTTGTCCAATCCGGCTAAAATAGAGGCGTTCCGTTTGTCCGAAGAACTGAAAGAGATCATGCGGCCACTGTTCCAGAAACATATGGACGATATTATGAGCGGTCATTTTTCCAAAACCATGATGGAAGACTGGGCAAACGACGATGCAAACCTGCTTACCTGGAGAAAAGCTACCGGGGAAACCGCCTTTGAAAAAACGGAGATCTCCTCCGAGCCTATTTCCGAGCAGGAATATTTTGACAACGGAGTACTGATGATCGCTTTTGTGAAATCGGGAGTGGAGCTGGCATTCGAAACCATGACAGAAGCAGGTATTATCGCAGAATCCGCTTATTATGAGTCCCTGCACGAAACACCGCTTATTGCCAATACTATCGCACGGAAGAAATTGTTTGAAATGAACCGTGTTATATCCGATACGGCAGAATACGGTTGTTACCTGTTTGATCATGCCTGTAAGCCCCTGTTGACCGATTTTATGAAAAAGATAGATACCAATGTTATCGGGAAGTCTTTTGGCAGCGGTAATGCGGCGGAAAACCAGGAGCTTATCAAAGTAAATGTACAGATCCGTAATCATCCGGTGGAAAAAGTAGGAGCATACCTGCGTTCTTCCATGACAGAGATGAAGAAGATCGTTTAACGTATAAGAAGAGCCGATAAGGCCATACCGGTATTATCAGGCCGGGGATCATTTTGGTGGTCCCCGGCTATGTTCCGGAGTGTAGGTTTTACATAATAGTTCTTTACATTTTGCACTGGGGAATAAACCGTATAAATTTTTATAATTGAAAACCGATTATACATATAAATCTACCAACGAAGAGATAAGGCAAAGATTCGACGATGATGTGGAACGCTTTTCGAATCTTAATACCGGTCAGCAATCGACCATAGATGCACCGATTACCCTCGAATGGATTACCGAAGCTGCACGCAGTGTAAATCCGGGTGCACGTAACCTTCTCGATATCGGGTGCGGAGCGGGAAACTACACGCTAAAAATGCTTTCGAAACTGCCGGATCTCAACTGTACCCTGGTGGACCTGTCCGGTGCTATGCTGAAAAGGGCAGAAGAAAGGGTAAAGGAGAAAACCAATGGAAAAATAGATGTTTTTCACGGAGATATACGGGAAGTGAAGTTGCCGGATAATCATTTTGATATTGTTCTTGCGGGAGCGGTATTACATCATTTACGCGAAGATAAGGACTGGGAGGATATATTCGGGAAAATATACAAGATATTGAAACCCGGTGGAAGTTTCTGGATATCCGATATGGTTTCTCACGATTCCGGAGCCGTACAAACCATGTTCCGGAGAGAATACGGTAAATACCTGGAAAATGCCGGGGGAAAGGATTACCGGGAAAAAGTGTTTGCCTATATCGAAAAAGAAGATACTCCGCGCTCGGTAACCTATCAAACAGAACTGATGAAGAAGGCCGGGTTTAAAACAGTGGAAATATTGCATAAAAACAGTTGCTTCGCGGCTTTCGGGGCAATTAAATAAGCGATTGGAGGATTTGAGTATTATAAATCCTGCTATCCGAAAAACACATTATACAGAGGATTTTATGGACGTGACAACAAAGTACATACCAAAAATAGAACAGGTAAAAGAAGCGGCAAAAACCCTGAAAGGTGTAGCAATCCATACACCCCTGGCGCCGAGTTTAACATATTCCAGGGTATTTGACGCGAATATTCTTTTGAAAAGAGAAGATCTGCAAATAGTCCGGTCCTACAAGATCCGGGGAGCTTACAACAAGATCCGTTCGCTGGGAGAAGAAGAAAAAGCCAAAGGTATCGTATGCGCCAGTGCCGGAAACCATGCACAGGGTGTTGCGATGTCCTGCAATAAACTGGAGATCAAAGGAACTATTTACATGCCGGCGCCTACCCCCAGGCAAAAGATCAGCCAGGTGAAAATGTTCGGAGGAGACCAGATAGATATCGTACTCGTAGGGGATACTTTTGACGATTCTAACAAAGCGGCCATAACCGAATGCCAAAGACTTGGAAAAACCTTTGTGCACCCGTTTGATGACGAAAAAGTTATCGAAGGACAGGCCACTGTAGGACTGGAAATCCTGGAACAGGCAGACGTTCCCATAGACTACCTTTTTCTCCCCGTAGGCGGGGGCGGACTTGCATCCGGCGTATCTTCCGTATTCCATGTGTTATCACCGGAAACAAAGATTATAGGAGTAGAGCCGGAAGGGGCGCCATCCATGACCATGTCCATACGAAACAATGCAAATACCGAACTCGGTGAGATCGAAAAATTCGTGGACGGTGCGGCAGTACAGCGGGTGGGAGACAAAACCTTTGAAATATGTAAACAATTCCTTCACGATATGATAACCGTTCCCGAAGGAAAAGTCTGCCAGACGATCTTAGATTTGTACAACAAAGATGCTATTGTTGTAGAACCTGCCGGGGCACTTACGATATCAGCCCTGGACTGGTATAAAGACGAGATAAAGGGGAAAAACGTGGTATGCGTGGTAAGTGGTAGTAATAACGACATTACCCGCACTGCCGAGATTAAGGAAAGAGCACTTTTATATGCTAATCTCAAGCATTATTTTATCATTCGTTTCCCGCAGCGTGCAGGAGCTCTGAAGGAGTTTGTTGCTGAAATCCTGGGGCCTAACGACGATATAACGCATTTTCAGTATACCAAGAAACACAGCCGGGAAAATGCTCCTGCCGTAGTAGGTATCGAACTTAAAAGTGAAAAGGATTTGTTACCTTTGATAGAGCGTATGAAAGCCCGTCATTTTTACGGAGACTACCTGAATAACAAACCGGATTTGTTCCAGTTTCTGGTCTGAAACAGAGACAAGACAAACAAGTTTAACCACAAAACGAAAACACACTGATGCAAAGCGTTCAAGAAGAATTCAAATTGAAAAGCACAATACACCAGGACACCTATCTGGCCAATGGCGAACTAAAAAAATGGGAAGGCGGTTTTGCCGAGGTATATTCTTCCATACATACCCATAATGACCAGGGCGAATACGGACCGACACTACTGGGAACCGTTCCGGATATGGACGGGTCATCGGCGCTGGAAACCCTGGATGCTGCTTGTGACGCCTATGACAAAGGCCAGGGGTTATGGCCCACCATGAAGGTAGTGGACAGGATAGCATGCATGGAAAAATTCGTCCGGCAAATGAAAACCAAGCGTGAGGAAGTTGTAAAACTCCTGATGTGGGAAATAGGAAAGAACCTCCCGGACTCCGAGAAAGAATTTGACAGAACGGTAGAATATATTTACGATACTATCGAAGACTATAAACAACTGGACCGTGACAGCGCACGTTTTGAAAAACACGGCGGGGTTTATGCCCACATTCGTCGCGGACCTCTTGGCGTGGTACTCTGTATGGGACCGTATAACTATCCCCTTAACGAAACCTTTGCTTTACTGATCCCCGCACTTATGATGGGGAATACCGTAGTGTTTAAGCCTGCGAAACACGGTGTATTGCTTATTTCTCCGTTACTGGAAGCTTTCCGTAGCAGTTTTCCCAAAGGAGTGGTAAACATCCTTTACGGAAGGGGAAGGGTAGTGGCCGCCCCGATAATGCAAACGGGGAAGATAGATGTCCTTGCCCTGATAGGTAATAGTACATCTGCCATTGCTTTACAGGATCAGCACCCTAATAAAAACAGGTTGAGACTGGTTTTGGGCCTGGAGGCCAAAAACCCTGCTATCGTATTGCCGGACGCAGACCTGGACCTCGCCATAGAAGAATGTATTTCGGGTACCCTGTCCTTTAACGGGCAGCGTTGTACAGCCCTTAAAGTACTATATGTACATGAAGATGTAGTTGAAGAATTCAATACACGGTTTGCCCGACGTGTGGATGAACTGAAATTCGGGAATCCCTGGGAGCCCGGAGTTATGCTCACTCCGCTGCCGGAACCCGGTAAACCGGATTATATACAGGAGCTTATCGATGATGCCGTAGCCAAAGGGGCGAAGGTTATCAACGAAAGGGGAGGGCAACGCACGGAAAATTATATTTTTCCGCCGGTGTTGTACCCGGTAAGCAAAGATTCCAGGGCGTACCGGGAAGAACAGTTCGGGCCGCTCATTCCCATCCTGCCTTTCAAAAGTATTGAAGAGCCGCTGAATGATATGGCAGAGTCCAACTACGGGCAACAGGTTAGTTTGTTCGGACAGGATATCAAGACCCTGGCACCGCTTATCGATACTTTGGTGAACCTGGTTTGCCGGGTAAACCTGAACAGTTCCTGTCAGCGCGGACCGGATGTGTATCCTTTCACAGGAAGAAAGGACTCCGCCGTAAGTACCCTTAGCGTACACGATGCTTTGCGTTCGTTCTCCGTACGTACATTCGTAGCATCGAAGGACAATGAATACAACCGGGCTATTCTAACGGAACTTCTGAACAGTAAAGCTTCCAATTTTGTGAGCACGGATTACATCCTGTAGAAGGGGAATATATTATCTTCAACATATGCATAAAAACAAAACCCGGATTTTGCACAATCCGGGTTTCTCTTTGGGAAAGTTTCAGTTAGCTAAATCAAATCTTATATAATGGTAGACTGCCCAAATTCAATGTTTTCCTTATTAACCTGAATGGTATCTTCCGCGTGAAGAATAAAGTCGGCTATAAAATCACCTACTTTATCGGTGCCAAATTTGCTGTCTTTGTCCAGATCGGGAGTTACCACACCTTTTTCCAACGACTTTTCTACGGCATTTTTAACGGCTTCCGCTTCTTCTTTCAGGTTAAAATGCTCCAGGAGCATGGCAGCGGAAAGGATAGACGCTACCGGGTTGGCAATATCTTTGCCTTTGGCCTGCGGATAAGACCCGTGTATAGGTTCGAACATGGCATTGTCACTTCCAACGGAAGCAGATGCGAGCAAACCTATGGAACCTCCGATGACACTTCCCTCGTCGGAAATAATGTCACCGAACATGTTTTCTGTAAGGATAACGTCAAACTGGGCCGGATTGAGAATAATCTGCATGGCAGCATTATCAACAAAAAGGAAATCCAGTTCCACGTCCGGGTAGCTTTTACCGATAGCCGTAACTACCCTGCGCCATAGCCTGGAAGTTTCCAGAACATTGGCTTTATCTACCAGGGTCAGTTTATTTCTTCTGCTCCTGGCCGCTTTAAATGCAAGGTGGGCTATACGTTCTATTTCCGCTTCGGAATATTCGCAGAGGTCGGATGCTACCGTACCGTCTTCACTAAGTTTTTTTTCTCCGAAATAAATCCCCCCGGTGAGTTCCCGGTAAATCGTAAAATCCGTTCCGGATATAATTTCTTTTTTCAAAGGAGATTTTTCAATAAGGGTAGGATAGGCTTTAATGGGCCGGATATTGGTAAAAAGCCCGAGGGATTTCCGGAGTTTTAATAAACCTTGTTCCGGGCGTACCTTGGCAGTAGGATCGTTGTCGTATTTAGGATCTCCAATCGCACCGAAAAGCACGGCATCGGACTTTCTGCACACCTCTAAGGTTTCTTCCGGCAAAGGGTCTCCTGTTTTGTCTATAGCTATAGCCCCGACCAGGGCTTCTTCGAAATGGAAGGTATGGCCGAAGGCATCGGCAACAGCCTGCAAAGATTTTACGGCCTGTACCACTACATCCGGGCCTATACCGTCTCCCGGTAAAAGTGCGATGTTCAATTTCATATCTGCGGTTTTAATTCTTTTTCAAACTCTTCGATTTTGTCCTTTTTGCTGATGAGGAAGTCTATATCGTCATACCCGTTCAGCAAACACAGTTTTTTATAGGTGTCTATCTCAAAAGATTCTTTTTTATCCGAACCTTTTATGGCTATATATTGTTCTTCGAGATTTACCAGTATTTCCGTAGCGGGGTCGCTTTGTACCGCTGCCAGGAGCTCTTTGAGATATTCGGGAGATACCTGTACGGGTAATAAACCGTTATTGAGGGCATTTCCTTTGAATATATCGGCAAAGTAACTGGAAACAATAACTTTCAGCCCGTAATCTGCCAGGGCCCAGGCAGCGTGCTCACGACTGGAACCGCAACCGAAATTGTCCCCGGCAATGAGGATGGTTCCGCTGTACCTGGTATCGTTAAGGGTGAAGGATTCGTTCTCCGAACCGTCTTTGTTATATCTCCAGTCCCGGAAAAGATTTTCCCCGAACCCGTCTTTATTAGTGGCTTTGAGAAAGCGCGCCGGAATGATCTGGTCGGTGTCTATATTCTCTATGGACAGTGGAATGGCCCTTGATGTATGTGTGATGAATTTTTCCATTTTTTCTTTTCTTCTACTAACGATGGAGACGCGCGGTCTCTTTTCTGATTGAGATGCACGGCCGTGCGTCTTTTCTATTTAATATTATGCCAAGGCGGTTATCTCTTCCTCATAGGGAGCGGCTATGGCTCCTTTTATAGCGGTAGCGGCAGCGATAAGGGGGCTGGCCAGTATGGTACGTGCTCCCTGTCCCTGGCGTCCTTCGAAATTCCTGTTAGAGGTGGACACACAATACTCTCCTGCCGGGATCTTATCATCATTCATGGCTAGACAGGCAGAACAACCGGGCTGGCGTAATACGAAACCGGCTTCTTCAAATACTTCTTTCAGGCCTTCTTCCTCGATCTGTTTGGCTACCTGTTGGGATCCGGGTACGATAAGGGCATTTACATTGGCTGCCTTTTGTTTTCCTTTGATATAATCGGCCGCTATTCGGAAATCCTCGATACGGGAATTGGTACAACTCCCGATGAATACGTAATTGACCGGTTTGCCCAGCAGGGTTTCTCCTTTTTCAAATCCCATATATTTCAGCGATTTCTCAAAAGAAATATCATTCAGTTCCGGAATGTACCCGTCTATTTTGATACCCATTCCCGGGTTGGTTCCGTAAGTTACCATTGGAGCGATATCTTCCGCATCAAAAGAATATTCTTTATCAAACACGGCGCCTTCATCGGTCTTAAGTGTTTTCCAGTACGCAACTTTTTTGTCAAATTCTTCTCCTTTCGGGGCAAATTCTTTTCCTTTTACATAAGCAAAAGTGGTTTCGTCCGGCGCTATCATACCGCCACGGGCTCCCATTTCTATACTCATGTTACACACGGTCATTCGCCCTTCCATGCTCATATTCTCAAAAACATCACCGGCATATTCCGCAAAATACCCGGTACCGGAATTAGTTCCGAGTTTGGCAATGATATACAGGATAACGTCTTTAGGAAGTACGCCTTTACGAAGCTTTCCGTTAACGTTGATCCTCATTTTTTTAGGTTTGCTCAACAACAGGCACTGGCTGGCAAAAACCTGGGCTACCTGGCTGGTACCGATACCGAATGCTATGGTACCGAAAGCACCGTGAGTAGAGGTGTGGCTATCTCCGCACACCATGGTCATTCCGGGTTGGGTAATCCCAAGTTCCGGGGCCATAACGTGAACAATACCCTGGTATTTGTGGCCCAGTCCATACAGCGTTACCCCGTGTTTTTTACAGTTTTCCGTTAACTGTTCTACCTGGTTCCTGGAAAGAGCATCCTGAATAGGCAGGTGCTGATTAAGCGTGGGCACGTTATGATCTGCAGTGGCTACGATCTGATCGGGACGGAAAACGGGAATATTCCTTTGCTCCAGTTCTGCAAATGCCTGAGGGCTGGTTACCTCGTGGATCAGGTGTTTATCTATATATAATATTTGTGGTCCATTCTCTACAGAATCGACCACATGGCTATCCCAAACTTTATCAAATAATGTCTTCTTCATTCGTTTTTTACTTTAGTTGCATGCAATGGGCAGGTTGTGCGTTCAGGGATTTTGAGATTGTTGTGCTTTACAAAAGGATGTTATAGTTAGTTTTTTTATTATAATCTGACAATCCCTTAAACTGCCCTTGCTTCCGTTATTTTACAAACATGCATGATGTCATGTATATCCTGATCTATTACTTCTTTTTTCTTGTCGGCGAATTTCAGGAATTCCTGGTATACATCATCCAGTTGAAGTTTGGTGAGTTCGTATCCTACCTTTTTAGCCCTGTATGCCAGCGCGGCACGTCCGCTTCTTGCCGTAAGTACTATAGCCGATTCGGTTACGCCTACATCGGCCGGGTCTATAATTTCGTATGTTTCCCTGTTTTTGATCACCCCGTCCTGGTGAATACCGGAGCTGTGCGCAAAAGCGTTAGCGCCTACAATTGCCTTATTGGGCTGTACGGGCATACCCATACTTTCGGAAACCATCCGGCTGGTGCTGTACAGTAATCTGGAATTGATATTGGTATCGAGATCGAGGGTAGGATGCTGGCGAAGGATCATCACTACTTCTTCCAGGGAAGTATTTCCGGCACGTTCACCGATGCCGTTTATGGTACATTCTATTTGTCTTGCACCGTTGATTACTCCGGATATGGAGTTTGCCGTGGCCAGACCGAGGTCGTTATGGCAGTGGCAGGAAAGTATTGCTTTTTCAATACCCTTTACATTTTCTTTCAGGTATTTTATTTTGGCGCCATATTCTTCGGGCAGACAATACCCGGTAGTGTCCGGTATATTGAGCACAGTGGCTCCGGCCGCTACAACCGCTTCACAGACTCGTGCAAGAAATTCGTTATCCGTACGCCCGGCATCTTCGGCATAAAATTCCACATCGTCCACAAAAGTCCTGGCATAAGCAACCGCACTGACCGCTCTTTCGATGATCTCCTCACGGGTTGCCTTGAACTTGTGGGTTATATGGGAGTCCGAAGTACCTATTCCCGTGTGGATACGAGGTCTTTTAGCAAATTTCAGGGCTTCGGCAGCAACTTCAATATCTTTTTTAACCGCCCTGGTGAGTCCGCATACTGTCGCATTTTTCACTATTTTTGCTATTTCGACGACCGATGTAAAATCTCCGGGGCTGGAGATGGGGAATCCGGCCTCTATGACATTCACCCCAAGTTCGTCCAGACGCTCCGCAATTACCAGTTTCTGTTTGGTATTCAGTTTGCATCCGGGCACTTGTTCGCCATCCCGAAGAGTGGTGTCAAAGATTTGTACTTTTTCTTTACTCATGTCAAATTATTAGGCTTAATTTTATTATTCTAATACGAATTTATATTTTGCAAATTCAAACAAAGGATTTCAGTTGTAGTGCTTTACAATGCTTAACAAAAAAATATAAAACTTAACAATTTGATAACTAGGTTTTTAATATCAGTTTTATTACAATGACAAATGCACAAAAAGATTCGTTGTTTGTTTTGATAAAATCGCTTTCGAAGTCTGAAAAGAGACAATTCAAACTATATGTTAATCGATTAGGAGTAAACGCGGATGCCAAATTTCTCGCACTTTTTAATCTTCTGGATAAAATGCACGATTATAGTGAAAAGGAAATTTTAAAGAGCGGAATCGTCAAAAAGCAACAATTATCCAATCTGAAAGCGCATTTGTATAAGCAGGTCCTGGTAAGTCTCCGGTTGAACCCGGTGAACCAGAACATAAGAATACAGATTCGCGAGCAAATGGATTTTGCCACCATACTCTATCATAAAGGCTTGTACCGGCAAAGCCTGAAAATATTGGAAAAGGCCAAGCAACTTGCTATCGAGAACGAAGAGAAGAACATCGCTTACGAGATCGTGGAATTCGAGAAGATCATCGAAACCCAGTATATTACGCGCAGTATGAGTGGCCGGGCCGATGAACTTGCCGTACAGGCCAAGGAACTGAGTATGCAAAACGTTGTTACGAGCAGGTTGTCCAATTTGTCTCTGCAACTCTATGGTATACTGCTCAAATCGGGTTACGTAAAAAGTGATGAGGAAAATCAGCGTATTACGGAATACTTTTATTCCCGGTTGCCCAAATGTAAACTGGAGGATCTCGGTTTCCGGGAAAAACTGTGGTTGTACAAGGCGCATTTATGGTACAGTTTTCTCACCCAGGATTTTCTTTCCTGTTTTAAATATGCCAGTAAACTTACGGACCTGTTCTACGAAAACGAGCAGATGATCTACCTGAACCCGGTGTATTACCTCAAAGGAAATAACTACCTGCTGGAATCGCTTTTTATGCTGAAGTACAAAACGCAGTTTAAAGTAGTTCTGAACCGCCTGGAGCAGACCATTGCCTCCAACCCGTTCCCGAAGAACGAAAATGTTTCCTCACTTTGTTTCTTATACATTTATATCAATAAACTGAACCTGCATTTTATGGAAGGCTCTTTTAAGGACGGGCTTTTGCTTGTGGATGATATTCTGAAAGAGTTGAAGGAGCACGGGGATACTACAGACGAACATCATGTTATGGTCTTTTATTACAAGATCGCCTGTATGTATTTCGGTAACGGAGATAATAAAATGTGCATCACATACCTGAAGAAGATCATAGATAATAAAAACCTGACCATGCGCGAGGACCTCATGTGTTTTTCCAGGGTACTCAGCCTGGTGGCGCATTATGAAGCGGGAATGGATTACCACCTGGATGTGCAGCTAAAGAGTACGTATAAGTTTTTATTGAAAATGAACGACCTGCACGAGGTCCAGAAAGAAATGATAAAATTCCTCCGGAACCTGGGTAATATTTATCCGCACGAACTCAAAAAGGAATTCAAAAAACTCCATGCCCGTTTTAAAGAACTGGACAATGATCCGTATGAAAGAAGAGCATTTCTGTACCTGGATATTATTTCCTGGCTGGAAAGCAAGATAGAGGACAAGCCGGTGGGGCTTATTATACAGGAAAAGGCAAAAAAACTGGTACGATAATAGGGTAATGAGATAATGTGTCAATTTGATAATGAAGTTAAAAGGGAGATGCCGTAGGCAGAGGGGGTGTAATACAAGAATAAAACCTATGATAGAAATCAGAGAGGCCGCTATGGGAGACATCCCGATAATTCAGCAGATAGCCAACCGCACCTGGCCGGATACATTTAAGGACATCCTGACGGAAAAACAGATAGCTTATATGCTGGACATGATGTACAGCACGGAAGCATTAGCGGAACAGATGGAACAAAAAGGACACCGTTTTTTCCTGGCTGCGGAAGGGGAGGGCTACCTGGGTTTCCTGTCTTGTGAAACCGGTTATAGGAATATTCCGAAAACAAAAATACACAAGATATACATTTTACCGGAGACACAGGGAAAAGGTGTGGGAAAGAAACTTATTGAGAAATGCAGGCAAGTGGCTGCGCAGAAAAAAGACACCATATTGTCCCTCAATGTTAACAAATACAATCCTGCTATCGGTTTTTACGAAAAAATAGGGTTTAAAAAAACTTCCGAAGAAGTTATTCCCATAGGTAACGGCTATATCATGGACGATTTTGTGATGGACTGGGATTTTGAAATTAAGAATTAAGAAGCTGTCTGTATTCTTAATTTTCAGGATACTATTCTAAAAGCGAATAAGTTTAAAATAGCAGAGTTGGACAGGATTTTTTCACTATTTTCTTGCAATCGATTACATTTCTTTTGTTTAGTATCTTTTTTATTCCTAATTTCATAAAAAAATAAGGGTTTTAAAGAATATTTCTAAAAACGAATCCCTTCCATGGTTTGCGGAATACTTCGAATGCAGGCTTGGATTTTGAGGAATATTCAGCCTTATTAAAGTAGGAAAATAATTACTAACACTATGAGTTAAAGTTTTTAGTATACATGGCCAATTACTTATATTTAATTTGAATTATAAAACGATAACATTGTTGTTTTTTAAAAGGTAACAATGATTTATAGCTTTTAAAATAAATAATCAAGGTGATTATGAGATAACTAAACAAAACATTTTTATTATGAAAACCCAAATCAAATTAATCCTGCTGAGTGGGATTTTAACCTTCTTAGCCTGTGAAAAAGAAGAAGCATTTATTACTGAGCCAGATGCTTCTTTAAGTGAAGAAGTTGTTACCACGGAGCCGGATATTTCTCCAAAAGGAAAGGAAGCAACTTCTGCCAGATCAATTTCAGTTACTACGGAAGCGGATTTAAGATCGGCTGTTTCTTCTGCTAATCCGGGAGATATTATTACCATTAGCGGAACCATATATTTAACACAAACTCTGGAATTGGCGAGAAGTGGAACTTCAAGTTCCAAAATCAATATTACCGGGGGCGTTTTAAATTGCTCTAATCAACCTTCCGGTAGTTGGGGGGTCAAAGTAAATGGTAGTTATTGGAATATTACCAATATGACTATAAGAAACGCTCCTGATAGTGGAATAGTATTTCAACACGGAGGTCATAATTATGCATACAATGTAACAACTTCTTATAATGGAGATACCGGTTTGCAAATCTATAACGGGGGGCATGACAATTATATCAGGCAGTGCTATTCACACGATAACTACGATTCCCAGACCGGAGGGGAAAACGCAGACGGATATGCTTGTAAATTATCGGCGGGAAGAAATAATGTATTTGAAAATTGTACTGCTCATCACAATTCCGACGATGGTTGGGATTTATATGGTCAACCTTACACGGTAACGATCAGGGGGTGTACGGCCAGTAACAATGGATATGGTCCCAATGGAGATGGAAACGGTTTTAAATTAGGTAGTGCAGGTCAATCTGTTCCGCATACGGTGACGAATAATACAGCAAAAGACAATTTGGCCTGGGGATATGACGGAAATGGAAATACAGGCCATATTACCATAACCGGAAGTGGCGGTTCCGGTAATGGGAAAGGACTTTTTTCAAGAATACATTAAAGGTAACAGATTAGTATTAAACTCATTAAAAAGCCATCTTGTTTAAAACAGATGGCTTTTATTGTTGAATTAGAAATTATTTTTTAATTCTTGATTATTCTTCCATAGTGTGATAGACGTTCTGCACATCGTCGTCTTCCTCTATCTTTTCCAATAGTTTTTCAATGTCGGCCACCTGTTCAGGATCCAGTTTTTTGGTTACCTGCGGAATCCTTTCGAATCCGGAAGACAGGATCTCTATATCCCGGCTTTCCAGTTCTTTCTGTATGGCACCGAAACTTTCGAAAGGGGCATAGATAAGTATGCCGTCTTCATCCATAAAAACCTCTTCGGCACCGAAGTCTATCATCTCCAGTTCCAGTTCTTCTATATCCATACCTTCGGCACTGATGCGGAAGTTACAGGTATGGTCAAACATAAATTCTACCGAGCCGCTGGTTCCCAGGCTGCCGTTGCATTTGTTGAAATAGCTTCGTATGTTGGCTACTGTCCGGTTATTGTTATCCGTGGCAGCTTCTACCAGAACCGCTATTCCGTGCGGGCCGTAGCCTTCGAAAAGCACTTCTTTGAAGTTTTCGGTATTTTTGTCGGAAGCTTTTTTTATGGCGCGCTCTACGTTATCCTTTGGCATATTGGCTGCCTTGGCATTCTGGATTACGGCCCTCAGGCGTGCATTGGCTTCCGGGTTGGGTCCGCCTTCTTTTACCGCAATTACGATATCCTTACCAATACGGGTAAAGGTTTTGGCCATGGCCCCCCACCTTTTTAATTTCCGTGCTTTCCTGAACTCAAAAGCTCTTCCCATAAATATAATGCATTATTAAGTTATGTACTTTTTGTTGTCAATCGTACAAAAATATAAAGTTCGTTTTTATTGTCCAATTTATTTAGTAGACTGTTGTTTTTAAAGCATTTCAGAGATCTATTTTGTTTCTCTATCTCTTATCAGTCTTTATAAAACAATGCCTGTCATTATCTTAGGAACTATTGACATGCACTGTGACATAAATTCAAGACTCCCGAACCGGCTATCTTTACTGCCATACTCAGCGGAGAATCGTACTTTTAATTACATCTGCCACTTCTACCTGGTATTGTTCCGGTAATTTATTGTCTTTCGGTAATACGGCGAGGAATCTGTCGGTATTCCTGGTGTAAACGTTTTTAAAAAGTGGATTTTTAAATCCGAGTTCTTCCGAAATTTCCCGGATAAACTCATCGTGGTGTATGAGGTCGCGGCTACCCAGGTGATAGATCCCCGATTTATGCCGGTTCAGTAAATAATGTACCTGCTGTGCTACTTTATCGGCACTGGTGACGTTCATTACCAGGTCCGGAAAGACTTCGTAGGCTTCCCTGTTTTGCAGGTATTGTTTCAGTTCATTGAGCCGTGGGGAGTTGGGGCCGAAGACCATGGGCATACGGGCTATGACATATTGCCACACGGGCAGCCGGAGAAACATGTTCTCTATTTTTATTTTAAATTTCCCGTAAATACTTTCGGATAATGTCTTGTCGTATTCGTAAGAGGGGAAATTACTGAAAGCATCAAATACATTGGCCGAAGAGAGGAATATAATACGAATGTCCCGCTTGGCTATAAGGATTGTAATTTCCTTGTGGAGGGCTACCTGTTCTTCAAAATTACCGCGAAGGGCAGATATAATACAACTGGGTTTTACGGCCTGAATAATAGATTCTATCGGGTCGGTTTCCAGGTTGAAGTGCAAAAAGTGCTGGTTATCCGCGTAAGAAGTATTGGTAAAATAGGTGCCATACGTATCGTAATAGGGGCATAGCTCCCTGTAGAGGCTGCCTCCTATAAATCCGCTTGCTCCTAATATCAATATCCTTTTCAAAGCTATTTGTTATTTTGTATTAAAATATAGACAGTCCTGTTTTGGTGGTAAACATTTCCAGGGCCTGCATTCCCAAAAGGGAGTTTCCTTTTTCGTTGAGTCCGGGAGACCAGGTGGAGATACAGTATTTTTCCGGATGTACGGCAACAATACCTCCGCCTACACCACTTTTTCCGGGCAGGCCTACTTCAAACGCAAATTCTCCCGCTTCGTCATAAAAACCACAGGTAAGCATCACGGCATTGATCCTTTTTGCCTGGCTCGGGGTCAGGAATACTTTGCCGGAGGCATTCTTACCGGAATTGGCAAACATATAAAATGTTCTTGCCAGTTGCCTGCAGGTCATAGACAGGGCACATTGGTAAAAATAGAAGTCCAGTACATCTTCGACCTTATTGTTCATATTTCCGAAGGACTTCAAAAGATTGGCTGCGGCAGCATTGCGAAAACCGGTAGCTTTTTCCGAACGGGCTACAGCTTCATTATAGTTAATAGAATCGTCTTCCGCAAGTTCTCTCACGTAATTTAAGAAATCTTTCTTAGGATCGGAAAAGTGAGAGAGAAGAATATCACTGATAACTATGGCCCCGGCATTGATAAACGGATTTCTCGGGATGCCTTTTTCCAGTTCCAGCAAGGCCAGGAAGTTGAAAGGATTTCCCGATGGCTCTACGTCGACCCGTTTCCACAGATCAGTTCCTACGAAGTTCAGCGCTTTCGCCAGGGAGAGTACTTTGGATATACTCTGTATGGAAAACGGAACATCAAAATCTCCCATACCGTGTTCTTCTTTATCCAATGTCAGGAGATAAAGGCCAAAACGACTGGCATCCACTTTCTGAAGCTCCGGGATATAGGAAGCTACGGTACCCTTTTCCGGGGTGCCTTTTAATGTAACGTGAATTTCTTCCAGGATATCCTGATACTTCATTACAGTTGTTTTAGTTTCTATACATTTTCGCCACGGATACACGGATAATTTTTGAGATAACTATTAATATATCCGTGGCAAAACAGACTTTTATTCTACCAGAAATCTATGGATTTCTATTCCGCAGTTTAATTTCCTTTTTTGACAGAGGACCGATTACAGTTTTATTAAAACAATCCGTCTTCCCGATGTTTTTTACTTCTTGTAAAAGGGCAATTTTACCACAGTTGCGGGAACAGCTTTCTTTCTTATCTGTATTTGAATGGTATTTCCAACTCCTGCCAGTTCTGTGGGGACATAACCCAACCCAATACCTTTACCAAGGGAAGGAGACATCGTACCGCTGGTTACATTTCCTATAACTTTACCTTCTCCATTTACAATGTCGTAGCCTTGTCTCGGAATACCTTTTTCCGCAAGTTCAAAAGCGACAAGCTTTCTCTTTACACCATTTTCCTTTTGTTCCTTAAGCGCCACGGCATTTACGAAATCTTTGGTGAATTTGGTAATCCATCCCAGTCCTGCTTCTATGGGCGACGTGGTGTCGTCAATATCATTACCGTACAGGCAATATCCCATTTCCAGCCGGAGCGTATCCCTGGCGGCAAGTCCGATGGGCTTGATACCAAAACCGGCACCCGCTTCAAAAACCTTATCCCATACCTGTTTTGCATCTTCGTTCTTACAGTAAATTTCAAAACCGCCGCTACCTGTATAACCGGTAGCAGAGATTATAATGTCCTTTGCCCCGGCAAATTCGCCTGTTACAAAACTGTAGAAAGGGATAGCAGACAGATCAACAGGGGTTAGTGACTGCATAGCTTCTACGGCTTTTGGACCCTGGATGGCCAGCAGGGAATAATTATCCGATATGTTTTCCATATCCACACCGAAGCTGTTTTGCGACGCTATCCAGTTCCAGTCTTTTTCTATATTAGAGGCGTTTACCACCAATAAGTATTCTTCCTCATCGAGTTTATAAACGATAAGATCGTCCACTATACCACCTTTATCATTGGGCATACAGCTATATTGTGCTTTGCCAATGGTAAGCTTGGAAGCGTCATTGGAAGTTACTTTCTGAATAAGGTCCAGCGCCTTGTTTCCGCGGAGAAGAAATTCCCCCATGTGGCTTACATCAAAAACCCCTACACCGTTTCTGACGGTTTCGTGTTCTGCGTTAACCCCTTCGTATTGCACAGGCATGTTATATCCTGCAAAAGGTACCATTTTGGCCCCAAGAGCGATGTGTACATCGGTTAGTGCTGTATTTTTCATGTAGATGTGTATAATTGTTAGTGTGTAAACTAATTATTAGTATAAAACCGGTGGCAAAAACACCTGCCGGAAAAAACGTTGCTAAAATATTCAAAAAATAGGGAGTAGTAAAAGAAAGTGGGAGGGAATGTGAAGATTGAGCGTTATAGCGAATCATACCGGGCTGAATGATCATACAATCTCGACAGGGATCGGGCGCGAATCGATTGGTTTATATAACCATTTAAGACGAACTGCTTACAAATTCGCCCTTTTCATTTACAACCTGATTTCCCCATTTAGTAATGGATTCCAAAACCGGAATAAAAGATTTACCAAAATCAGTTAAGCTATACACAACTTTTACAGGTGGTTTCCTGCCATAAACCCTTCTCGAAATCAAACCGTCTCTTTCCAATTGTTTTAATTGCAAACTCAAAGTCATTTCCGTAACAGATGGCATTTCCCTGCGAAGTTCGCTAAATCTTTTTTTAGCATCTGTCAAATGATAAAGTATAACGGCTTTCCACTTACCGCCAATCAAATCCATAGTCAAACTTACGGAACACGGATAAACTTTCCCTTTGAGTTTTACATAATCTCCTATGCATTCGTCCTTCATGGTTTATTTTTTTAGACCTATCGAAATGGATAGTTATTGCAAATTTAAGAAGCTCAAATTAGTTTTGCAACTATAATTATTATAGTTAACTCATTTCATTATTAAAAATTGAACGATTATGGCACTTATTATTTTAGGACATCCGACTTATGAAAAGTCATTTGCAAACAAGACAATTGTTGAGGAGTTGAAAAAAAGCAATTTGGAAATAGAAATCAGGGACATTCAAAAATTATATCCTGATTACAAAATTGACGCAGAAGCAGAACAGGAAGTATTGTTAAGACATGAGACCATTGTTTTTCAGTACCCGTTTTACTGGTACAATATGCCTGCTATTCTAAAACATTGGTTCGATGTGGTATTTGTATACCGGTTTGCCTTTGGTTCGAAAGGAGATAAGTTGAAAGGGAAAAATTTTATACCAAGCTTTACCGTCGGTGGTGCCGAAAGCGGTTACACAACATTCGGGAAACACCATTTTCGTGTTCATGAGTTTTGTAAGAACCTGGAGCAAACCGCCTATTTTGCACAAATGAATTATATTGACCCTATTTATCTTTATAAAACTTCTTTAGCGGACGGCTACAAAGAAAATGAAATAAAAGCTAACGCACGGGAACACGCAAAAGTACTGCTAACACAATTGGAAAAACTTAACTAAACCACTATGAAATTATTCTTTAGTTGTTGGGTTATTAGGTTATTCAGGCAACACGGATTAACTTAATAACCTAATAATCAGACTACAATTTTTCACGCTAATAAAGTGCAGCTATAATCCCAATTATTGTCGGGCCTGCACTACGCTTATACTTGACTGCAGACAGGGTTTTAACTTCAGTTATCTCTGTTGGAATATATTTTTCAACACCACAGATCCATTAAAATTCGAAGTTAAACCCTTTCTCCGTAAGCTTTTCATAGATCTTAGGATCGAATTTGTATAACTGTGCCGCCCGGTGCGATACGTCTGTTTCTTTTTCGTCCAGTGGCACCAGGAGTTTCATGCGAAGGAATTTGCGTCGAAAATTGGGTTTGTCCATTTCGACCCCCAGGATCTCTTCGTAGAGGTGCATCAATTGCAACAAGGTAAATTTTTCCGGAAGCAGGTTAAAACCTACCGGGGCCTGCCTTACTCTTCTTTTTAAGCGTTTAAGGCTTACCTCCAGGATATCTTCGTGGTCATAGATGAGTTCCGGAACGTCCTTTACTTTATACCATTTAACGGCAGAAGCGGTAAAACCGGGAGTCAGACGATAATCTTCCTTTTTGATAAGGGCGTAATATCCTATGGTGATAACCCGGCTAAGGGGAAACCTTTTAGGGCTTCCAAAAGCTTTCAGTTGTTCGAGATATATATTGTCTATTCCGGTCAGTTCCCTTAAAAGCCTGTATGCCGCGTTGTCTATACTTTCTTCTTTCTTGATCCACCCTCCGGGCAATCCCCATTTTCCTTTGCTTATACCTTCGGCATGCTGTACCAGCAACACTTCCAGTTCCCCTTCATTAAATCCGAATATGGTGCAATCAATGGTTACCGTATCTACAACATCTTCACTGTCCATCTCTTTTATAGACACGGAATCAATGGCTTTTTTATTCATTTGTATCTTTCGTTTAAGTTAAGTCCTGCGCCCGATCAAAACAGGCCTCAAAGTTCCTGTTTTTCCCGGTGAGAGGAAAGGGGTAGAGAGACTATTATCAATAGGGTTATAAATATCTCATTTTTTTAGTAATTACAAAAATTATATTACAAAATATTGCAGTATTAAAAATTATTAAGTACACTTATAGTCAGTGTAACTATAAAGTATTAAAGATAAAATGTCCGGGATATAACTATTTGTATTGAAGCAGATTATTTGTTTCTTTTAGAAGAGTGGAACGGACCGTTTAAAGTAATACCGTATAGATATTAACAGAATTTCCAATTACAATCAAAACAAGATATACTTATGAAAAACCGATGGAAGCTGGCAGTATTTGTTCTTATTGCAGGTCGGGGAATCTGGTAATATACCATATTTCCCGGCCTTGTTTTTTAAATAAGGGCTCCCGGTTTTATAATTTAGAAGTATAACTCCAAATTAGTAGTGATGCGTTAATTTTTAGTCCATCCTTGTAAAGTACTAATATAACAGGCTTCAAGCATCTTTTCGTTTTTTTCATTTCAATTTGCCTTTGCGAACTTTGTGTAAATTTTCGTGTTCTGTGGTTAAATATCAACCACAAAGCGATGTCCTAAGATGCCGAAGGAGGCTCCAAGTATACACAAAGGAGATGAAGCTGACTTGTTATCAAAATTTAATGAATCACTACTAACTCCAAATCTAAAATCGTTATTCCGGAATCTGAAAGCAGATAATTGTATATTTGTTCTGTTTTTATGGCAAAAATGCGGAATCATAGCATCGTTTTTGTCGGAAACGGGCAATAAACAACAACACTTAATATATTTATGACATTAATAAAATCCATATCCGGAATACGGGGGACGATAGGAGGAGCCCCGGGAGACAACCTGACACCTATAGACGCCGTAAAGTTTGCCGCGGCTTACGGAACCTGGTTAAAGGAAGAGAACCAGGGCAAAGAAAAACTTAAAGTAGTCATAGGAAGGGATGCCCGGATATCGGGAGAAATGATACAGGGACTGGTTATTCAAACCCTTACCGGCCTGGGAATAGATGTGGTAAAACTGGATTTGTCCACCACACCGACGGTAGAAGTTGCCGTGCCCCTGGAGCATGCGGATGGCGGAATCATACTCACGGCGAGTCATAACCCCAAACAATGGAATGCTCTGAAGCTGCTCAATCATAAAGGAGAATTCCTTAACGCGGCACAAGGAGCTAAAATACTGGAACTTGCCGAAGCCGAGACCTTTGAGTTTGCCGATGTGGACCACCTCGGAAAAGTGACGCTAAACGAAGCTTATATAGATATACACATAGATGAAGTCCTGAACCTTCCGCTGGTCAATACCAAAGCCATTAAAGAAGCCCGGTTCAGGGTTGTTGTAGACGGTGTTAACTCCACCGGGGGGATTGCCATTCCCCGTTTGCTCGAAAGGCTGGGAGTGGAGGCTATAGAACTCTATTGTGAACCTAACGGGCATTTTCCACACAATCCGGAACCGTTAAAAGAACACCTTACGGATATTTCGGAACTGGTTGTCAAAGAAAAGGCCGATTTCGGTATTGTGGTAGACCCCGATGTGGACCGCCTGGCTTTTATGAGTGAAGACGGCGAGATGTTCGGTGAAGAATATACCCTGGTAGCTTGTGCAGACTATGTACTGGGCAAAACTCCCGGCAATACGGTATCTAATATGTCTTCTTCAAGAGCTTTGCGCGACATCACCGAAAAACACGGCGGGGAATATCGTGCCAGTGCCGTAGGTGAAGTGAACGTCGTGGAACTGATGAAAGAGACTAATGCTATAATAGGAGGTGAAGGTAATGGGGGGATTATTTATCCGGAACTGCATTACGGCCGGGATGCCCTGGTTGGGGTAGCTCTTTTCCTGTCGCTCCTGGCGGAGAAAAAGATCCCGGTAAGTGAACTCCGGGCAGGTTATCCTTCGTATTTTATGAGTAAAAAGAAAATACAGCTTACACCACAGATCGATGTAGATGCCATATTAAAGGAAATGGAAGAAAGATATAAAAACGAAGATATATCGACTATTGATGGTGTTAAGATCGATTTTCCCGAAAACTGGGTACACCTCAGAAAGTCAAATACGGAACCTATTATCCGGATTTATACCGAGGCAAAAAACCAGGAAGAGGCCAATACGCTTGCGGATAAAATAATATCCGAAATAGAAAACCTGGTTTCTGTAAAATAATAAATAAGGTTAAAGAATGACTAAAGAATATCCTATACACATAGTTGAAGAACAGGATCTTGATGAAGTAATAGAAGTATGGGAAGCTTCAGTCAGGGCTACCCACGATTTCGTGAAAGAAGAAGACATAGTGTTTTTCCGTCCTTTAATACGAAATACGTATTTAAAGATGATGGACGTAAAGTGTATCCGGAATGAAGAACAGGCTATCGTGGCCTTTTTGGGAGTTTCCGGGCCCAGTATAGAAATGCTTTTTATCCACCCGGAGGCTAGGGGAAAAGGCTATGGAAAGAGGCTCCTGCAATATGCGGTGAAGGAAATGCATGCGGATAAGGTGGATGTGAACGAAGATAATCTGCAGGCCGTAGGTTTTTACGAACATATGGGGTTTAAGATAGTGGGCAGGTCGGCACTGGACAGTACCGGAAAACCATACCCTATATTACACATGGCTCTTAATAAAGCATAGATTTACGGCTTAATTAATATTTATATCATGGTAACAGCAGCAGAAGAATCCAAAATATTCCGGACGGAACTGGAAGCGTATTTTAAACCGTTCCGGGACAATATCGTCGGGATTGACCAGGAATTCGAATCGCCTTACGGGACAAAACGTATAGTGTATACGGACTGGACGGCAAGCGGTCGTTTATACCGGCCTATTGAGGAAAAGTTGTTACGGGATTTCGGGCCGTACGTAGCCAATACCCATACCGAGACCACAGTGTCCGGAACGGCAATGACGCTGGCTTATCATGAAGCAAGACATATTATTAAGAAGCACGTAAACGGAAAGAAGGATGATATACTCATCACCTCCGGAAGCGGAATGACGGGGGTTATTAATAAATTTCAGCGTATCCTGGGGCTTAAAGTGCCGGAAAACCTCCGAAAACACACCACCATCCCGGATGATCTGCGTCCCGTGGTTTTTATAACCCATATGGAACACCATTCCAACCAGACATCATGGCTGGAGACTGTTGCTATTGTAGAAGTAGTACCGGCAGATGATGAAGGGCTGTTTTGTATGGAAAACCTGTTGGAGTTGCTGGAGAAGCACCGGGACAGGCCATTGAAAATAGCTTCGGTAACTGCATGTAGTAATGTAACAGGTATACAGACTCCCTATCACGATATAGCCAAAGTAATACACCGTCACGGCGGAGTGTGTTTTGTGGATTTTGCCTGCTCGGCACCTTATGTGGAGATCGATATGCATCCTGAGGATGAAGAAGCTTCTCTGGACGCCATTTTCTTTTCTCCCCATAAATTTTTGGGCGGACCCGGCACTTCCGGAGTATTGCTTTTCGATAAAAAACTGTATAAAAATATGATTCCCGATTCTCCGGGAGGTGGAACGGTAACCTGGACTAATCCCTGGGGAGAACACAAATACATAGAGAATATCGAAGAACGTGAAGACGGCGGAACTCCCGGGTTTTTACAGGCTATCAAAACAGCTTTATGTATCCGGTTGAAAGAGCAGATGGGCGTAGCGAATATCCTGGACAGGGAGCATGAGATACTGGAACAGGTGTTTAATTTCCTATCGGATGTACCTAACGTTAAAATACTGGCGCCGCAGCATAAAGACCGTTTGGGGGTATTGTCTTTTTTTATTGACGACCTTCATTACAATCTCGGAGTGAAGCTGCTCAACGATCGCTTCGGTATACAAACCCGGGGTGGGTGTAGTTGCGCAGGTACGTACGGGCACTTCCTGCTGCATGTAGACCAGGAAACCTCCAATAAGCTGGTAGAAGAAATAACACTTGGTGACCTGATGAAAAAACCGGGCTGGATACGCATGTCCATTCACCCTACACTAAGCTGTGACGAAATACGGTATGTATGCGAAAGTATCCGGGCGCTTGCCGAAAATCATAAGGAATGGGCTTCGGATTATATTTATGATAAATCCAGAAACGAATTCCTCCACAAATCCCATACAACAGATACCAAAGCGCAGGTAAAATCCTGGTTTGAATTCTAGGAAATTGTTTCTAAAAAGAAAACAACGGGTTGGGCGTGTGCGCTTCCCGCATGATGCTGTCCATTTCCTTTACGATCTCCGGATGTTTTTCCGCTATATTGTGTTTTTCTTCCGGGTCTTTACCGAGATCATACAGTTCCAGCGGCGCATTATTATCTTTTTTCACCTGTAGCCGTACCGCTTTCCAGTTTTGTTTGCGTACGGCCTGTTTGCCGCCCTGTTCGTAAAATTCCCAGTAGAGGTACGGATGTTCGGCCTGTTTTCCTTTTCCCAGTAATTCAGGGACAAAGGAAATTCCGTTGCTATTGGCGGGCAATTTCTTTACACCACCCAGTTCCGCCAATGTAGGCATTACATCCCAGAAAGCACCGATATGATCGCTCACCTGCCCGGGTTTTATTTTACCGGGCCAGTGTGCTATAAACGGTTCGTGTATTCCGCCTTCGTATACATCCCGCTTCACGCCTTTATAAGGTCCGCTGCTTTTAAAGAAAGAAACGTCCTCCATGGTACGACCTCCTTCTATATGCGTGCCGTTATCGCTGGTAAACAGTACCAGGGTATTTTCATCCATGCCCTTTTCTTTTAACAGTTGTGTTATACGGCCCGTATATTGATCGATACTGCTTACCATCGCGGCATAGGCGGCTTTAGGATAAGGTTGCCCTCCGTAATGCTGTCCGTCAGGCCAGGGCTTTTCCGGCATAAAACGACTTTCGCCCGACTCATTGAGATAGGGCTCCATATATTTTTCTGCGGTAATAAGTTCCGCGTGGGGTATGGTAAAAGACAGGTAGAGAAAGAAAGGCTTGTCCTTCGGTTGTTTTTCTATAAAGCTCAGCGCTTCTTCCGCAAATATCTCATTGCCATAACTGTCTGAGGGGGTACCGAATTTTTCCAGTTTGCCATCGCGTACACGCCATAACGAATCCGGCCGCTGGTAATGGGCATCAACATGATGGAGATGACCGATGAAGTGATCCCAGCCTTTTCTCTGAGGTGCACCGGTGGTGCCTTCTACACCTAATCCCCATTTACCGAACATGGCTGTAGTATACCCTTCTTTTTGCAACAGTTGCGGAATAATCGTATCCGTTTCCCTTAGCGGATACTCCCCGTTACCACGAATATGGGTTACTCCCGTGTGTTGCCCGGTCATTAGGCTGGCACGTGAGGGAGCGCAGACGGTACTACCCGCATAAAACCGGGTAAACCGCATTCCTTGGGCTGCCAATCGGTCTATGTTAGGTGTGAGAATATGTTCTTGCCCGTAACAACCCAGATCGCCTATCCCCATATCATCGGCCAGGATAAAAATAATGTTGGGAGCGGAGTCCGCAGGCGGGATATCCTGTTTTTTTGTATTTGATTTAGTATTACACGAACTCAGTAAGGCACAGATACATAAACACAATATAACAGTAGTTTCTTTAAGGAATTTCATAAGAATGATTGATTTCCCTAAAGATAGAAATAAAAAATGTGTTCGAGTACTTTTGGTGGATTACTCCAGGAATTTTGCTTTTAATTCGGGAGCAGGGATCATACACTGATCTTTTTTCCCATACCATTTATAGCGGTTGCGGGCAATAAAATCGTATAACCCGTCCCGAAGTGAAACGGGAAGGATATATTCAAAGACTCTTAGAAAAGGCCATCCGCCACCCATTTCGGAGGCTATCTCAATGGCCGCCTGTGATCGGGTATAATAAGCCACATCGGGCTCTATAACAATTATGGAGTCAGTATTTTCCGGGTCAATGCCACGTTCTGCAAGTAATTTCTGTCCCAACGAACTTTGCAGGGAAGCAAAACGGAAAATGTCCTTTTTATCTCTTTTAATTACAAATTGTACGGAACGGTTGCAAAGGTTGCAAACCCCGTCGAAGAGTATGATTTTCTTATTTTTTTCCAAGGTTGCCATGATTGACATCAAAGATACGGTAAAAAGATGTGAGATTTCAGATATGAGATTTCAGATTTCAGGGTAAACGCATTATATATCAGAGGAGGGGTAATTGGTAGGTGGTAAGAGTGTTACAGTTGGGTTTGAGGAGTCCCGATATATCGGGATGGAGTTGGATGGATTATTTTTTTGTAACAAGTTACAGGTTTCAAGTTTGAGCATTATACCAGTTCCAGGTTTCCGGGTTGTAGTTTTAGTCACAAAGCCACCGGGTTTTCCGATTGAATCGTATAAAAAACGATCTTTCAATATCGAAACAGAGAGGGATTAAGATTGCAGGAAAAGTAAAGTTTAGCCTTCGTGAATTGTATTTCTTCATTATCTTTAAGGCGAAAATAGTATTCATTCATAATAACTAATTCAATTACAATAACCATGAAAAAACACATTTTAGCGCTATGCGGTTTTGCAATTGCTTCCGTAATGGCTACAGCACAGGTAAAGACTCCGGCTCCGAGTCCGTCTTCGAAAGTAGAACAACAGGTGGGACTGACAGATATCTCCCTGGAATATTCCCGTCCTGCCATGCGGGGAAGAACAATTTTCGGCAGCCTGGTCCCTTATGGAAAGGTATGGCGTACCGGCGCCAATGAAAACACGAAGATCACTTTCAGTGACGATGTTAAGATAGGAGGGAAGGAACTGAAAAAAGGCAGCTATGCTATTTATACGATTCCCAATGCATCTTCCTGGGAGGTAATATTTTACAGTGACACCAATAACTGGGGGAATCCGCAGAAGTGGGATGACAGTAAAGTGGCATTGAAAACGACTGTAACACCGGAGAACCTTCCTTTTGATATCGAATCCTTTACCATATTGTTCGGGGATATCACCAATAATTCGGCAGAACTCGGTATTATGTGGGGAAGAGTATACGCCGGTGTGGAAATAGAGGTACCTACGGAAGCCAAGGCTATAGCAAGTATAGAAAGCACGCTTAACGGTCCTTCTGCACGCGATTATTTTTCTTCTGCGGTATATTACCTGGAGGAAGGCAAAGACATTAAAAAATCCAAGGAATGGATCGATAAAGCATTATCCATGCAAGAAGAAGCCCCTTTCTGGATGTTGCGCCAAAAATCACTGATCTACCATAAAGCGGGAGATAAAAAGGGAGCTATCGAAGCTGCTAAACAATCCCTTGCCGGAGCGGAAAAAGCAGGTAATGCGGATTATGTGAAACTGAACAAGGATGCACTGCAGGAGTGGGGAGCTAAGTAGTTTTTCTTTCGCTTAAGGCTGTAAAAATAATTTAAAATATCATCCCGGGAGGAACCGGGATGATATTTTGCCATATGGGCTGTGCTTTTTTAAAAGGAAGTTAAAACAATTGATCGGCCATAAAAATGTCAGACTCCGGGCCATATGAAGCTTATCGTATTCCGGTACCTCCTGAATTCCGGGAAGTATTTACACATTTCTACTTTGCTATAAACCGTTCGGAAGAAAACATATGCAAAAGCCTTCTACCTTCTTATCAAACCATACTGATATTCAATTTTGGTGAAAAAACCTCAATACAATCCGGAGAACAGCAGACGGAGATAGGGAAATGTTTATTGCTGGGACCGGTAAAAAGAGCTTTTGACTATACCCTTGTACCCGGTTCGGAAATCCTGGTCGCTAATTTTAAAGATGATGCTTTTTATCGTTTTTTCGGGAATATTTTAATAAAAGAAAGAATAGCGGTCCACCCCGACGATTTAACAGGTAACAATTGCTTTTCCGGGTTATGGACCGAACTCAAAAATTTGCCTGCGAATGAAAGCCGGGTAGATTTTATTCTCGATTTTTGCCGGCCATATCTGAAGGACAGGGATGTTCTTATCAACCGCCTGACCAATTTCGGAGATAAAAACCTTGATGTTATCAAAACCCTTGCGGAAGAAACCGGGCAGACAGAAAGGAATATCCAGATCCGGCATAAAAAACAACTCGGATATTCCGCAAAAGAAATACGCCGTTATTACCGGTTTTTAAGGGCTATTGAAATGCTGCAACAGCATACGCCGGTATCTGACGTAAACTGGTTTGAAGTGATCCATACGTGTGGATACTACGATCAAAGCCAGCTTATACGCGATTTTAAATACTACCTGGGGCTCACCCCGGTGAAGTACCTCAAATTCCAGGAGGAGATCTGCAACCCCGTAAGCTGAATTTCGTTTTCTTACAATTTCAGGAATTTCGTGTGTTCTACTTTTACCCTGTCAACATTAAAAGTAGAAAAGATGAAACATTTAATTGTTTACGCACATCCCAATCCGGAAAGCGCGAACGCATGGTTGAAAGAGAACCTGGAGGATTACCTGAAAAGAAACGGGCACAAAGTACGTACAAGGGATCTATACCGTATTCGGTTCAACCCGGTACTTTCCCTTAGTGATGTTCAGGGACAGCGCAAGGGGATTGTTGCCCACGATGTAAAGACAGAGCAGGAATATATCTCCTGGGCAGATTGTATAACGTTTATTTATCCTGTCTGGTGGACCGGTCTTCCGGCAATGATGAAGGGGTATATAGACAGGGTATTCAGTTATGGTTTTGCATACCGGTATGACAATGGAGTACAGAAAGGGCTTCTCAGCGGGAAAAATACAGTAATCGTGAACACCCATGGAAAATCTGCAGAAGAGTACAGGCAAACGGGAATGGACAGGGCGTTGGCTCTTACTTCGGATTCGGGGATTTACACGTACTCCGGACTGGAAATTGTTAAACATTTTTATCTGGACCGTGCGGACCGCGCTACGGGAACGGACCTGGAGCGGTGGTTGAAAACGGTACTGGAAACCTATGCGGCAGGTTAATATATTAAAAACTGATGAGATGAAGAAGGGTACATGCAAGGGGCTTTAATATTCCGTAGGCAGAAGTAAAGTACGACCTATAAAATACAAACAAAGGGAAATGCCCTTATCTATGGGAAGTGTTGTATATATCCTGGTTTTTTCAAGCGTTTTCCCGCTCTTCGTATTGTATTCTAACCAGTATTCATCCCCTTCCGTGAGGTACAGGCGAATACGTATAAAACCATGGTTTCCGGACAATTGTCGGGCCCGTGCGGCTATATCCCAAAACAGGTGATCTTCTCTGAAAAGAGACATAATTGTTTTGATGCCGTCCGTGTAATAAAACAAGAGGTCCGGATGAAAATACAATTTACCGGAGCTATGGAAACTTTCGATCTTTTTACGGATTACCTTATTGATATTTCCATGTGTCAGTGTGTTCATGGATCTGAAAGAGACAGGGATAGGATTACTTTACAGCTTATCGGATTTCGACATTTTTAATTCTTCTTGCAAAAGAAGGGAGGTTATCTATTTCGGACATGAGGTTTTCTGAATTTCCACCTTTGATCTCCTGTATGGCAATCCCTATTTTATATACCCCGGACGGGGCGTTTTCGGGAATGCTTATTTCTTCTTTTATATCTCTTTGAGATGAATAGCTTTTGTTAAAGCTCCAGTTTTCCCTGTCCTTCGGGTTTTCGGGCTCTATAAATATTACGGTAGTATAAAACGTATTGGTCAATGATGAAGCACGGGCTTCCAGTAATACTTTATCTCCCCGGGAGATCGTCTTTAATCCTTTTCCTTTGTCTGTGCTGTATTCAAAGGTTTGGATATGGACATTGTTGCCGATAGAATCACCATCGCCTGAGCAGGAAAACTGGCATATGAACAGCAGTATGCCAATTGTAATTGTTTTTACTTTCTTCATATTTGTTTTTTTAAAAGAGTATTTTTTTGTGCTAATGTTCAGTACATGACATTTTTTTATTTCCATTAACATCGTATGTATTACCACAAGACAAAACGCATCTTGCCCTTGGTAGTCCGGTGTTCGGGTATACGGATGAATGTTGATAACTCGTATACTCTACTACCGGCATACTCGTATCATGTTAATATTTAAAAAGGGGCCGCCCGGTGGTCTGTACGGACGGCCCGAAGGTAAAAAAACCTAAAACATGAGAACAAGGTGTATTTTATTTAATTGTTTTTGTAAAAGTTACTTGCACAATGAACTCTTAAGGTTGCATCTTCTGCACTGGTTAATGTATACCCCGGATTAGTATATTGTGGCCAAAACCTACCTTCATTATTAACAATGAGTCCTTCCGGATTGGTAAAGAAATTTATAAGTGGCATTAGGTATTCTTTAAAACCAGAAGCATTTCCATTTACTTCATTTAAGTATTTGAATTTAAGTTTTTTATCTTCTTTTTTAAATTCTACGGCATAAGATGCAAAATATCGTGTCTGACCATAAAAAAAGTAAAGATCCAAGGTATGTGTGTTTTGCGGATCGTCTGCTTGTTTATTAAATTTTAAAACAATGTCCTGTAGTCGGAACTCCGGATAATCTTTTTGTGCATCTATGTTTACCTGAGAATACATTTCTCTAAATCTTTGAGTATTTAGCACCTGATCAAACCTTTCCCCGGGAGAAAAAGCCAAAGAGTGAACAGAAGAACCAATATTTTTATAATCATCATTGATATAAGCGGGTTTGTTCGAATACATGATTTCGGCAACGGATCCTTCGGATCGGGATACAAATTTTCTGTTTTCCTTGTCCCACGTGAAGTCCGTAAACTCTTCCGATTCTATTTCCAGAGACGGATTAAGGACCAGGCCCTCCGGGGTGAATCCTACACCGAATGATCTTTCGATTAGTTTATTGTCACCCATTGGGGTTACGGATTTCACAAATCTCGTGAGGGTATTATAGTTAAAATTATACAGCGAACTATTTCCGGCCCTGGTAATTTTTATTACCTGGTATACCGGGTCTTCAGGACGGGGAATAATATTGTTTATCATCTCCCTGTTCTGTGCGACGAGGTTATTCCAGTCTTCCGTCGAAGCTTTTTCAAAAACGACATCCGTTTCGGACCTTACGGTTTTAAAATAGAGTTTACCGTCCTTTTCGCCGTAAAAACTCATTTCGTTATCTCCCATATATCCTGTTCCTTCCAATTCTTCCGGAACTTTGGAATCATTCAGTTTATGGATATGGTTTTTTGTAGAAAAAGTAAGTTTGGTCGTTGCCCCGAGGTTCAGATCGTACCGGCTTGACTTTACTGCCGTATCATGATCGATATCGGAAGTCATCTCTAAAGTACCATCCTCCGAAAAATTCATTAACAGTGTAAAACCTCCGAATCTTTCGTTATTGGTAAAGTAGATTGCTTTCCAGCCGGTTTCTGAAGATAACAGTGCATCTTTAAGTTCCTGTTCCCGGGCACTAAGTCTTTCCGAAGGAGATTCCGGGAATAATTGTTTATCGTCATCATTACTGCACGACAGAAGCGTACCTCCCAGCAAGACAAGGAGACATAGCCCGTATATATATGTTTTTATCATCGGTTTACTTATTATGATTATTTATAATCTCCCTCATCTTTTCATCTATTTGTTTCTGCAACTCATAAATGTCTATGCTCCATGCACTTTCAAAATACTCAACTACAATACCTTCTTTTTTGCGAATACTGGTTTTTGCGGTTTCGGAAGTTATACCGTTTACAATAGCATCAAATTCTTCTTTGGACATGCTGAGCATCGTTGATGTCATCTCGGCAAAATCTTCGAAATCACTCGCTTTGGCGTAAGAAGTTATAAATCCCTGTTCCCGGGCAATATCGATTTTGGTGTTAAACCATTGAGCCGTGTACCCCGAAGGAGTTATTTTTCCGTATTCCGGGTTGAAAGGTTTGTTTTGGTTGAGTATATGGCAGTACTCATGCTGGATGGTATGAAAATATCTCCTTGTACCCGACAGGTCTGACAAATCCAGTTGATCCACGTTGAAGAGGGTTATTTTCATTCCGGATTCGGCAACTCCCAGTGTAATTGTTCCGGATTGATTGACATTATAACCTCCAACGAGAAAAAGTTGCCTTGGGGCGTATCGTTTTATAAAATCTTCTCCCGCCAGGGCATTGTACGGATCGATCCATACTGCAGCAACCACTTCGAGAAGGGGTTTTACATTTTCTTCTGTAGGTGGATAGAGAAATTTGTTCTGGTCTACTTCGTCACCATCCCATTTATAACCCACATCGATATTATACGGATTGATGAAGTTTTTACGTATCCAGACATCGAGTTCGGAGAGGGTAGGAGTTGCTGTGTCTAACCGGCTTTCCGGTGAAAGCGAATCTTCTTTATTACAGGCCCAAAGCAAGGGTAGTAATACAAAAAGCATGATATATTTACAGGTGTATTTCATTTCAGATTTTTTAAATTAGTCTTCTTTATCTGGGATTTGCGATCATACCCGTAGCCTGAGCGGCCTGAGGGATCTGAAGTTCCCTCCGGGGATCATCCGCGGACAAAACGGAAATATTTCCGAAGGCATCGTCATGCCGTACTTCCATACGGAACCTTTTGTTGTCCAGCCATCGCATCCCTTCGTGATAAAATTCCCTTCGGCGTAACTCTGCAATACATTTAATGATAGAAAGTTGTGACCCGGGAATAGTATAGAACGGGTTGAATTCTCCCGGAGTAACCGTGTAAAAATCATCAATCTCTTTCTGGGTCAGAAGATTTTCCGGATTGTAATTTCCGGTTTTCCTGGAAAAGAAAGTATTTATATCCCGGATAGCAGCTTCGTTTTCTCCTTGCATAGCATGAGCCTCTGCCCGGTTGAGTAAAACCTCGTCGTAGCTGAGCAAAACGGACATGGCATGAGCATTACCAACGGCAGCACTCAGATTGGTGATCTCGAAGTACTCATCGAATTTGGGAATATTATAAACATTTTCTGTCCCGTAAACAGGATAGGCCCAGCTCCCCAGGGGATGACTCGGAGAGGTGAAAAGTTCATTAAGCTTGGCAACACTCAATCCATAAGTCACCGAGCTCCAGCTTCTGGCATAAAGAGAATTGGACGATGATATGAGTAGGTTTGCCGGTTCTTCCGAAGACTGGTAACGTATGGTTATTTCCGAATATTGCAGGCCTACATAATCGTCATTCCAGCTTCTGAGATTTTTGGACGGATCACTTCCCAATACTTCATTGGCATACGCAATTACCTTTTGCCAGTCTCCTTTGAAGAGAAAGAACCGGGTGGCAAAAGCCCTCGCTGCATGCGGTGTAAAGTGGAATTTGGGTTTTTCATAGTTGTCGGTAGTAAGGGGAAGCCCTTCCAGGATATCTTTTTCAATCTGGTTATATACATCCTGTACGGTTCCTCTGTCATATTCAACGAGTACTTCTTTTTCGGGTTCGGTGATCACCGGGACACCCAATTCCGAAGAGGACGTTTCGGGATCGTAGGGCCTGGACCAGAAATTGACCAGCATAAAATAAGCGTAGGCACGTGCCATCAGGGCTTCTCCTTTTTGCGGGTTCAGGTTGTTGCCTTCTCCGAGCTCCTTAATGGATTCCAGGGCATGATTGGCCTGTGCTATGGCCGCATAACAACTATTCCAGTAGTACGTAGGCGTATCCTGTGAATCGTCATTGATATCCCTCCAGTGATACATTTCGGTATTGATCCGGTTATTGGATTCTACAGGCTTTGCTCCAGCATTATCACTCATACTCTCTGCAATCATAAAATAATTTCCCGAGGGGTATGCTCCGGTGAGTAATTCGCTTATTTTTTCCGGAGTATCGATTTCAGTACGGTTATCGGGCACTTCATCCAGGAAGGATTGGCATGAGACCAGTAAGCTGATACTGCTTAACCATAATAAACTATATGTCAGGTGTTTTTTCATCATAGGGAATTTTTAAAATCCTACATTTAGTGTCAATGTGTATTGTTTGGTTATCGGATAGGCTACCCCACCGGATCTGAAAAATTCCGGATCCTGCCCGTTAAGGGCGGCATCGGAATAAATCAAGAACGGGTTGGTAGCCTGAAATCGGAGCAAAAAGGCACGCATTCCGAGTTTATCGGTAAATGCTTTTGGAAACCTGTAGGTTAAGCTTATGTTCTTCATTCTTACAAATGAACCGTCTACAACCCGTTCTGTAGAATAATTATATGCATTATAGGCCCTGTCTAAAACCCTGTTGTCAAAACCGTTTATAAGTCGCCGTGAAGGAATGACAGGGACATTGGTTATATTTTCGTCTCCGGGAACCAACCATCGGTTACGGAATTCCCCCGGAAAAACATCCAGGTCGTTATACGTATCCGAGTAAATAGGGGTTAATCGTATTTTATTCCCGGCCTGCATGGTGATCATGGTACTCACTTCCCAGTTTTTATATGTGAATATGTTAGATAAACCACCGGTTACATTAGGCTCGACAGGTCCTTCGTACTTCAGGTATTTAAGGATGTCCTTGCTTTCCTGGAAATCTACCCCGCGGATAGGATCCCTGCCATCATGGAAATTATAGGTAGGGAGCCCGCGGTAATCAAGCCCCGCAAAATCTATGGAAAAAATAGAATTCCGTTGATAGCCTACTACATTTCCTCCGACATCGCGTACCAGGTCGAAGACGGTCGGTTGGTTCTGAATTTTTGTTATTTTCTGATCAAACCATGCAAAGTTGAGCGTCGAATTCCACTTAAAATCTTCGGTCCTGACGTTTTTGGTGAATAATGATATTTCTATTCCCTTTGTGGTCATGTCGGCATTATTGGCGAGTTTTATATATTGTCCGCCAACGCCTGAAGTCCGGACGTAATCTATCAGATCAAAAGATTTTTTCTGGTATATATCAGTAGTGAGGGTTATCCTGTTGTTGAACAGGCCCAGGTCGATCCCTATATTAGCTTCATGGAGTTTTTCCCAGGTGAGTTCGCTGTTTTCCAGTTCGTCCATATTGATTACATTTTCCCTGTCGTCCGGATTGAATCTGCCGGTAATGGCATTGCGGTATATGGCAAGGGCATTACTCGCACTTCCCAGTCCTGCAATAAGTCCGTACCCTGCGCGGAGCGATAAGTTGGAGATTGTTTGGGAATTCTCAAGGAAGCTTTCATTGGATATATTCCATTTACCACTGACGTTCCAGGTAGGCAGCCACCGGGAGTTTTGTGCTTTTCCCAGTTTGTTGGAACCTTCATAATTTCCTGTAGCACTGATAACATAGCGATTATCAAAGGCATAGGTTCCCTGAGTAAAGAATGCTATCCCCCGTTCGCGGTCTTCTACTTTTCCGAAATAGTCACCACCGTCTAGTAAGGATTTTTGTATAATCCTGTAATTGGTAAACGGAATACCACCCCTGCTGTATTGATAACCGAATCCGGTAAAGAAGTTATTGTCCCGGTCGGTATGCCTGTATTCCTGTCCCAGGTACAGCTTCAGGTCGTGTTTGTTATCGAATGTTTTGGAAAAATCCAGGGCATTCCTAAAATAGAAACTCTGCAGGTTGTCTTCCGATTTGTTATAAATACCCCCATAGGGTAGAACCACCTGTGGCAGAGCAGTGGGATTAGCCGGATCTGTGAACAGAAATATATTCTGATCGGCCACGATCTTCGTTTCGTTAGCTCGGTATGCTCCTGCCACATTAGAATTTTCGGATATATTGTGTTCTTTACTGCTTTTTACATAGCGTACGGATCCCAGAAAATTATACTTGAGGTTATCATTGATCTTAACCCCCAGTTCACCTTGTAATTTCAGGTCGAGAACCAAGAGGTCCGTGGTGTTGTTTTCCAGTTCGTTCAGGGCGTTAAAAGGAGCCCAGTTAAACCGGTACGATTCAAGATCTCCGTTTCCGTCTCTCGGACGAAGTGTCCTGCTGGTGTTCAACGCATAACTGAAAGGGTTAATGTCAAAGTCCCGCGTATATTCGCCATCTACCGTATTGGTCTGGCGGTTATATGTTCCCGGGGCTTTCTGGTCACGAATAGATCCCTGCACGAGTAATCCGGCAGTGACGGCGTCGGAAAAATAATAGGTATTCCGGATGTTTCCTGTAATCCTTCGTATACGATCTGCAATACTCCATCCCGGATCCGTAAAATATCCTATAGAAGCATATTGTGATGAATTTTCTCCTCCACCCGAAAAACTAAGGGTGTGGTTTTGGGTGGGAGAGCTACGAAAAAGGGTTTTAAACCAGTCGGTATTGGCCATTTCGTATTGCTGAAGAAACCTGTTTCTTGCCTCGGGAGTATTGGCCAGTAGAAAGTCTCCTGTTTGCGGATCATAGGTATTAATAGCCCGGTACATAATGTTGTATACACCTCCGTAACGCCCTTGTGTTGAAGAAGCAAGATTGAGAAAACCTTTCCTTTCCAGTTCCTTGTATACGCCCATAGTTTCCTGGGAGTTGAGCAGATCGAAGTCGGCATAATCGGGAATACTCCTAACGGTGAATTCACCCTGGTAAGTCACCGTACTCCTGGCATTTCGTGTTCCGCGCTTGGTAGTGATGATCACGGCACCGTTGAGTGCACGAGCACCATAAAGGGAAAGCGCAGAGGCATCTTTGAGGATTTCAATAGATTCGATATCGTTGGCATTGAGTCCTGCAATAGCCGAACTGACAAGTGTGGCAGCGTCACCGGATACCAATTGGTCAAAAGACAGGTTTACGATCTCTTCCTGTACAGCACCATCAACCACCCATAGGGGTTTGGTATCCCCGAAAATAGACGATCCTCCGCGGATGGTAATTTTCGGGGCAGCTCCGAAGGTTCCGGTTACGTTTTGCACGTTTACCCCGGCAGCACGTCCCTCAAGCATTCGCCCTACATCGACGATACCGTCAATCTTCATTTCTTCGGCATTGATGGTCTGCGATGCTCCGGTAAATACTTTTTTATCGATATCCTGATACCCGGTAACGACAACGCCCTGCAGTTCGGAAATGTCCTGTTCCAAAGCTACGTTTATCGTTTCTCCCGATACGGTGACTTTTTGAGAACGCATGCCGAGATAGCGGAACACCAGTATATCTCCTTCTTTCGCGGTTATGGTATAATTCCCGTCAAAATCAGTTGTAACGCCGTTGGCGGTACCTTCTACTATAACGGTTACTCCCGGTAATGGTACTCCGTCAGTGTCCGTTACAACACCAGATACCAGGTATTGTGATAACGGGGCTGAGGTCCCTGAAAACACAGCATCCCCGTTTTCTTTTTCCATGAGAAATACCCTTTCGTTCCGGACAGTGAAGGTAATCGGCATTCCTTCGAGTATCATACGCAGGGCTTCGTTAAGGAAAACCTGTTTTACACGCAGGGAGACCTGTTGTCCCGGATTTAATATATCTTCCCGGTAGAAGAAGCTATAGCCTGTTTGCTTTTTTACTTCTTCCAGGGCTTCCTTGATCGGAACATTTTCAAGATCAAGGTCTATTTTCTTCTGTCCGTAGCTTGTATATGCCACCATCTGAAGGAAAGAAAACAGTATAAAAAAGAGTGATAGCTTCACTTTTAAATGTTTTATTTTCATAACTTTGAAAAGCTTTTTTAAATGGTTTCGTGTGCGATATGTAAATCATTAATGAAGTCCGAAAGGGGAAATGTTAGCGCATTTTCCCTTTTTTTGGTTAGTGAGGTTTTATATCATAGGCAAATTATATTTTAAAGGTTGTTTGGATTGAAATTCGAACTTAAGGGGAATTTTATTTTCTGATGGTTACAAGATCACCTTTCAGCGAATATTCAAAGAATTTTATGGTGGTAAATGCTTTCAATACATCTTCGACACTTTCGTTCTGAATATCGAAATCCCCGTAAAGGCGGACATTTTCCAGTTCTTTATTTTCGTTGATGATCCGTACACCGTAGCTCCGCTCGATCTTTTTGATGACCTCGGAAAATGGCTCCTGTATGAACACCAAACGGTTTTCTGTCCAGGCCACATCATTTTCTATAATGATCTTGTTTACGGAAATCGTACCTTTTTCACTGTGGAAGAAAGCGGCCTCGCCGGGAGCAATGGTTACCGGGATTTCTTGGGAATCTTTTCCGCTTACCTGTACGGAACCTTCCTGCAGGGATGTTTTTATACAACCGTCATTTTCATAGGCCCTTACGTTAAAGCGTGTCCCCAGTACTTCCACTACCATTTTTTCGGCATTTACCAGGAAAGGTTTTTCTTTGTCTTTAGTCACGGAAAAATATCCTTCACCTTTCAGGAAAACCTGTCTCTGTCCTTCTCCTTTGAAACTTACGGGAAACCTAAAGGTAGATTCCGAGTTCAGGAATACCTCCGTACCGTCGGCGAGCAGGATATTAAACCTTCTGCCTTTAGGAACGGTAAGCTCATTGAATACAAGTTCCTCCGTGATATTCCGGTTCTCCGTATTGTAATTCAGGCGGTCATTTTGCTGGTTGATGACCAGGTTGCCATGATCATCCACGATCTCCGTACTATCATTGGTACGAAGTTCTTTTACAGTGCCGTCACCAAGTTTCAGCGTTACGAGATCGGGTTCGTATTGAAGTTGTTCCTGGGGTTTATACCATACTGCGGTATAAAATATTCCAAGAGCCAGGATAGCTATTGCAGCATATTTCCACAGGTGCGGAACGAGCCGTAAAACACCGGTTTTTTTCGGGGGGGAGGTAATTCGGTGCAGTATTCCTGCCAGGGAATCCGGATTTTGTTCATCCTGTACCCATATATCGGTCAGATAATTATCTTTAATACATTCTTTGAAATACCATTCATTTTTCTTATCTTCTGACAGCCATTCCGACAGGGTTTCCAGTTCGGTTTCCGTAATGGTATTATTTAAATATTTAATTATGATATCCTCCATAATTTGTGTCAATTCAATCGAGTATTTTTGGTAGTGACTAAAAAACTATGGAAAACCCTTAAAAATTTTTTATTTTTTTTTAATCTTTGCGAAAACACGACTGCACGTGTTTTTATAACTACCCCGCCTCAATTTTATTTTTGATATTTTTATCAGGAACAGGTGATTCCCGCTTTACAGGGAACAGCGCAGATTCCGTTTTTATGGTGTAAATATCTCTTTTTATTTTATTTATATGGATAAAAAAGCATCAAGATCTTTTGTTGAAGTTGGAGACAGCCACTCTTTTACAGAGGTTTTTAATGCGTATTATATCCCCCTGGTCGCTTACATAATGCAGTATACCGGTGACAGGAGTGAGGCCGAGGATATTGCCCAAAACAGTTTTGTGAAGTTATGGGAAAAGAGAGAGGGACTCCGGATACGTACTTCTCTGAAGAGTTATCTCTACAGTACGGCATATAATCTTTTTATAGATAAATATTGGCAGAATAAGAAAACCAATGACTATGTGGAGAGTTTAAAGGAAGAGGCTTTATATGAGATATCCAATCAGTCGGAAGCGGAATGGATGCGGCAACTGGAAATGCTGGAAAAGACTATTGAAGGATTACCTCCCAAATGCCGGAGGATATTTATTTTAAATAAAAAAGAGGGGTTTAGCTATAAGGAAGTCGCCGAAAAACTGAACATCTCCGTAAAAACCGTGGAAGCCCAAATGCGGATAGCCATGATTAAACTCCGGGAACGCCTGAAAGACAATCCCCTGGTGCTGGCAATTATTCTCGATATGTGATTTTTGTTGTATCTGGCAGATAATAAATGTATTGGATTTATTGTTTTTACGCGTTAGTTAAAGGTGAAGGTCAAAACAATAGGGCTACAAAGTGTTGTGTATTCCACAAGGAGGGTAACAAAAAAGCGGTCCGGGATATTCCCGGACCGCTATATCATTTACGAAAAAACAAGGCTGTTTTTAAATATTCATTCCTCCGGAAACCTCAATACGCTGTGCATTTATCCAACGGGCATCTTCCGTACATAAAAAAGCAACGACTCCGCCTATGTCGTCGGGCAGTCCCGCTCGGCCAAGAGCAGTAACATTTGCTACAAAATCATTCATTTCCTTATTGTCCCGTACCCGCCCGCCACCGAAATCCGTTTCTATGGCTCCCGGGGCAACAGTGTTAACGGTTATACCTCTTGGCCCGAGTTCTTTTGCCAGGTATCTTGTAAGTACTTCTATAGCTCCTTTCATAGAGGCATAAGCCGAGAAGCTTGGCAGGGAAAAACGTGCAAGCCCGGAGGAGATATTGACGATTCTTCCACCATTATTTAAGAAGGGGAGTGCTTTTTGAGTGAGGAAAAAGACTCCTTTGTAATGGATATTTATCATGTCGTCCAGCTGTTCTTCCGTCGTTTCGGCAAAAGGAGCATATAACGCTGTTCCGGCATTGTTAATCAGGAAATCGAAATTCGGACTTCCCATTTCCTCCTGTAAGTGAGCGGTAACCTGTTCGAAGAATTCATCGAATGTCTCTACCTTGCCGGTATTTAACCGATAGGCAATCGCTTTTTGTCCTAGGGACCGGATCTCCGCTACAACTTCATCCGCTTTTTGTTTATTACTGTTATAGGTAAGGATAACATCAATACCTTTTGCGGCAAGACTGATAGCCATATTTCTTCCGAGTCCGCGGCTGCCGCCGGTTACCAGTGCAATTTTTTGAGTACGCATATCTATTTGATTTTTAGTACTACAAAGTTCGGGCATTCTGTCACCGGGCTGTTTGCGTAAATCTATCCGTTATTTGTAAAAATCAAATAATATAATTTATCGGTAGTTTAAAGGGGAGACGGATGACTGTTTTTTGAAGAAATTGGAGAAATGAGCTACTTCCTCAAATCCCAGGCTATAGGCTATTTCCGAAATACTCCAGTCTGTTTGTTTCAGTAATATTTTGGCTTCCTGGGTTATGCGGCTGCTTATAATATCGGTAGTCGTTTTTCCCGTATTCTCTTTGAGGGCTTTATTCAGGTGGTTGACATGAATGGCCAGTCTGTCCGCATAATCTTTTGCTGTGCGCAGTTTAAGTCTTTGTTCCGGAGATTCCACCGGGAACTGCCGCTCCAGTAACTCAATGAAGAGGGAGAGGATACGGGCAGATGCATTTTTACCGGAATGCAGGGTAGTGGCGGGCTGTAGTTTCTGACCGTAATGTATGAGTTCCAGCACATAATTGCGGAGCAGGTCATATTTAAACTCATAGTCCGATGCGATCTCCTTTTTAATTTTCCGGAATACGTGTTCTATCTCCTCAGCCTCCGCAGCAGATATCTCAAAAACAGGATATCCCCCGGACCTGAAAATAGGTAACTCGTCCAGGATTACCCCGGTTTTGTTCTTCACCATAAATTCTTCCGTAAAAACACAGAACGAACCCGACTGATTATCGTCTTGCGGTATCCAGTTATACGGTATTTTCGGCGTACCGAATATCAAGGCATTCGCATCTACCTGTATAACCTTGTCGGCATATTCCGCACGGTTTTTTCCCCGGATGAGACTTATCTTATAATAAGCCCTTCGATTATAAGGCATGGTTTTTTTGTACCTGGCATTCCGTATGGTATCCGCTACATCAAAAATATTGAAATGTCCCACTTCCTTATGAATTCCCGAAGGTAACAGCGTTTCAATATCTTTACCGGTGAATTCTACTGCGTCCTTATAAAAATCTTCGAGAGATGTATGCTCTATATTCATCGTGGAAAGGGTGTTGATGTTTGCGAAAATCAAATATACGATATAAAACCGGGATTATTAAACATGCCGAATTTAACCTTAAGAAGGATTTTAAATAAGGCCTTACTGCTTATGGCAGCTTAAGGTCATCCAGGAAGGCTGTTCCTGGTACTTGCTATGTATTTTATATTTAGACAGTCTTTTAAAAAAGCAGCGTGTTTCCGGTATTATTGGTAAAAGAGAAATCATTTTGCCCGTTCTTGGTTATATTTGCCTGTATAGCCAGAGAGAATTTTGCTTATATTTTGACAGGGATTTTTAACATAGACCATATGGGTGCATACGATTCGTATGATTTTTTCCGGATCGATATTTTTACCGTAGTTATCCTGGTGGGGGCCATCCAGGGCATGTTTCTTTTTACCTTACTTATTTCCAAACCGCACAGGCAGCCATATCATTACCTGTTGTTTGCCGCGCTGGTCGTGGCCTGCGCCATGATACAGGCGGAGATATTCCTGGGATACAGCGGGCTCCTGACCAGGGCTATTTTTCTTGTGGATTTTTCGGAACCCCTGGTGTTTGTTATAGGGCCTTTGTTATTCCTGCTGATGCGGAGTCTCGGGGGCGAACACTTCCGGAAGAAAGAATGGCTGCACTTTATACCTTTTGTCCTGTATTTCATATACCACCTGCGATTTCTGGCCGAGAGCGATGCCGTAAAGTTCAATTCTTTTCTCTGGGCCTTTCATCCCGAACTCCCTTTGAGAGAGGTTTCCTATAGGTATTCTTTTGACCCGCTATACATCCGGCGAAACCTTGAGTTCTTTATTTCCCTGCACCTGGGTATATATCTCCTGCTGTCTTTTGTAAAAGTGAGGATGTTGCGAAAGAGTATAGGTAATAATTCCTATTTCATGCCGTGGATCCGGATATTATTAGGGGTGTTTTTGCTGGAATACCTATTATACCTGGCGGTCCGGTTTCATTTTATACACGACCTGGGAGATCATTTTTCGGCGGTTTTCATCACCGTCTGGTTCTTTTTGTTCAGTTATAAAATGCTGACGGATTCCGGTTTTTTCCAGCCTGTGGTCCGGCAGAAATATGAAAAGTCCAGTCTTAGCGAACACGATAAACAGCATATACTGCATAAACTTAAATCCCTGGAGGAAACCGAATTTTATACGGAGCCTTCCCTGAGTTTACCAAAACTGGCAAAACAACTCGGAACCACTTCACATTACCTGTCGCAGGTGATCAATGAAGAAATTGGGAAGACATTTTTTGACTACATCGGGGAATTACGTGTAAACAAAGCTAAAAAAATGCTCACAGATCCCGGTACCCTCAATTTTAAGATAGAGGAAATAGCGGAAAGAAGCGGTTATCTTTCCAAATCCGCTTTTAATGCCACTTTCAAGAAAATAACAGGATCTACCCCCGGAAAATTCCGGAAATGTGCAGCAGGAAAAAGTACGGACCTATAGGTTCGTACTCCTTGCCGAACGGAAAATTCCGCAATTGACTTCCCTCCGGTTTACTTTTACCGACGAAAGAAAAAGAGAAAACCTCTTTTTCAAATTAAACGAGTTCATTAAGAACAATTTTAAATTCAACGTAAAATGGTACATCTAGTTTATGTCCTGGTTTATTTTTTGTCCGGTTATTTTCCTTTTACAGCCCCCGGTGGTTTAAATGCAGCAGAATATAACGGAATAGGGCAGATAACCCTGGAGTTTAAAGATAACGGCAGAAACAGGCCAGTCGTTACGGAAATCTGGTATCCTACTACAGACAGCCCGAAACCATCCGATAAAGTATTTTCCCCGTTTGTGAGGAAATATACGGTAAGAAACGGAAGGCTTCCGGAAGGAAAATATCCTTTGATAATGATATCACACGGTACCGGTGGAAGCAGGCTGTCTTTGGAATGGATGACACAATACCTGGTACATAACGGTTTTATCGTTGCCGCGGTAGACCATTGGGGAAATACATACGACAATAAGATAGACATCGAATTTGTAAAACCCTGGGAAAGGCCCATAGACATGAGTTTTGCCCTTACGGAATTATTGAAAAATCCTTCTTTCGGGAATATCATTGACAGCAACCGTATCGGAGCCCTGGGATTTTCTTTCGGCGGGTATACGGTTCTGGCTCTTGCCGGCGGAGTCCTGGACTATGATGTTTTACTGGATTATTATACCACGGAAACCGGAAGGGAGGAACTGGATCGTATAACCGAGATCCCCGATATGGCCGGTCTTGTTTTTGATCCGGCTTTAAAACAAATGACCAAAAATCTACCCGATCTCAAAGACCCCCGCTTTAAAGCTTTTTTTGCCATATCTCCCGGTACTGCACAGGGATTTGCGAACAGGAGGCAATTTGCGGGGATTACCGGGGCGGTTTTTCTTGTGGGATGTGCCGCAGACAAGGTTACCCCGGCAGAACGGTATGCCCGACACTATCATAAGCTTATAGAAGGTTCGCAGTACTACGAGTTTCCGGGCAAAACCGGACATTACGTAATGCTGGCCGAGGCCAGGGAGAATACAAAAGAAGAACTCTCGGAAATTTTCCGGGATGACGCCCCGGTAAACAGGGGAGAAGTACACCGTAAAACAGGGGAACTGGCCACGGCTTTTTTTTGCCGGGAACTCCATTGATAGGTCTCGTAAATAGTTGTATATATGTGTTTTAGTTTCTGAAGAGGTATGGTTGTTAAGTTAGTAGGTTATTCGGTTATTTAGGCAATACTCAGGAACTTATAACATAGAAATAACTAAAGAGCAATTTTCCCGCCTGCCAGATAGTTTGCTTTTGTATTTCGGGAGACAGGTTTATTTACTTGTCTCTGAAATATTACTCGTTGATTATAAATTCATAATTTCCGGGTTTAAGGGAAATGGTAAATCTTTTATCCTTACCCGGGGGGATATTTTCCTTTTTTCCTTTTTCCGTAACGGATTTTCCCTGCAGATGTAAAACAGCTGTACTACCGGGAGGAATATTGCAGGTGTAATGTATTTCCCCGCCTTGCCTGTTCCAGGAAGATACGATATCCCCGTATGGCCCCTGATGCTTTGCTTTAAAACGAGGTAAGTCCTTTACAAAGTTGGGTTTCAGAATGGTATTGCGGAATCCGGGTTTTTCCTCATCCGGTAAAATACCTCCCAGGCCACTGTAAAACCAACCGCTTACGGCCCCGAACATGATATGATTCCCGGAAATATCGGAAGAAGCCTCTATATCCCAGTTCTCGTACAGCGTGGTGGCGCCGTTCTTAATCCACCATCCCCATGAAGGATAAGTGTCCTGTGTAGCTACCGTATAGGCCAGGTCCGCATAACCGTTCCGGCTAAGGGCTCCCAGTATGGTCCTGGTACCCAACAACCCTACATCGATATGATTGTCCGACTCGTGCACAGCTTCCGCCAGCCGGTCCGCAACTTTTTGCCGAAGATCCTCCGGAACAACTTCCCAGTATAGCGGGGCGCTCAACTCGGTCTGGTAACCGTTGCCGTAAATCCCTGTTTTCCGGTCGAGATATTTATCATTGATTGCCTTTTTAATATTATCGGCCAGCTGCGCATATGTTTTATGATCTTCTTCCTTACCAAAATGTTTTGCCGCTTTGGCCAGGATGGTGGCATCCACAAAGTAGTAAATAGAAGAAGTGAGTTCTTTGGGAGTTACCGATTTAACAGGGATCCAGTCTCCCAGCCCCCAGTCGGTTAAACCGTTATCATAGCTTATTTCGGTAATATGGTCCACATATCTTTTCATGGGTTCGTACATATCCCTCAATATTTTGTCATCTCCGTAGAAACGGTATAATTCCCAGGGAATGATGGCTATGGTACTTGTCCAGTCCGGACCGTTACCCCAGTCATAACCCCAGCCACCCCAGGTGGGGATTATGGAAGGCAATACACCGTTAGGTCGTTGTTCGTCCCGGTGGTCGGCCATCCATTTCTCATACACGGTTATGGCATCAAAATTATACAGCCCGGTTTCTATATTGATATGCGCATCCCCGGTCCAGCCGTTTTTCTCCCGTTGCGGGCAATCTGTCGGGTAGCCGAAAAGGTTCGATAGATATGATGCATTGGCCGCCTGCCATATTTTAGGTATAAGTGCATTGGAAGCGTCTATTTCTCCCGCAGGTTTTACATCCGTATGCATAAATATCCCCGTTACACTCGTTTTATCAAGTGTTATGGGCTTATCACTTTTTACTTCTATATATTGAAAACCTTTGTAATTGAATCTCGGCATAAAAGTTTCTTCCCCTTTTCCGTTAAGGTAATAAATATCGGTCTGGAACGGATCGAGCGTGTCTTCCGGACGGTAATGCACATCAATGTTAGACAAGTCTATATGTCCCGTGCTATCCAGTTGTTCCGCATGGGTTACCCACAGCCTGGTACTTTCGTCTCCTTTCACTTTTATCCTGGTGATTCCGGAAATATTCCGCCCCAGGTCGAATATATATTGTTTGTCACTCAGTTTGTTTACACTAACCGGGGTAATTTCTTCCGTATTTCGTATGGGAGGAAGCGCTTGCGCGGTAATTTTGTCCGAAGGAGGAGTTGCTGTTATGGCGGATTTCCATGAAGCATCATCAAATCCCGGGGTATTCCATCCCGGCTGTTCCTGCCTGGCATCATAGTGTTCCGCGGTATAAATACTGTTGAAAATCACCGGGCTTAAGGACGTTTTCCAGGACGGATCGGTGACCAGGGTTTCGGTAGTTCCGTCGTTGTAGACGAGGCGGATATTGAGACAGAACCGGGGCCTGGACCGCCATCCGGCCTTATGAAAATCCCATACGGCGGTCGATTGATGGTTATACCAACCGTTCCCGAGCAAAACACCTACAGCGACCTTTTTATCCTGAAAATAAGGAGTTACATCGTAGGTTACATACAAATTCCGTTTGTCAAACCTGGTATATACGGGATCGAGGAGGTGATCTCCGATTTTATTTCCGTTGATATACAATTCATACAAACCTGCAGCCGTAATATATGCCCTGGCTTTAATTACTTTCTTTTCAGGAGTAAATTCTTTCCGGAAATAGGGGGCAGGTTTAAGAGAAATGTCATCCGTATCCGCAATCCATTTGCCTTTCCATGAAGAAGTTTTCATCATACCAGTTTCAAAAGCAGAAACCGACAGATTTCCCGGAGTTCCCGCAGTGTCCGTGATCTCCACACCCCAGTAATATTTTGTAAACGGTTCCAGCGGTTTTCCGTCGTAAACGGTGTGCATTTCATTACTTCGCCCGGAGGACTTCCAGAGAGAGCCTTTGCGGTTTGCCACGGCTGCAGAGTCCGTATCCATATATATGTTATAGGAATCCCGGGAAACGGGAGAACTGTTTCCATCTATTTGCCATGTAAACCTGGGGTTCGGATTGTCTATGCCGAGGGGAGCGGACAGGTGCTCGGTTCGGAGCCGGACCAAATCAACCGGGGATCTTTGTTTGCAGGATAGCGATAGTAACGGAAGTATCAGGAATAAGATGTTCCTTTTAATAGTCATAAGGTCCGATTTGCTGGTAATATAGTTTTACCATAGGTTGGCAGGTAAATATATAAAAAATGCCGGGGTAAACCATGAAAAACCGGGGGTGGAAAGAAGAATTCGATAGATAGAAATTTTGTTTTTCAGAGCGCATCAGTTCTCTTCCAGGATTATGTTGGAATGTTCCGAGATAATATCCAGGACTATATCAAAAAATGTCTGTCCCGTACCGTTTTCCAGGGCTTCAAGTTTTTCATTTACCCATTTTACATCGAACCCGGAAGGATTTTTCAGTTTTCCCCCGTACCAGGAAATTGTGGCTTCGAGCCCCAAATCGTTCCTGTTCTTTTCCATATTTGTCCAGACCAGTATCACAGGTCCCGTATCTCTGATAATACCGAATCCGCCGTAAAGAAGATCGTTAAGTGCATCGAGACTCTGTCCGATTTTCCAGTCTTCCCCGTCCATAAATACACGGTTTATTTCGTCATAGAATGATGCGATATCGCAGATATTCTCTCCGTGTATCATTATTTTTTTTAAGGGCATTAATTCTCCGGTTTACGTGACGGTAAAAAGCAAATTTCGTGGAATTATCTGAAATAATCCTGCTTTTATGCAGAAAACCGGATTTCTTAGTGAACTTATTTAAATTCTATAAAATGGGCTTTATTTCCCGATACCCGGTATCGAAAAGAGCTCTGGTTTGCTCGTTTGAATACCGCTTGTCCCGATCCGATAATTCCTAAAATCCGCATGTCTATAGTAAATCATTACCCCCCGTTTTGATTTTGGTGCTTTAAGGATTAAACGTTGCTTTTTTTGTAGGTTTCCGATATCTTTTTAAATGTTGGGGCATACTTCCCCTGTTAAAGTTTTTATACTTTCTCTGTGGAGGTCATTATTTTACGGAGCGTTTTTGTTTTTGCCAGCTAAGTTTTTAAGGGCATATTTCCATAAACCCTGAGGGATACTTGTCTGGAACGTTTTATCCATTTTGATGGCAGGAGGATAAACCTAAAAAGGAATTTTTTAACACGATAGCAAGGCTTTAGTGTTTTGTATTTGGAGGAAAAGCATTCCATGATATGATGGTAAAGGTTGCGGCAGATTGCTGTTAAATATAAAAAAACGGTATTCTTGCCCAAGGCGGAGAAAGGCATCCCGTCCCACCCGAAATCGTTCTTGAGGATATCAAACTGACGCTCCATGTTCCCCCTGTGATTGTAGAGCCGAACCAGTTCGGTGATATGGAGTTCAAGGTTATTGGTGAGTATGGCGCGGTATTGATAAGCATCCCCGGTAAAAGCATCGGTTTGTTTTGTAGGTTTGAACGACCGCTTGACCACCAGTCTGTATTGGACAGGTTTTTCCCCGGCCTTTTTGGCCTGTTGTTCGAATGGGGTCACTAAAACCTGTCCAATTTCCATAACGTTATTATTGGCATCCGATATGGTGTCCCAACTTTCTACTTTTTTGAAATATTTTTCCACATAACTGTTTTTACAGCCAATGTAAAAGTACCTTACCTTTTGTTGCACTAATTTCACAACATCATATTGATAGGAAGCAGCATCGGCCCTGAAGTGGTCAATTTTACGGTCTATATTAGCTTCCAACAAATGGAACAGGCGAGATAATGTATCCCACTGAAAGGACTTTGCGTCACTGTTCCCGTTCCTGTTTTCTATGTAAAGGACCTGGTTCTCATTAATGGTGCAGACCCCGGGTTGATACCCCGGGGCACGCTTATAGGTCATTTTACTATCCTTTTTTTTATTGAAAATGATGGTATTGTCATAATCCACCAGGAGTTCCTTTTGTTTAAAAACACCCAAATGTTTCAATACCTCCATGTTCAATTGCCCCAAGACCGAGTGGGTGCTGTATGTGTGAAGTACAGAACCTCTTTTGGTCTTACATTGGGCAGTGGGTTCGGATAAATTACCTATACGCCGTAGCATCGTGTCGGAACTAGGCATATTCAGGTAAGGATTGCCTTTGAAATGATGTTTAAGATGGGTTTGAAGATCCTCGATACAGTCGCCACCACATAAGTAAATGCTTAGCAATGAATACAAGACATCGCTCCAGGAATATTTGGATTGGGGCGCAAGCTCTGGCAGGTTATTATCCAATAATTTACCTATACCGGATGCCGAGAGATACTC
>NZ_JBRKIS010000011.1:0-3936 GCF_052983315.1 Sinomicrobium endophyticum
TGCTTTTGACCCAAAGCCCGTTCCAGCTCCTTAATGCGCTCTGCCTGCTCTTTTTGCTTCTTTGATAAACTTTTACTTTCCACTATCATTCGTGTATTACTCACGTAAAGATCGGAATATTTACGTAACCATTTATATACCGCCGTGGTACTTACCTGATAAAGCTGGCTAACATCACGAACCCGGAGTTCTCCCTTTTCAATCTGCTTGACTAATTGCAATTTGAGGCCTAAATCAAACACTCTGTGTTCTTGTCCTTTTTTCATTATACATTAAGTTTAAGAAAAAAGGCAACCTATGTTAGGCTTAGTCAGTTTGCAGGTTGCAGCGTTGGGCAGTTCCAGGTTCCAGTTTTAGGCATAGAGCGTAGGTGGCTGAGTGTTCCGGCTCCGCCGGAATGTATCGAAGCCACCGGGTTCCAGGTTTCACTTGAAAAACCTGCAACCTGTAACTTGTAACCTGGAATTTTAAAAGCTACAATTATAGTTTTTTATGCGTTTGCACTGACACTCTCCGGAAGTATTTACCAAAGCCGTGAACAACTAATCAACGGATACGAAGTTTATCCATCATTTCTTTGGAGACATTGCCTGAATAAACTCCGTAGGCATCTACCAACAGTCCTTTTTCTCCTTTAGCGGTCTCAATAACATAAAGTACGGCATTATCATCCGGATTGGAACTTCCTTCAAAACGGTAAACTTTAAGTACATGGAGATCTTCTACCGGGATATGACTGCTTTTCTGCCTGTTATGCACGCCTTTGTCCCAGAGGTTATAATCATGCGTAAACCCTTCTTCTTTGAGTTCGGAAATAGCTTCCGACAATGTATCATAAGCATTCTTCATGGCGCAAATATTTAGCAAATCGGTTCCTTTAAAATTACAAACAATAACATGGAAAACCAATATTTTCTATCCCTTTCTAAAAAGATTCTGAATTACCCAGGCCGGGCCAATCAGCAGGAACTGGATGTCTTTCAGAAAGGAAGGCTTTTTCCCTTCGATCTTATGTCCGTAGAACTGTCCTACCCAGGCAATGGCAAAAATAAGAAGGGATACCAGCCACAGGGGAGCAATACGGGAAATCCAGCTATTGATAAGGATACACAACGAAGAAAAGATCAGTATTTTGAATGCCATGGAAAGCGATAAACGGGCATAAAAGATCAAAACAAAGAGCAATACTATTACAGCCCAGTTCTCTATATACGGATTTTCACCGGGCCATATCCGTCGCGGCAGCCCGGCGGGAATACTCATCAGTAAACCTACTATGGAAAAAAAGATAGCCGGCACACAAATGTAGTGGATCTTCTTATTGGTTTTGTTCTGGTGGCTAACGGCATAATCGTCGAACCATTGTTGCAGTGTTTTCATAATCGATAATATTTACCCGGAATACATAAATATCCTTAAATTAAACCACTACAATTTACGATATTTTCAATAAACCCGGTTTAACCGGATATAAAAATATTAAGGAAAAACTGCCGGAAAGGATGAAGGTGATCACGCATTGTAAACGGGCATATTCATGGGATCATCTTCAGAAGCAGACTTAACCTCCTGCGGATAACCGCGGTAAAAAGTTATTGCGCAGCGATACGCAAAGAAAACACAGAGATATACGAAGTAGTTACACTTTGCGGATCTTTGTACCTGCTCTGTAAAATTCCTTGCAACAATTAAAACCTGCACATAAATTTAAGATACGTTTGCCCTGAAAAACACAAATTCGTAACTTCGACCTTCTTGTTCCATATGGTTTAATTACCTTATAGAAAACAAGTCACCTCTAAAATCAAGCAAACCATGGCAAGAACACCCAGCAATATGCTCGCTCTGGGCACCCGGGCACCGGAATTTCACCTGCCGGATACTGTTTCCGGAAAAAACATTTCCCTTTCGGATATCCGGGGAGAAACGGCTACGGTAATCATGTTTATCTGTAATCACTGCCCGTTTGTAAAGCACGTGAACGCCGAAATTACCGGACTTGCCACCGACTACGGACGGAAAGGGATCGGCTTTGCCGCTATTTCCAGTAACGATGTGGACAACTACCCGGATGACGCCCCGGACCTCATGGCGGAAAATGCCCGGGAACAAGGCTTTCCTTTCCCCTACCTCTATGATGAAACACAGGAAACGGCAAAAGCTTACGATGCGGCATGTACCCCGGATTTTTATATTTTCGACAAAGCCCTCAAACTCGTTTACCGCGGACAGTTGGATGATTCCCGGCCGGGAAACGGGATTCCCGTTACGGGAGAGGATATGAGAGCGGCACTGGACGCACTCTTAAAGGGAGAGGAAATCCCGGAAATACAAAAACCGAGCATCGGGTGCAATATAAAATGGAAAAAATGACGCTTCCGGCATAAATCCGCAATCAGGAGAGCCACCCGTTACGCTCCAGAAGGTTCCGGATATGCATGTAGTGATGATTGCAATGCCAGGCATACACGCCAATGTTCTCGGCCAGGGCAACCTCCCTGTTACCTTCCGGGTGAACAAATGTTTTTTGCAAATCGCTATCCTTCAATCCGCGAAGCAGGTAAACCCACTTGGCATGTAGCGCCTTTAAGCCGTCCAACGCCAATGTTACCGCCGCAGACCTGGTATCGAACAACTCCGCCCAGCGGTCTTCATAATACGCTTTTATAACCGGGGAGTCCTCGGTCAATGTCCATTTAAAACGGACATAACTGTTGGTGTGACTGTCATATAAGTGATGTACTACCTGGCGGACCGTCCACCCTCCCGGGCGATAGGGAGTATCCAGTTGCGCATCTGCTAACCCGGCTACCAGTTTTTCCAGTCGCTCCGGAAAAGCTTCCAGAACTCCTGTCCAGGTATCCGTCTGTTCCTTTCCTATATATTCCGGGGCGATAAATTTTCCTATCGGGTATTGTAATTCTTCCATAGCTGTTTCCTGTATTCCCCAAAATTAAAAAGTTATTTGCAGAGTACCGGGCTATTATTCCGAAAAAATAATTCCATACAAATATTCGCAATACCCACAGGGCAAACGCATTTAAAAAACTAATAATTGTAACGTTTAGAATTCCGGGTTGCAGGTTACAGGTTACAGGTTGCAGGTTACAAGTTTCCAGGTTGGGCATGCCTGAATATGGTTGCCTTTTTTCTGGTTAATAATTAATCTTAAATCTCGGTTTTTGTTCAGGGGTTAACCCCTGAACAAAGGTTTCAAATTCTACAGGTTTCATATTTTTTAGTGAACCATGTGGACGTTGATAATTGTACTTTTCTACGATTTTTTTTATCAATATTCTCCCTTGTTTTAAACTGATATGGGAGTGGTCAAAATCGATATATTCATTTTTTAATATGCCGTTTAAAGATTCTGCATGAGCATTCTCCCAGGCTTTACCGCCCATGCTAGGCTGTACCTGATTTTCTGTATGTAACTCAGCTAATCGCTTATAAACGTATTGGCTGCCTTTATCCGAATGAAATATGAGTTGTTTCCGTTCGGTTTTAGCAGTCGTGGCCAGGGCTTCCCTATAAGCTACAACTATAGTATCCTCTGCGGTCAGGGTGGCTGACAAACTCCAGCCTTTGATTTTCCTACTGTACACATCCAGGATCAAGGTCAGGTAATAAGGCTTCTTAGCCGATACAGCGATATAGGTAATATCACTCACCCAAAGCTGGTTGATCCCGGTTAGTTGTAAATCAGTGATCCGATTAGGATACCAATGCTTCCCCCCATAAGTGGTACGGTAACGGTTGCGCTTGCGCTTTAACCTAAAGCCATGACTCAGCAATAAGGCCTCGGTCTTGTCCCGACCCATCCCGGTAGGCTTGAGCTCCGCATAGAGCTTCCTACAACCCAGCCGAGGATGGCCCTTACGAAGCTCCCTTGCGCCTTCCAGAACACTATTCCTAACCCGGAGTTGTTCCTGGTGG
>NZ_JBRKIS010000012.1:0-32416 GCF_052983315.1 Sinomicrobium endophyticum
TGCTTTTGACCCAAAGCCCGTTCCAGCTCCTTAATGCGCTCTGCCTGCTCTTTTTGCTTCTTTGATAAACTTTTACTTTCCACTATCATTCGTGTATTACTCACGTAAAGATCGGAATATTTACGTAACCATTTATATACCGCCGTGGTACTTACCTGATAAAGCTGGCTAACATCACGAACCCGGAGTTCTCCCTTTTCAATCTGCTTGACTAATTGCAATTTGAGGCCTAAATCAAACACTCTGTGTTCTTGTCCTTTTTTCATTATACATTAAGTTTAAGAAAAAAGGCAACCTATGTTAGGCTTAGTCAGGTTGCTGGGCTCAGAACCCAAACCTGGAACTTGTAACTTGTAACTTGTAACAAAAGAACAATCCCTCCGACTCCATCCCGATATATCCGGACTCCTCAAACCCGGACTGTAATACTCTTACTTCTTACCAATTACCCCTCCTCTCGTACATAATGCGTATACCCTGGCAATATCCACTCCTTCTCTGGACATTAACAAATATTTTACAGGGAAAATTTCTTTTTCCCATTTTAGTCTAGTAACTTTATAGGCTAAATAGTTTAATAAAAAAAGAAGATATGAGCACAATACGATTAGGAGATAAAGCTCCCGACTTTAAAGCACAGACCTCCGAAGGAGAGATCGATTTTTACGAATACCTGGGAGACGGATGGGGTATTTTATTTTCCCACCCGGCAGATTATACCCCGGTTTGCACAACCGAACTCGGTACAGCGGCAAAATACAAAGCCGAATTTGACAAACGAAATGTGAAAGTACTGGCTCTCAGTGTAGATGGCCTGGAATCGCACAAGGGGTGGATCAATGACATTAACGAAACCCAGAACACATCGGTAAATTTCCCGATCATCGCGGATGAAGACAGGAAAATAGCGACCCTTTACGACATGATACACCCTAACGCAAGCGCCACGGCAACCGTGCGTTCGGTATATGTTATAGGACCTGACAAAACCGTAAAGCTTATGATAACCTACCCGGCATCGACAGGCAGAAACTTTGACGAACTGCTCCGGGTTATCGATTCGCTGCAACTCACACAATATCACAAGGTGGCTACACCTGCAAACTGGAAACACGGAGATGAAGTGGTTATTGTTCCCTCCGTTTCCAACGAGGAGGCTGCCGGCATATTTACCAAAGGATTCCGGGAAGTAAAACCGTATCTCCGGTTAACTCCCCAACCCAATTTGAATTAGTTAGTTTTGATCAAAAAAGGAGCAGTTTAGAACCGCTCCTTTTTTTACTTCCTGTCCCATCGTTTCAGGATGTACTTATTTTATTTTCACTAGTTCCACTTCAAAAACCAGGGTGGCATTGGGCGGAATCACGCCACCTGCTCCACGGCTTCCGTATGCCAGTTCCGACGGAATTACGAGCCGGGCTTTATCGCCTGTATTCAGCAGCTCTATACCTTCTTCCCAACCGGAAATCACCTGGCCGGCACCTAGTTGGAAATCTATCGGCTGATTTCTTTTGTAAGAAGAATCAAATACACTGCCATCCATAAGCATTCCTTTGTAATGCACGGAAACTGTTTTCCCTTTTGTGGCCTTATCCCCATTCCCTTTTTCGAGTATTTTGTACCACAAGCCACTTTCTGTCCTGTCTAAACCTTCCGTCAACTTACTCAGTGTCTCTTCCTCTTTTTTCTTTTCTTCTTCCAGGCGTTGCTCTTTGGCAGATTCGAATTTACGGAATTCTCCCACGGCGTCCCATTGTTCTGCCTCATCTCCTACCCGTACTATTTCCAGGCTCTCTATAAGATCTCCCTGGCGGATAGCATCTACTACATCCTGTCCGTTTTCCACGAATCCAAACACCGTGTGTTTTCCATCCAGCCAGGCGGTTTCCACATGTGTTATGAAAAACTGGCTGCCATTGGTGCCCGGCCCTGCATTTGCCATAGAAAGTACCCCTGGGCCATGATGTCTTAAATCCTGATGAAACTCATCGTCAAACTGGTATCCCGGACCACCGGAACCGGTTCCCTGGGGACATCCTCCCTGTATAACAAAATCGGGAATTACCCGATGAAATGTAAGTCCGTCGTAATACGGTTGCCCCTGAGGCTTTGCCTCATTTTCGAGCGTTCCTTCCGCCAGACCTACAAAGTTACCTACTGTCCCGGGAGTTTTGTCGTGAGTTAATTTCGCGAGAATTTCTCCCCTGGAGGTATTAAATTTTGCATAAATACCGTTTTGCATGCTAATCTGTTTTTTTTTGGATAAGTCACAAAGATAAACATATTTTCGTGAGTCCCCGGACAGAAACTCAGCGCTACCGCCCAACTATCCAAAGGATTGCCCACAGGCTTTCAGGAACGGAAAAAAACATAACTACATCCCTTTCGATACGTTGATAAAAGAAAAAATGTCCTGGAAATACCATTCAAAAAGAGGAATTAACCGCGGTTCGGAAACATATTTGTCCCATTCTCCCCTGCAAAATGTCATGTATCCCCCTCCGGAAAAATCTGCGATGTATTATCTTTAGCATACCATGAATAACCAAAAAACACAACATTATGAAAAATACGAAATCACAGAAAATAATTCCAAATCTCTGGTTTGACAATGCAGCAGAAGAAGCGGTAGATTTTTACACTTCCTTATTTAAAAATTCGGGAACAGGAAGAACCACAAGATACGGTAAAGAAGGCTTTGAGTTTCACGGAAAACCGGCAGGATCGGTAATGACCCTGGAGTTTGAGATTGAGAGGTATAAATTCGTGGCATTGAACGGAGGGCCCCAATTTAAGTGTAATCCTTCGGTATCCTTCTTCGTAACCTGTGAAACGGAAACAGAAGTAGATGAATTATGGGCTAAATTATCCGAACCAGGCAATATCCTCATGCCGCTGGACACCTATCCGTGGAGCAAAAAATACGGTTTTACCCAGGACCGCTACGGTGTCACCTGGCAGATCAGCCTTGGCAATATATCGGACGTAGGCCAGAAGATCACTCCCTGCCTTTTGTTTGTCAATGAAAATATGGGACAGGCTGAAACAGCTATATACCATTATACCGGAATATTCACTCCTTCGGAAATTGACGGCATACTTAAATACGGACCCGGAGAAGAAGCTCCGGAAGGTGCCGTAAAACATGCTCAATTTCATTTACTCGGGGAAAAATTCATGATAATGGACGGACCGGGCGAACACGATTTCTCCTTTAATGAGGCTGTCTCCTTTATTGTGAACTGTAATGACCAGAAAGAAACGGATTATTACTGGGCCTGTCTCACGGAAGGCGGAGACGAAAAAGCACGGGTTTGCGGATGGCTCAAAGACAAATTCGGGTTCTCCTGGCAAATAGTGCCGGAAGCTGTTTCGGACATGTTTCAAAAAGCGGATGAAAAACAATCGGACAAGCTTATGCGGGCTCTCCAACAAATGAAAAAAATAGACCTGCAAAAACTGAAAGATGTGTATACTTCTGTTTAAGAAACTGTTTTAAATTTTATCCTTCGGTCCTGTACCTATCCTGGATTATGCGTTCTGAAAAATATATACTTCCGTGGCCCCCGAACCGTATTTTTGATAATCGGCTTCGTAGAATTTAATATTGTCATATCTGCCAAAGAGGTATTCGAGTTCCATTTTCAGCACACCTTCTCCCACACCGTGGATAAACACTATTTTCTGAATACGCTTTCGCATGGCAAATTCAAGTTGTCGCCTGGCCGTGTCGAGTTGCAGCGTGAGCATATCGTGATTCGTCATTCCCCTGCTGGAAGGCACCAGCTTATGAATGTGGAGATCGACTTCCATTTTAGGGGCATCACGTTCTTTGGGCTTGACGGTTATTTTCGATCTTCGCTTGTAAGACTCCTTTTCTGCCAGGTATTTATCCGCATCCTCAGGAATTTTATGTAATAATGATGCGTCGTTTATCTTGATGACCTCTTCCGGGGATAATTGCAATTCAAATCCGTCATCCGTAAGAATATGCAAAACCCCGTTGCGGACAGCCACTACTTCTCCCTTTAAAGAATCGTCTAAGGTCTCTACCCTGTCTCCTGCCTTTATGCCTTCCATCTGTATCTGTTGTAATCTTTTATTTGTTCCCGGTATTGTTTTCCCGTTCGTCCTGTTCTTTATCCTCCCTGGGATTGTCCTTCACCCATCGCGTAGTAGCCTTGTACAGCCCGAACATGAGTAATACAAATCCCAGTATAGCTACATACGGGGTTCCTTCATTCTCTTTACCATCCTGCCCTATAAAGACGAGTACTCCTCCGAGAATAATACAGATTAAATATAATACGGGTCGATTTTTACTGCTCATCCCTCCTTTTTTCCCAAAAATAATATTAATTTAGATTCTGATAGATAAATACTTCATCGATTTTGGACGCGGAAAAATATATGATGCCTTGTATAAACAGGCGTATCCTTGGCTTTGATTGCCCGGGATGCGGCCTGCAGCGCTCCGTGGCTTTACTGTTTGAGGGCGATTTTGCAGGGGCTTTTAAAATGTACCCCGCCATTTATCCGCTGTTATTATTATTTATCTTCCTTTTTATCGGGACCATCCTAAAGAAAAAGAACTTCTCCGTAATCACTACGGGCCTCGCCATTATAAGCGTGCTGTTTATAATAAGCAATTACATTCTGAAATTATTATAACTTAACTTTAAAAATATGGAACAACAAAAACTACCAAACGCCACGCTCATTCTTATATTAAGTATAGGATCTCTGCTGTGTTGCTGTGTTGCCGGAGCGGGTATCATCCCGGCGATCATTGCTCTTGTACTGGCTAATAAATCTGTTAAAATATACAAAGCAGAGCCCGAACTTTACGACAACTATAACAGTATAAAGATCGGAAGGATTATTGCTATCGTAGGAATTGTTATCAACGCAATTTACTTTATTTACACGATGATAATTATTGCCACATATGGTGTAGACGGTATCATGGAACAATACCAGCAGCAGGGATACCAATTTTAAATTTGCGGTGTTCCGGATGGCTTATCTGCTTCCGAAAACATGTGTCGTTACCGGAAAACCCATTTAAGTCAACCAGCCCGGGGTATTAAAATCCCACTTCGTGCTTAAATGTCATAATTATACATCCGGGGCCGGATTCAAATCCGGCCTTTGATTTGTATATAACGTTAAAACCCTTGTTGTCGTATTGTCCTTACAAGGTTTTCCAATCCGTTAATTTTTATCTCCAGCATTGCCTCCAGTTGTTTCCCCAGGGTTCCGGCCGGAAATCCTTTTTGTTTAAACCAAACCAGGTATGGCTCCGGAAGGTCGGTGATATAAGTGTCTTTATATTTTCCGAACGGCATCTTTGCCCTGGCCAGTTTTACCAGGAATTCCCGGTTATGTTGTATTTCCATAAAGTTGTTATTGATCCGTTACCTGCAAAAATAAGTCATTCCTACCAAAAAGATATTCGTTTGTTGTTCCGGGTCAGGGTAACCGTATTAAAAATTAAATCCCTGATTATCAATACTATTTAAATTCGATTTTTTGCTCTGTGTAACTCTGTGTTTCTCCGTGAAACTCTGTGTAATAGCTATAACACAGAGATACACAAAGATTTACACAGAGGTTCACGGAGATGTTGAACTGCTTATTTTAGTGCGTTCCCCTGGCCTAAATCTCACTTAGTGCATAAAGGTATGTTCGTCTATATTTTAATACATTTTACCTGTCATAATGAAAATTTTCTCACAATATTAACAATATTTCGGAAGTTTAGTTAAATTTGATACAAAGTAATTTTTCATCATTACCCTTTGTTTTACCTATCTCTGAATGAGATAAACATGTTTTTTCATGTATATCACGGTAGTAAACCCCTGCGCAAAATCGCACAGTACGGTGTTGTTGCCGGGTAATAAAGTACATGCTTTTATGTATAACAAGGCTTTTTAGCCGGAAAAATTAATCACTTTATGAAAAAAATTTTAGCAGAATTTATCGGCACCTTCTGGTTGGTATTGGGAGGTTGCGGAAGTGCGGTACTCGCAGCAGCCTTCCCCGAACTGGGAATCGGCTTACTAGGTGTAGCCCTGGCCTTCGGTCTTACGGTGCTCACCATTGCTTATGGACTGGGACATATATCCGGTGCCCATTTAAACCCTGCCGTGTCCATCGGTTTATGGATAGGCGGACGTTTTAGCGTACGCGACCTGTTCCCTTATATTATCGCCCAGGTATCGGGCGGAATTGTGGCTGCGGCAGTCCTTTATGTCATAGCTACCGGCAATGGCAGTGAAATAGGGAATTTTGCGGCTAACGGATACGGAGAGCATTCCCCCGGCGGCTACAGCATGAACGCAGCCCTTCTTACGGAAGTGGTAATGACCTTTATGTTTCTTATTATTATTCTCGGGGTAACGGATAAAAGAGCGCCTTCGGGTTTTGCCGGTATAGCTATCGGGCTCGCACTTACCTTAATACACCTTATCAGCATTCCGGTAACCAACACTTCGGTAAATCCGGCGCGTAGTATAAGTCAGGCCGTATTTGTGGGGGACTGGGCATTGCATCAGCTTTGGTTGTTTATTGCAGCTCCCATTGCCGGTGCGGTACTGGCCGGAATGGTATACCGTTTTTTCCAGGAAAAAGAAAATCCCTCAACACCTAATCCATAGTATAAAAACCAAACGATTTATCGGGATTTCAAATACCTGTCGTCAAACGGATGTCAGGTATTTTTTTTGCATTTCCAATGGGTAGACACGCAAAAAAACAGGATTAAAGTAATGCCTTGATGATATCTTCAACAGAAATATTTTCAGCTTCGGCCTTATAGTTTTTAATAACCCGGTGCCTCAGAACCCCGTTGGCTACGGCTTGTATGTTCTCTATATCGGGAGAAAACTTTCCGTGTACCGCGGCGTGGGCTTTGGCTGCCAGGACAAGGTTTTGCGAAGCCCGCGGCCCGGCTCCCCAGTCTACGTATTCATCTACGATTTTAGCTGAATATTCGCTGTTGGGCCTGGTTTTGCTTACCAAACGTACCGCATATTCCACTACGTTATCCGCCACGGGTATTCTGCGTACCAGATGCTGAATATCCACAATTTCTTTTGCGGTAAACATGGGGGCTACCTTTACTTCTTTATCTATAGTAGTGGATTTTACCACATTTACTTCTTCTTCAAAAGTAGGATATCCCAGTTCTATAGCGAACATAAACCTGTCCAGCTGCGCCTCGGGCAAGGGATAAGTCCCTTCCTGTTCTATGGGGTTTTGTGTAGCGAGTACAAAGTACGGAAGATTCATTTTATAATTAAATCCCGCTACGGTAACCGCCCTTTCCTGCATAGCTTCCAGCAAAGCGGCCTGGGTTTTCGGGGGAGTACGGTTTATCTCGTCCGCGAGGATAATATTGGCAAATACAGGGCCTTTTATAAACTTAAATTCCCTGTTCGCATCGAGTATCTCACTCCCCAGAATGTCGCTCGGCATCAGGTCCGGGGTAAACTGGATACGTTTAAAATCCAGTCCAAGCGCATCTGCTATGGTGTGGATCATCAGAGTTTTTGCCAGTCCGGGCACGCCTATGAGCAGGGCATGTCCTCCCGAATATATTGCCAGCAGTATTTCTTCTATAACCGCTTCCTGTCCTATAATTACTTTGCCAATTTCTTTTTTAAGCTCCAGGTGTTTTTCTACCAGGGTTTTCAGCGCGGAAACGTCAGACATAAAGTTTTGGATTTGAGGTATTTTATTTTCTGAAAAGTTCGATATAAAAAACCGGCATACCAGGTCGGTATGCCGGGTACTGGTTTACTTTTTCACCCATTTGTTAGAGAACTCGCAATCTTTATAATCGGAGTTCACCATAATATAGGTATCCTCAATGGTTTTTTCCATCCAGCTCCTTACTGCCTTTATCTGCTTTTCTTTCAGTGCCAGATCTTTTATCTTCATATAATCCTTTACATAGTCGGCTTTGTGGTCCTCGTATTTATTGGTTACTTTCAGTATTTTAAAGGTTATACGTCCCGGACTTTGCGGGTCTTCTTCCTTATATACCTGCGATACTTCGCCGGTTTTCAGGTTACGCACCTGGTTGTACAGGGTAGGGTCTAATTTTGTCAGCTCAAACCGGGTATCCATATTACTGGGGTTACGCAATTGTCCGCCTTCGAACTTAGTTTCTTTTTCATCGGAATACTCTCTTGCGGCATCCGAAAAAGAAACTTCGTCGTTTATGATCTTTTCCCGTACGTCTTCCAGCTCTTTTTTGGTTTTATCCAATGCGGCTTGTGGAATTTCGGGTATAAGGAGAATATGTCTCAGGTCGAGTTCCTGTCCTCTTATCTTATCAATTTTTATGATGTGCCATCCGAAATTCGTTTCAAACGGGTCCGATATCTCCCCTTCGCGGAGACTATATGCAACATCCATAAATTCTTTGGCAAAACCGGTATGTTTGGTTACGTGGTAAACACCTCCTTTGGTACTGGATCCGGGGTCTTTGGAATACAGGATCGCTTTGGTAGCAAAGCTGGCGCCGTTTTCTTCGATATCCCGCTTCATCTCCCGCAGCCTGTTTACCACTTTTTGTTTTTCTTCTTCGGGTACTTCGGGTTCTTTTACTATTTGTGCTATTTCCAGTTCGGCACCGAAAACCGGGCGTTCTTCTTCCGACATATTCTTATACCACTGCCTTACTTCTTCGGGGGTGATCTCTATTTCGTCCACGACTTTGCCCTGCATGTTCTCGGCAAGGACCCTGATTTTATTTATCTGGAAAAGTTCTTCCTTAAAACTTTCTTCATCGGACTTCTTATAATATGCCAGCAGGTTTTCCATAGTACCTACCTGGCTTACCAGGTAATTGAGCTGCTGCTCGGTTTGTGCCATGATCTGCTTGTCCGACACTTCCAGGCTGTCCTGTATGGCCTGATGCGCATATAATTTATCTTCCATCAGTTTACCCAGCAACTGGCAACGGCCGATCTCTTTAATAGACACTCCCTGGTTCTGCAGGTCTATATAGCTTTTGTCGATATCCGATTCCAGGATAATGTAATCTCCTACCACGGATACTACCCCGTCTATTTTTATCTTTTCTCCGGGAGTTGTTGTATTTTCGGCAATATTCTCTATTGCTGCTTCACTCACCTGGTTCACCGCGATACTATCCTGTGGCATTTCCGTACTTATCGTTTCCACAGTTCCGGCATTCTCCGTCGTTTCATTGGCATTTTCCTGCGCCCATCCCGGTTGCAGCATACAAATAGCTATTCCTGCAACAATCTTACTTATCCGATTCATAGATTTCAAATTTCTTTTTTCTGACTGCTTCATCCATTATTTCTTTTTCCAGTTTCCTCAGGAACTCCAGTTTCTTACGATTCAGCAATATCTGCTTTATAGTAGGTTTAATATACGACATCGGGGCATTATCGTTACGATGCAAAATATCGTTAATATAGACCAAATATACCCCTAATGAGTCTGTTAATTCAATAAAATTCGATTTTTTTATGATTTTTTCGTTTTCCTCACTACCCAGAAGCGGTATCTTCCGGAAGATCCGGGAGGTCTTTACCCAAATGGAATCTTCCAGGGCGTAGGACTTAAATTGTATGCCCATTTCGTCCAGCTCGGCCTTATCGGTTTCTTCGAACCTTCTGAACTTCTCCCGGACCTCATCCAGCTTCTCAAAATCCGGGCTGACTTCTATGTAGCGGAAACGCCACAATTCTTCATTCAGTTTAAACCTTTCTTCGGTATTGTTATAAAAAGATTCTATTTCGGAAATCGTTACGGCAGTATCCATGGTACTGTTTACCAATGCTTCTTTATATGTCGTGGTATACAGATCGGTTTTGTACTCTTCGATAAGTTTTTCAAACTCCCGCAACTGTTCTTCGGGGAGATTAATCTTCGCTTTTTCCATAAAAAGCTGTCTCTTTGCCCAGGTATTCACAAAATTATTTTTGACTACCAGGCTGTCTTCCCGGGACATATTTTCTCCGTAAATTCCCGAAAGATCTCTCTTATACAGGTAACTATCTCCTACTCTGGCTACCGCATCTGCCGTTTCATCGCTATTGAAATACGAACAGGCACCGAGACTGAAAGCAACCATGAAGCCAATTATACTTTTTCTCAACATCAAACCTCTTTTTAGTCCCCCCGGGTCCTTCGCCAGAGGGCAACGGCACATACAGGTTCTTTCCGGGTATTATTCGAGGGCTAACAAAAATAGTAATTCGATAAAATATCGCAAGTCAGAGTGCGGACGTTTAACAAAGATTTATGTTGTTACAGGTTACAGCTTACAGATCATGAATTTTGTTTTGGACGACGAAAGAAGTCCGAATCACGTCCAACCTGCAACCTGTAACCTGTATTATTACCTTCTGCTGTAATTAGGGGCTTCTTTGGTTATAGCCACATCATGAGGATGGCTTTCGTTGATACCGGATGCCGTAATTTTAACAAACTGTCCGTTTTCTTTGAGTGCCTCTATATCTTTGGCACCACAATACCCCATACCTGCACGGAGACCGCCTATAAACTGGTGCATGCTCTCCACGAGTTCTCCTTTATAGGGCACCCGGCCTACAATACCTTCGGGCACCAGCTTTTTAATGTCATCTTCGACATCCTGAAAATAACGGTCCTTACTTCCCTGTTTCATCGCTTCCACAGACCCCATCCCCCTGTAGCTCTTGAATTTTCGTCCGTCGTAAATAATGGTTTCGCCGGGAGATTCTTTGGTTCCCGCAAGCAGTGATCCAAGCATAACAGAGTCTGCTCCGGCAGCAATCGCTTTAGGGATATCTCCTGTATACCGTACACCTCCGTCCGCTATCACCGGAACACCGGACCCTTTAATACCCGCTGCCACTTCCAGCACAGCGGAGAATTGGGGGAACCCTACTCCTGCCACTACACGGGTAGTACAGATAGATCCCGGCCCGATACCTACCTTTACGGCATCCGCTCCATTCTCTACCAGATACCTGGCCGCTTCTGCGGTAGCTATATTTCCCACTACCACATCGAGTTCCGGGAATGTCTTTTTAACTTCTTTCAGCACACTTACCACGCCCCTGGTATGGCCATGGGCAGTATCTATTATTATGGCATCTATCCCGGCATTTACCAATATTTCGGCACGTTCTACGGCATCTCCCGTAACTCCTATGGCGGCAGCAACACGAAGCCTTCCGTATTTATCTTTATTGGCTATGGGTTTTTGGGTAAGCTTGGTGATGTCACGGAAAGTAATAAGCCCTACGAGCTTGTTTTCCGAATTCACTACCGGCAGTTTTTCTATCTTGTTCTCCTGCAGTATTCCTTCGGCATCCGATAAAGAAGTCCCTTCGCCTACAGTTACCAGGTTTCCGGAAGTCATTACCTCCACTATGGGCCTGTCGTTGTCTTTCTCGAAACGCAGGTCCCTGTTGGTAACAATCCCTTTGAGATACCCCTGGTCATCCACAATGGGTATTCCCCCGATACTGTGTTCGGCCATGTTTTTCTTCGCATCTGCTACTTTTGCCGTAAGCGGCAGGGTAACCGGGTCTATGATCATCCCGCTTTCCGCGCGTTTTACCTTACGTACTTCAAGCGCCTGCTGCTCGGCGGTCATATTCTTGTGTAATACACCTATACCGCCTTCTCTCGCTATGGCTATAGCCATAGCCGATTCGGTAACCGTATCCATTGCCGCGGAAACGATAGGCACATTAATAGTTATGTTTTTAGTGAATTTGGTCTGAATATTGACCTCTCTGGGCAGTACTTCCGAATAAGCCGGAACAAGAAGGACATCATCATACGTCAACCCCTCTCCTACAATTTTTGAACTATGAGCTTTCATGGCGCAACTTATAAATTAGTTGCACGCAAATATACGTCAAATTTGGGGATAACGGAGAGATCACCGTTTATTTTTTGGTATTTTTTCCCACTCCCGTTATATCCCCTGCAATCTTGTAATATTTATCTAAAATTAATCTAAATAAAATTTGCTTACATCGCGGACAATAGCTAGTTTTGGCAAAATTTTAACATTTATTTATTAAGACTAAATACTAATACCGTGAGTAAAAAACTATTATTGATTTTATTCCTGGTCAATACGGCCCTATATGCACAGCAGTCCGCCGTTTCTCCAACAGATTCGGTTGTAGCCCTCCAGGAAGTGGTATTGAACGGAAACGCCATCCTGGGCAGTAAGTTTGCCGCAAAGAACAGGACAGGATCGGCCTATTTTATATCTTCCGAAGACCTGCAACAATTTTCCTATACGGACATAAGCCGTGTGCTACAGGAAGTACCGGGAGTAAATTACTATGAAGAAGACGGTTTCGGATTACGGCCAAACATCAGTCTGAGGGGAACAGATCCCGGAAGGAGTTCGAAGATAACCATCATGGAAGACGGTGTGCTTGCGGCCCCTGCCCCTTACAGCGCCCCGGCCGCCTATTATTTTCCCACTATCGCCCGTATGCAATCCGTCGAGATCCTTAAAGGCAGCAGCCAGGTACAATACGGCCCGTTTACGACCGGTGGTGCCATAAATATGATCTCCACGCAGATACCCGAATCCTTTTCGGGAAGAGCAGAGGCTTCTTACGGCACATTCAATACCTCTAAAGTACATGCTTCCGTAGGTAATTCCCATCAAAATATCGGCTATATGGTGGAGTATCTCAACTACCGGTCCGATGGTTTTAAGGAACTGGACAACGGGGATAATACGGGTTTTAATAAAAATGACTTTGTTGCCCGTGTACGGATAAACACGGACAGGGACGCAAAAACATACCAGTCTCTCGGAGTTAAATTCCAGTATTCGGATGAAACATCGGACGAGACCTACCTCGGGCTGACGAATGCAGATTATAAAGCCTCCCCTTACAGGCGCTATGCAGCATCCCAAAAGGACCAGATGAACACAGACCACAGGCAGATCATGGTCACTCACATTATCCGCCCTGCACAAAACATAAACATTACCACTACGGGATATTACAACGGTTTTGCACGTAACTGGTATAAACTGGACAAAGTTGCTGGTGTTTCCATTGCCCCGCTGCTCGAAGATCCTTCGGCAAATCCGTATGCATACGGTGTGGTAACCGGGACTATAAACACGGCGGCAGGTGAGCTGAACGTTAAAAACAACAACAGGGAATACGCTGCCAAGGGGATTCAGACCGTAGGTAACATTACCTGGGGAAATACTGTAAAAAGCGACCTGGAAATCGGCGCCAGGTATCACTACGACCGGGAAGACCGCTTCCAGTGGTCCGACCAGTACAGCATGACCGGCGGGATAATGCAGATAGTAAGCTCGGAAACCCCGGGGACAGATGCCAACCGTATAAGCGATGCTACCGCTTTTTCCGCTCATACACTCTATAAACTGACCATAGACAGGCTGACCCTGACTCCCGGCATCCGCTATGAGAATATTAAATTCGTCCGAAAAGACTACGGTAAGGACAACCTTTCCAGGACAGCTCCCCCTTCTACCAGGGAAAACAAGGTAGATGTCCTGATCCCGGGCATAGGAGCCAACTATATTTTCAACAGTGATTTTGCCCTGTTCGGAGGTATCCACAAAGGTTTTGCGCCTCCCGGTAACACCCCGGACGAGGATCCTGAAAAAAGCATCAATATAGAACTCGGTACACGATTTTCGATCCTGGGCATCGGGGGTGAAATAACCGGGTTTTACAATAACTACAGTAATATGCTGGGCAATGATCTCGCTGCTTCGGGAGGTAGCGGTACCCTGGAACAGTTTAACGCGGGGAAAGTAGATGTAAAGGGACTGGAATTACTGTTGCACTACGACCCCTTATCCGGTATTTCAAGGTTTAAACTACCCCTGAGTTTCACTTATACTTTTACGGATACGGATTTCCGGAACGCTTTTGAAAGCAACGCATGGGGCGAAGTAAAGAAGGGAGACGAAATACCGTATATCTCCAGGCACCAGTTCAACGCCCGGGTAAGCCTGGAACACGAGAAGTTCAGTATTGGTATCAATGGCAGGTATAACGGTACTTTCCGGACCCAGGCAGGTACCGGACATATTCCGGAAAACGAAAAAATCGATGCCAATTTTATTGTAGATATGGCTGCCAAATATCACCTGAACAGGTACCTGAGCCTTACCGGAAATATCAACAACCTTTTGGACCGGGAATACCCTGTGGCCCGTACTCCGTCCGGCTTACGCCCCGGGCTTCCGTTCGGAGCATACGGTGGTGTCATAGCCAGGTTTTAGGCAGAATACCTGCCCGTTCCAGTTTGGACAACAGGTTCACGGAACAGATCAAAGAAATCAGTTTCTAAGGATTTGAGAGAGAAATCAGGCCTATCGGTTTTCTCTTTCAAATCCTATATCATCAAGAATGATAACACCGGAACTTTTTTTATCAAATATAAACCGGATATTCTTCAATGCCCGTAACTGAAAATCGGGGTTTGATTCCTGCAGGGCGTTCATATCAAAATAAAAGAAATCAGGAATAGCCTCGGTATCCTGCATGGAATTCAGGAAGGCGAATTTGGTGATATTTTTCCGGATCTGAGGTTGTACGAAACTACAGTTGCTCAACGGAAAGTTTATTTTTTCTCCCTCCGCATCCGTCAATTCTATGGTAAAGTCCAGCGGTTCGTCCCCCGACGTATCTTCATCCTCTTCTTCTCTTTCTTCTTTATCCGCTTTATCCGTATCCTCTTCTTTTTCTTTATGCGAAGGGTTTTCATCGCTTTCTGCCAGGGAAAACGTAAGGAGGGTATTCCCCGGAGGAAGTTGCAGGCTATCCGGTAAAGTCAGGGTGTAGGAACCTATCCTTTCTTCATTCTCCCTGCTGTCCCACCCGATATGGACCGCTTTGGTAATATGGTCGTTCCACATGAGGTTTTGCCGTTTTTCACGCCACACACTCAGGTTTTCGGAACTTATATCTCCCCCTTGTAGTGTAGTACTTCGCACATCCATATCTTCGTCATAACCGGCAACCCGGTAAAAGTCGCTGCTCTCGTACTGATTGAAATATATCAGGCCGGGAAGCCAGTTTCGGGCAAAGCGATAATCCGTAAAAACGGGCCGGTATACCGGATTGTCCTTTAACGTGACTTCCAGGAACGAGCTTATATATGTTTTGCTTACCTGTTGTTGTTCCTGCTCCGATATCAATTGTTTCAGATTGAAGATATTGATATGCGGACTTATACCATCTTTTCTTCCCCAGGAACTATTAAACTGCCCGTGATTGGCCCTGTGAATGTATAAACCGGCTTTAAACCCTTTAAATTCCGGGGAAAATTTCACTCTTTTATAAGTAGCCAGACCTCCGTAAGACCGCATATCCATATCATGTGTGCCATGCAGTACAAAGTAATTCACATCTTCCGGTACGGTGAGTTCGGAAGAAGGTTTGTACTGTCCGTCCACCGGTGCTATGGCAATAACCGCACGGATATTGAAATTAAAACCGAAAGGCACGGTAGCATCGTCCGGAAAACAGGGTAAGCGGTTAAAAAGTGCCGCGTGCCCCACGGCTTCACCTCCCCTGGAATGTCCTATAAGCGCTATTCTGTCCATGTCTACCCGTTCATAGAACATATTTGCAGGGTCTTCATTCCATTTTTGCCATTGCTGCAGGTGCTTTAACAAAAGCCATCCTCTTACACCGTTCTCTTTTTTAAGGCCTCCTTTAAAATGCTGAAAATCGGTTATGCTCGAATTCAGAAAATTCTCATCTACTGATGCCACGATATACCCCCGGCTCGCCAACAGCTCCCCCAGATAAGCATACCCCCCTTCCGAATAGTCCTGGGCGAGGTGATTACCGTGTACGATGATCACCAGCGGAGCCGGGACGTCCTGCTCTTCCGGGTACCATACGCGGGCATTCAAAGGCAGTCCGGAAGCATCGAAACCAAAATACCAGGTCCGCAGTTTACCGCTGAAACCCTTCCAGGATTTCAGAAGCCCGGAAGCATCGACAGGGTCTGTGGTAAGACTTACACTATCCCGGTACTCCGTGCGGAGTTTATCCGTACCGCTTCCGTAAGTAAGGCGTGCTACCTTATATTTCCCCTTTTGTGAAGGATCGGGCGCATTAATGGCCTTCGGAAGATGATCTGTTGTCATTTTCACATTCTCCGTTTCTTCGGCCATACTCCCCGGCGAAAAATAAAACCACCCTCCCACGCATAATCCCAATATTCCGATAACGAACAGAAACAGGGTTATAAAGCGGGAAGGACCGGATAACGGGAATAATTCGCCTTTTCGCCATTTATAAACTCCTGCCACTACAAAAGACGGTAGAACCACCAGCAGTAATAACAACACTCTTCCGTATACTTCAGGAACGAATAAAAAGTAAAAGATACTCAGTATTGCAAACAGAACGGCAAAACGAAACAGCCCGGGCGCCTGCCCGAATATCCCCAGCAAAAGACCGGCTATCCAGGCTATAAGCACTCCTGTAAGTATGTAAACAAGAAGATAAAGGATGGTGTAAAACGGGTTCAGGCTGCCGCTGAAATCCACCAGAAGCGAAACGGAGAAAAAAACAAGCAGTACCGCCAGGATGGCCTGCCCGCAAAGACGCAGGATTTTCCTGGAGGGTGTGACCGTTTCGATTACCTTTTTCCGTTTTTTTTTCGGGCTTTCACTTTTCATCTTTTATCCTTTATCAGAAATGTCAGACACCGTATTCAGAACTTAAAAACACAGCAATCAAAACACATATTTGCAGGTTGATTACAAACAAATTAAGTTAAAAATCATAAGATACACAATACAGAGTATTAACAAGCAGGGCAAACGCATTAAAAAACTATAATTGTAGTTTTTAAAATTGCAGGTTACAAGTTACAGGTTGCAGGTTTGGCACAAAGCGAGGTGGCTGAGTGGCAGCCGCAGGCTGTTGTATCGAAGCCACCGGGTTACAGGTTACAAGTTGCAGGTTTGGCACAAAGCGAGGTGGCTGAGTGGCAGCTTCAGACTGTTGTACCGAAGCCACCGGGTTACAAGTTACAGGTTGCAGATCTTAAGAGACTGTCTAAATGTTTACCGGAAAATTCTGTTAAAAATAGGCACCAAAAACTTTGGTCGCTTCGTTATAAGCGCTTTCAAAACTCATCGGGGACAGGCCGGTATCGGCCTTTTCGGTCGTAAAATAAGAAAACAGTTTTTCCGTGGGCATATTTCCGGTGAGTTCGTCCTTGGCCATAGGGCAGCCACCGAATCCCTGTATGGCACCGTCAAACCTGGTACATCCGGACCTGTATGCCGCATCTACTTTTTCATACCAGGAGCCAGGGGTAGTGTGTAAATGTGCACCGAACTCTATTTCCGGATAAGCAGGGATAAGATTGGAGAACAGATAACGAATAACTTCGGGGGCAGAACTACCTACGGTGTCGGAAAGGGATAGAATTTTTACCCCCATCGCAGAAAGTTTTTCCGTCCATTCGGCCACAATCTCCACATTCCAGGGATCACCGTACGGATTTCCGAACCCCATGGAAAGATAGGCTACGACTTCTTTACCGGCTTTATGGGCGATATTGAGTATTTCCTGTAAAATAACCGTAGATTCCGCAATGGTCTTGTGCGTGTTACGCATCTGGAAGTTTTCGGAAATGGAAAAAGGATAGCCCAGGTAACGGATTTCCGGGTGAAGGGCAGCATCTTCCGCGCCGCGGACATTGGCCACAATTGCCAGTAGCTTGCTCTTTGTCGCGGAAAGGTCCAGCGCACCGAGGACTTCTGCCGTATCCGCCATTTGCGGAATAGCCTTGGGAGAAACAAAGCTCCCGAAATCTATGGTGTCAAAACCCACGCGTAGCAGAGACTGTATATACGCCACTTTTTTATCTGTGGGTATAAACATCCGGATTCCCTGCATGGCATCCCGGGGGCATTCTATGAGCTTTATTTTATTCATTCACCAGGTAAAACATTTCCATTTTTTCCGTGGTAAGTTCCCCGAAATCGTCTATCAGGAGGTTGGCCGCAGAAAGATCCTGGTTGCCGGAATTCATATTTCTGTAACCTATACATTGCATCCCGGCAGACCTGGCTGCACGAACCCCGTTCTTGCTATCTTCTATCACCACAAATTTACCCGGTGCAATATCGTATAGTTCGGATACCTTCAGAAAGATGTCCGGAAAAGGTTTTCCGTTTGCTACATGTTCACTGCTTACAATATGGTCAAAATATCCCCTCAGGTTCACTTTTTCCATAAAGATATCTATGAGTTTAACCGGAGAGGAAGATCCCAGGGAGAGATTATACTCTTCCGATTTCAAACGGTCGAGCAATTCGGTTATTCCATCGGTCAGCGGAATATCCCTATCGTTTATGACCCGGAAAAAATGTGCTTTATGCGCTTCCAGGAGATCCCGGGGATCTCCTTTGAGAGCAAAATCTTTCTTCAGTTTTTCCCAGATCATCAAAGCTCCCATTCCCACAAGGGTAAAATGGTATTCCCCGGGGAGTTCCACTCCCATTTCTCCGAGTACTTCCCCCAGTATTTGCATATGAACAGGCTCGCTATCTACAAGAACACCATCCATATCAAAAATAACATGTTTTTGCATAGGTCTTATTTTATTCAAATGTAAACAATTTGGGTTAGTTAATCACAGCTTTCCGTTCGCGGAATATGGTTCCGGGACAATACCGCTTTACGACCGGTGCAGCAATTTTTTGTTTATCCGCTTTACCAGTCCGGGGCCTTCGTATATGAATCCCGTGTATACCTGGACCAGACTCGCGCCGGCTTCCAGTTTTTCCAGGGCATCTCCCGGAGAATGTATTCCGCCGACACCTACTATCGGGAAACTCCCATTACTTTCCCTGCTCAAAAACCGTATTACTTCCGTAGACCGGTCTTTCAGCGGTTTTCCGCTCAATCCCCCCGCTTCTTCCTTTGCGGGAGATTTCAAACCTTCCCTGGATATGGTGGTATTGGTAGCTATCACCCCGGCAATACCGGTTTCTTCAACGATATGAACAATATCCCGGAGCTGGTCTTCGGTGAGATCGGGAGCAATTTTCAATAACACCGGTTTTTTTCCCGTAGCCTGCAGTTTGTGATTCTGTAAGCCGGCCAGGAGCTTTTTCAGAGGTTCTTTATCCTGCAAAGCCCGCAGGTTGGGGGTATTCGGCGAACTGACATTCACCACAAAATAGTCGACATAATCATACAGGGCCTCGAAACATATGCGGTAATCTTCTGCAGCGTCTTCGTTGGGCGTTACTTTGTTCTTACCTATATTTCCCCCCACCAGTACACCTTTATTTTTTTTGAGCCGCTTTACGGCCTCTTCTACTCCCCCGTTGTTAAATCCCATCCGGTTTACAATAGCGGAATCGGAACGTAAACGGAACAACCGCTTGGGAGGATTCCCCGGCTGGGGTTTCGGGGTAAGCGTCCCGATTTCGATAAAACCGAATCCAAAACCGGAAAGTTCGTTGAACAGTTTGGCGTCTTTGTCAAAACCCGCGGCAAGACCAACCGGATTTTTAAATTTCAAACCGAATACCTCCCGTTCCAGGCGCGGATCGTTAACCGTATATACGCTTTTAAGCAGGGCCCGCACACCGGGTATTTTATTTACCGCTTTGATAAATGCGAAAGTGAAATGGTGTACTTTTTCAGGATCGAACTGAAAAAGAACGGGACGGATAATAGATTTGTACATAAGATATTTTTCTTGTGCAGCAAAAATACGGGAAAAGATGAAAATGACGTACATGTACGCAGGTAAACTCAAAAGTTGAGGAGTCCCGATATATAATAGGGATGGAGTTCGGAGTTTTTTAGAAGGCTGAAAAAAGTTATTACACAGAGACCCGCAAAGAAAACACGGAGGTACACGGAATAGGAATAGTTTACAAGTACAAAACTAAACCCATAAAAAGAGGTTGTCTCAAAAATACTTAAAACCACAAAGGGCACGGAGTAGGCACAAAGCACTCAAAGTATTAAATATTTTATAATCATTCGCTTGCAACTTTGCGCCCTTTGTGCCTACTTTGTGATCTTAGTGGTTAAAAGACAACCTCTACTTGAGCCGGCAGAGGGATTCCCTTCGACTGGGCTCAGGGTAAACTTCTCATCCCTCTGTAAACATACCAGAATAAATTCAAGCATAAAAAAACCCTCCGTTTCCGAAGGGTTTTCCTGTTGAGCCGGCAGAGGGATTCGAACCCACGACCCCGAGATTACAAATCACGTGCTCTGGCCAACTGAGCTATGCCGGCCTCAAATATGCCTTAAAAGCGGTGGCAAATATAAAATGGATTTTATTTTCTACCAATCTTTTTTAAAAAAAAATTACGCTAATTTGTTTACTTTTTCAATCAACACATTGGCTTTCGCTTCCAATTCATTGTTAACTGACTTTAAATGAGCCTTTCTATCCTCAACACTTTTATCATTTACTTTTTCGATCAAATTGTCAAAAGCCTCGATAGCTTCGTCGATAATTGCATTTCCTTCCTCGGAATTAGTATTATCTGTCGCAGTTTCCCATAGGTATACTGCTTCTATAATATCCCCCAAAACCGAATTGATCTCTTTCTTCAGATTCTTAACACTTGCCATGATATATTAATTTTTTACAAATTTAGATTTTTTACGGTAATTTACCCGATGTATACTTCCAATAGTTTTCCTTTATCCGAAATAAGGTTCACCATATCGGTCGTTGCCGGGATCAATACGGTTTCTCCCTTACGTATTTTTTCGGTTATTTCTCCGACCGCTATTTCCGCTTCCCCTTCCACACACATATAGATACTGAAGGAGTCCCTCCCTGCAATGTCGTGCTCGAGGTGGCCTTCCACATCCATGTAATTGGTAGTAAAGTAAGGGCATTCCACCATGATATTGGAAACGTTTTTCTCCTTGGTATACGCTACCTTAAAATCGTCTTTCTTTTCATAATCTATGGCATCCAGGGCCAGTTCGGTATGTAGTTCGCGGGTATTCCCGTTTTTATCTTTACGGTTAAAATCGTAAATGCGATAAGTAACGTCGGAAGTTTGCTGTATTTCGGCCAGCAGCACCCCTGCACCTATAGCGTGTACTTTCCCGGTATTTATAAAAAATGTGTCGCCTTCCTTTACCTTTTCATAGTTCAGGATATCCGTAAGGGTGTTTTTTTCCAGATTGGCCGCATACGCTTCTTTGGTCACGTTTTTATTAAACCCCACAATAAGTTCGGCGCCTTCATCGGCCTGCATTATATACCACATTTCGGTTTTCCCGAAAGAATTGTGTCTTTTTCTTGCCAGTTCATCATTGGGGTGCAACTGAATAGACAGGTCCTGTTTGGCGTCGATAAACTTAATAAGGATAGGGAATTCGGCACCGAAGCGTTTGGCTACACCTTCTCCCAGTAATGCCGCATGGTGCGTGTCTATAAGTTCCTGAAGGCTTTTACCCCGGTACGGTCCGTTGGCCACTACGGAAACGTCTCCCGGCACTGCTGACAGTTCCCAGCTTTCCCCGGTGATATCGCTGCTGATCTCTTTTCCGAGCACATCGTGTAACTTGGTACCTCCCCAAAGGCGTTCTTTGAGAATAGGAGTGAATTTTATAGGATAGGATTTCATCTTTAATGTATAGTTTGTGTTTTGTTTCTCATTTTTTCCGGGTGGAAAGAACTATGTCCCTTGTTCTTACGCCCCGGTATACGTAACGAAATTACGCGGGGTTTCGTACAATACAACTTCCAGGTCCAGATCGGGTTTTATGAATTTTCGAAGTTTGTTCCAGATCACCACTGCTATGTGTTCTGCCGTGGGATTGAGTTCTTTAAATTCCGGAATATCGAGATTGAGGTTTTTATGATCCAGTACATCTTCTATTTCGGCAGCTATCAGGTCTTTCAGGTCTTTTATATCCATGACAAACCCGGTTTCGGGGTCTATTTCTCCCGTAACACTTACTATGAGTTCATAATTATGGCCATGGTAATTGGGACTACTGCATTTGCCGTAGACTTCCTCGTTCTTTTCTTTGCTCCATTTCGGATTATGCAGTTTGTGTGCCGCATTAAAATGAGCCTTCCTGCTTACCTTAACCCTCATAACGATGCGTTTTGCATTAAATGATCGTAAAATTTATCGAAAATGATCTTAAACCAGGCGGTATATAATTCCGGGTGAAGTTCCATATCTTTTTTTACTTCCCGCGGGTATACCCACTTCCAGTCTGCCACTTCTTCCGGATTAGGGTCGGGTTCTTCATTGTATTTCCCTATCAGCACATGGTCAAATTCATGTTCCGTCAGTCCGTTATCAAAAGGCGCCTTGTATACAAACGAAAAGATTTCCTCGAGACCGGTGGTAAAGCCCATTTCTTCCATCAGCCGTCTTTTACCGGCTTCTACGGACTCCTCCCCTTCTCTCTGGTGGCTACAACAGGTATTGGTCCAGAGTCCGGGTGAATGATATTTTGTTTTTGCTCTTTGCTGTATCATGGTCTGCCCTTTTTCATTCATTACAAACACGGAGAATGCACGGTGCAACAATCCTTTTTCATGGGCTTCCATTTTAGGCATCAGCCCTTGCGGTTCGTCCTTCTCATTTACCAGTATGACCCTTTCTTCCTGCATGTATAATTTTTTATTCGGTTTTAACAAGAGTCCAAAAATACAAAACCCGTGCCAGTCATCATAATGAATTCAGAGACACTTTTTAAAGTCCATGGGTCCCGGCAGGCCATGAAATTGCTTTTTGGCTATTAAGAAACTGTTTTCTAAGGCCGGATACCCCGGCAACTTCAGGATGGACAGCTTCCCTGTAAAAATACACCTGCCTTTGTCGGCGGACCGGCATATCGTATTCCCGGCCGGATAATCCGGAGCCGGTTTTTGCCATTTAAGGGATTACGTTTACACCGAACCGGTTTGTGTTAGCCGCTAAACCATTCCCTTTAGCGGCTAACATAACCCGGTTAGCCGCTTAAGTAATTGCTTATGAATTCACAAGCAACCCGGTCAGCGGTCAACGCAACTGTGTATGCCGCTAAACCATTCCCTTTAGCGGTCAACATAACCCGGTTAGCCGCTTAAGTAATTGCTTATGAATTCACAAGTAACCCGGTTAGCGGTCAACGTAATTGTGTATGCCGCTAACTTAATCCCTTTAACCGCTAAACCATTCCCTTTAGCGGTCAACATAACCCGGTTAGCCGCTTAAGCAATTGTGTATGAATTCACAAGCAACCCGGTTAGCGGTCAACGTAACTGTGTATGCCGCTAACTTAATCCCTTTAACCGCTAAACCATTCCCTTTAGCGGTCAACATAACCCGGTTAGCCGCTTAAGCAATTGTGTATGAATTCACAAGCAACCTGGTTAGCGGTCAACGTAACTGTGTATGCCGCTAACTTAATCTCTTTAACCGCTAACAGAACCTCTTCCGGTGTCAAAGGGATTGCTTTAATGGCCTTTTTCCGGGCATTAAAGCGGAAAGAAATACGCTTATCGCGAGTACCCCGGGCCTCTGAAGATAAGATAAGCCAGGCGCCGGAGCATTTCCAGTCTAACCTGGGCGTAAACATATTGTTTACCGCATGATGTATAACCATCCGGAAACCGGTTTGCTTCCGTCTCCCGGATCCAGCACATAATAATAGGTACCCACAGGGAGCATTCCGTTGCGGCTTATGGTATTTTTCACATTGGAAGCGCCTTTCCAGGTGTTGTCATAACCTTTTTGCCTGAAAACGACATGACCGTATCTATTGTATACTTCGAGTTTATTTTCGGGGTAGTTTTCTATACAATCGATCCGGAAGGTGTCGTTCATACCATCTCCGTTAGGGGAAAACAGGTTGTACACACGGAGACAGGAAGGAATTACCGTCACTTCGGCACGGTTGTTCGACGCATCGGTATCCGAAGGATCGGAAGCGTCCAGGGTAGCTATATTGGTATAATCTCCCACCGGGAGTACGGTAGCATGCACGAGGAGTTCGGCGCTTTGGTTTCCGGCAAGCAACGGTATATCCCATATACCGGATGTTGCATTGTAGCTTCCTTTGTCGGCATGATGGGAAGTATAGGAAAACCCGGATGGCAGCCTGTCGTTTATTACTATATCCCTGACTTCCAGGGGTGTTTCATTATTTACTTTTACAGAAAAGATAACGCGGGTATCCGCAGGAGCTTCCACGTTGTCCACTTCCTTGCTTACGGAAAGATCGGGGCACTGTCCTAGAAATACGGTAACCGCAAGCCTTTCCGGGCTTTCGGTACCGGGACCTCCGGGAGACTGGGAAGCGTAGTACGTTACGCCGTCTTCCAGGAGCTGTGTACCCGGCAAAACATTCCCGTCCTCTTCCGCATCGTACCAGGTAATATGGAGCCCCTGAACTTCTATATCGGCCAGAACCGGGTCAAAGAAATGACAGAAGTACTGCACTCCTTCTCCTGCAGGGGGTGAGGAGGTTCCTGAAAACCGGATCTCTATCTCGTTGGAGATATCGGACTCACATCCTTCGGCATTAAAGGAAATCACGGTATATTTTCCTTCCTGGATAGCGGCATAGATGGCACCGGTAGCGCCATCCAGTACATCGCCATCCCGAAACCACTGGTATCGGGATGCCCCTTCGGAAGCGGCACGAAGGTGTACCGTGCTCCCCGGAAGGACCACCACAATATCACCGGCTTCCTGCGCACCGACAGCCTGCCAGAAACACAGGAAAATAAGAATGAGTTTCCCGATCTTCATAATATCGAATAAAGGAATTACGCCATAGCCGGGAACAGGCGGCCACACCGGGGCTCCTGTTCCGGGTATATGATTCCGGAGTATATCCGGGGAAATATTAGTCTACGATATTATCGATAATAATGGTCGGTGCCCCGGGAGTAGGTGATACTACGATCTCCAGGTCCGTTCCTCCGTTCTGTACGTTACCCGTATAGGTTACATAATCTCTGCTTTCTTTGTCTTTTATAGTGTACTCTACTTCGACATAAAAGGTGTAGGTACCAGGATCGGTAAGGGTTACGTCGTAGGTATCCGTAGTCGTAGCAAGGTCTATGGGATTGACAGTATCCCCGTCCTTTACGGCAAACCAGGCGTAAGACACTTCAAAATCGCTCCCGGCCGGATTCGGGTAACCGTTGGTATTTGCAGCATAATCTGCATTAACACCACTTACGGACAATTCTATAGGCGTCGTCGGAACATCGGTAGAACAGTAAGCGAGAGGATTGCCGTTGGCATCGAAAGTAGTATCTACGGTAAGCGGCGACAATACGAAGAGGATAATATCTTCGAAATCATCGGACTGGCAGATCACATCTCCGTTGTCCACAAGGCCGTAAACCCGGAATTTGTGGTACCCCGGAGCGAGTGCTGTCAATGTAAGGTCCTGTGTTGTTTCCCCGGTAAGAAGGTTTTCCGTTTCCGTAGTTCCGTCTGTGGTCATGTTGTACCACTCGTACGAAGAAAAAGTGTTTCCGGCCCCGTCATCGAGACTGGCTGTTAATGTGAGCGACGGTCCGGATGTAGCCGGGTTGTAAAACAATACCGCACCATCCAGGGCTGTTACCGGGGGCGTGTCGTTGGTCAGGGTCCCTACGTCCAGATTGGAAGTCTCATTGATGGGAAGCCCGTTGGGAACAGGAGCATTGATCTGTGCCAATGCAGAAGCCGAAAAGATAAAGATTAAGGCTATCAGTCCTTTTTTCAAGGTTGTAAAAATGGATTTCATGTTTGTGATTGTTAGATTGTTATTATTCTATTTAATTTGTCGTATTTCCTATGACAATGTCAGGGTTTCCGTAGGAGGGAAATACGATAAGTTCAACAGGGGTACGCCCGGATTCATTCGTACATCCGGCTCTTGTTTCGGATGCGTAAAAGAACCCGGAACCTGTTACGGTAGTATCCGGGGTGTAGGAAGTTCCCGTAAAAACGGGTGTTCCCCCGGTTGGGGCTGTGTACCATGTATAAACGGAACCGGTAACGGGCTGCTCTATTTCCAGGGTGACGTCATCGCCAAAACAGGCATAGACCACATCGTCTGCCATCTGCGGGGAGGTAATATCGGGGCCTTTTGCAATTCTTTGGATTTCGTAAACGTAGAGACTGCTCAATGCGTTCAACAGACCTTCTCCGAGGGATACTTCTATGCGGTTAAATATTGCTTCAACCGGGTAAGTCAATACCTGTACATCACTGCTTCCGGGCAATAACGAAAGGGAAAGCAGGCTTTCATCCAATACCAGGGCACCGTTATCCGTATCGTCATTATATGTAGTAATGGTGAAATTGGTAGCCAGCAGGGAGGCATCCAGTAAACCTCCCCCGGGATTTTGAAATATAACACGGATGGAATCTCCTTCCCTGGATAATGTATTATACAATGACCGGATATAAGTTTTATCCAGAACTCCTACATTGGAACGCAGGTGGGTATAGGTAGATGTATTGCCGTCAATGGCATTTTGCGGATTTTCCACCTGGTTAACGCCGGAGAGCAACGCCCCGGTGGAACCGTACAAAACTTCAACGGGAGTATCACATGCTATGGCACCGGTAGCATTCTGAAGATAATAAGCATAATATACGTCTATGTTGGCTCCTGCACTAAGTGCCCCCCCATTTAGAGTCACTCTGACTCCGTTATAAGCTACAAAATTCCCATTACCATCTGTAGGTGTAAAAACTATTTCCTCCAGATATTCTCCGTTCAACAAAGACAGCAGTGAGCCGAGAGTAACTTGTGTACCAACAGCGGTATTGTCATTATATGCTCTTACATTTATAGTAATTCCGAGTCCCAAAAGAGAGGGATTTATACCAAGTTTCAAGTACGTGGAAGTCCCTGCTGCCAGCGTTGATCCGAACCTGGGTTGGATATGTGCATTTGTTAAGCCCAATGCACCGACAGGAACATTTAATCTGGCTGAAGTATTTAACCCGTTTCCGACTACATTCCCGGGGTTCGAAACAGATGCAAGAAGAGATGCCCCGTTAGTTTGAGAAGCAGCATAAACCCTTTCTTTCGGTTGCTGTGCACTGACGGTGAAGCAACCGAAGGAAAAGGCAAATACCGTATAAAGTAACAGTACTACTGTTTTTTGTTCTAATCCGGGGTACATAGGGTGGTTTGGATTATAAGCAGCTGCATCGTTGCCGACGCATCACTTAGTTCAGATTAAGAACTCTCAATAAAATTATTTTATTCTTATTTCTCAATAATAATAAAATCGGACCTTCGGTTTTCGGCGTGTTGTTCTTCCGTACACTGGCTGCAGGTTTCACAAATGATTTTGGGGCGGTCTTCGCCGTAACCGATGGCGCTTTCTATACGTGACGCATCTATTTTACCTACTTCAAGAATATACTTCTGCGTGGATTTTGCCCTGCGGTCCGTTAAATTCCTGTTGTAATTGGCATTTCCCCTGCAATCTGCATGAGATTCTATTTTGATCTTCACATCGGGGAACTGGTTCATCACATAGACTACCTTGTTGAGTTCTTCGGCGGCCTGTGGGGTAATGTCCGCTTTGTCAAACTCGAAGTATATGGGATTTACATCTATTTTTTCCTGGTCGTCTTCTTTGACTATGAGATCGTCAAAATTGGTCAGTTCAAAGTTTACATCCGTAATCTCCTCACCGTTTTTCTCCGTCGTAACCACTTCTTTTTCGTCCGTAGTATAATTAGGCTTGGTCGCTTTGAACAGATAGGTAGATTCGCAAGGGATCTCCACCTGGTACATACCGTCTTCCCCGGTAGTAGCTGCCGTAACCTGGTCACCGAATTCATCATACACCGTTACCGTAGCTCCTTCGAGGGCCATCTGGGTATTTTTATTGGTGACTTTACCGGATACAAACTGATCGCAAGGCGCTTTTTCTTTGGTGTAATAATAAATGTCATCGTCTCCTTTTCCTTCCGCTCTGTTGGAAGAAAAGTAACCATAAGTCCCTGTGGAATCTATAACAAAGGAAAAATCGTCCTTATTACTGTTTACCGGGGCTCCCAGGTTTTCAGGAGTACTGAACTCCCAGGTTCCTTCTTTCTGCTCGCTTTCAAATACATCCAGACGACCCAGGCCGTAATGTCCGTCCGAAGAAAAATAGAGTTTCCCATCTTTGAAATAGGGAAACATTTCCTTTCCTTTTGTGTTGATAACCGGGCCGAGGTTTTGCGGTTCGGACGCCACGCTACCGTCTTCGGACATTTCCACTACATAGATATCGGTATCTCCGAAACCACCGGGCATGTCGGAAACAAAAAACAACCATTTTCCATCCGGGGTCATACAAGGGTGTCCCACGGAATAGTCCACACTATTGAATGGCATACTCTCTGTTTTCCCGATCTTTCCATCCTGGATAGCCCCTTTCATTATATGGAAATTGTTGGTCCCGGAATCATCGTTTACCAGTTTGTTCCGGTTCTTTACTATATTGGTCGTATAGTATATATGGGAAAGGTCGGGAGAAAAGGTTATGGTTGCGTCGTGATATTTGGATTGGATATCCGGGAGAAAAAGTTCCACATTGAACAATTCCCCGTCACTGGCATTCCGCTCTCCCATATACAGGTCGAGGAAAGGCTGCTGATTCCACACATACAGTGTATAGCTGGGTTTCCTGGTCGAAGAAAAGACCACTTTATCTCCGTAAAAGGTAGCGCCGAATTCGGACCTCGCCGTATTGCTTTCCAGGTTTTTTGCGGTAAAAAGGGATTCGGACTGTTCCAGGCTATCGAGATACGCTTTTTCTTTCGCATACCTGGATATTTCCTGTTCATCACCTTTATTTTTAAGGTGTTCTTTCATCAACGAATTGGCTTCACTATAGTCCTTGGTTCCTTTTAGTGCATGTACATACCTGTTAAAATGTATGTCGGACATTCCTCCTCTTTGCAATGTATAGAGCTTCTTATAATATTTTACAGCACTGGTATCGTTACTTATAAAATAATACGAATCCGCTATGTTTTCCAGGACTTCCGGCGAAGGCGAATTTACTCCTTTGAGATATTCTTCATAAGCCTGTGCTGCTTCTACATAAGCCAGGTCTTTAAACAAACGGTTTGCTTTTTTCGGCTGTTGTCCAAAGACAACTGTAGCACAAAATAGTAAACCAAGGGTACATAGTATCTTTCTTCTCATGACAATTCTGTTTAGAAAAATCTCGGGGATTTTATACGACTGGATTTAAACGGCATCTGGTATCTCAGGATAATTTCATGAGTCCCGTCATTGTACCGGTTAAAACTCGTCGTGGTATAATCATAGGCATATCCGATAAAAAAACTCGGAGATACCTGGAATCCTGCCAGGGCACTTACGGAGTCGTCCCATCGGTAAGAAGCTCCCAGGGTAAACCTTTCCTGAAACAGGAAGTTGGCAGAAAGATCAACGGAAACAGGCGCTCCCCGAACTATTTTTGCCATAGCGGCGGGTTTGAATAACAAGGTAGGCGACAGTTCGAACACATATCCACCTGTTATAAAGTAATGCAGCCTGTCCGACAGTACTCCTCCTTGTTCCCTGTCATCGTAATAATCATAGCGAAGGAAACTCGGAACAGAAAATCCTATATACCATTTATCCGTATAATAAAATGCTCCCGCTCCTGCCAGAAAATGGGTTTTATTGACATTTTGTGCAAAAAGAGGATCGTTCGGATCCTTGAAATCTCCTTTACTCCAATCGATATCCAGGATACTGACCCCTGCTTTCACACCGAAAGCCAGTTTGGAAAAGTACCCGGTTTGTATGGTATAGGAAAAATTTCCATCGAGAAATACTTCCCGGGACGGCCCCAGTTTGTCGTGTGCGGCATTAAAACCCAAACCTACCTTTTCGTTATTTAAAGGAGAATGAACACTTAAAGACTGGGTTTGCGGTGCCCCGTCTATACCTGTCCACTGCGAACGATGCAGTAAATTCGCTTCCAGGGTACCAACAGAACCGGCATAGGCAGGGTTAAAGCTCATCATATTATACATGTACTGTGTATATTGAGGATCTTGCTGCGCTCTCACCGTAATCATAGCAAGCATACATATAAACAAAATGTAATTGCTCTTTTTGACGTTTATAATTTTCATCTGCTTATATTTTATCTGTTTTATATGGATTTAATGCAATAAAGAGGGATGGGGTATCCCTCTTTATGTGTGATCTTATCTTGCGAGATAGAGCCATCCGCTTTTTCTTATCCCGGTTCCGGTATCCAGCACGTAGAAATACGTTCCTACCGGCAACCTGTCTTTTTCCATAATAGCTCCGCTCTTATTGGCAACTCCGTCCCAATCATTATTATAATTCGAAGTCTTAAACACCAGGTTTCCGTACCTGTTATAGACTTGTAATGTATTGTTCGGATAGAGTTGTATGCCATCTATCACAAAAGTGTCATTAAACCCGTCCCCGTTCGGAGAGAACTCGTTATACACTACCAGCAAGAGTGGTTCTACAGCTACCTGCGCCGTATTGTTGTCCAGGTTCGCATCCAGCGGGGAAGATCCTTCTATAGTTACTACATTCAGATAATCCGCTCCGGCAACTGCTACTACTTTGGCTGTCAACCTCAGGGTTGCAGTTCCTTCGGCACCAATATGGCCAATGGTCCATTTCTCCGTAAGTTCATTGTAGGCTCCTTCTGCAGACTCAGACCTTACAAATTCATATCCCGAAGGCAGAGGTTCATCTACAATAACATCGGAGAATACCTGATCTCCATCGTTAGTAACCGTTATGGTAAACTCGACTTCACTGTCTATGGATGGTGTCGCCTCATTAACCGTAATGGAGATCGTAAGGTCAGAGTTTGAAGTAACATCTATAGATACTACCGCTATATTGGATAATCTTCCCTCCGTATCTTCCACGGTATACTCAAAGCTGTCCTGTCCGACAAAACCTGCTTCCGGTATATAGTCTACTGTTCCGTCAACATTAATCGCAATGCTACCGTTGGAAGGACCGCTTATAACATCAACTGTTGCAGGATCGATCGGCGCACTGCCATCCGCATCGTTATCCAGTACTGCTATCCTTATGAAGCTGTTCGGATTCACCTGTACGGCATCATCGTTAGCAATAGGTCCTGTCGGTGCCGGGTCTACCGTTACGGTAACCAGGGCGACATTAGAGGTATAACCTTCGGTATCATTTACCGTATAGGTGAACGTATCCACGCCTTCAAAACCGGCATCAGGGGTATAGGTCACTTCTCCGGTAACCATATCCACTTCTACCATACCGTCTGTCGGCATATCCACTACCGCTACGGTTGTCTCGTCTATAGGTGCATTTCCACCCGTATCGTTGGCCAGAACATCTATGGTCACCGGTACGTCGACGATGGTACTTGCCGTATCATCTACCGCCATCAGGCCGCCGTTGGTTCCGCCTACGGTAACGGTTACCGTTGCAACATTGCTGGTATAGCCGTCTTCGTCTTTCATGGTATAAGTGAACGTATCCACGCCTTCAAAACCGGCATCAGGAGTATAGGTCACTATTCCGGTAGCGGCTACTTCCACGGTTCCGTCAGAAGGCATATCCACGATCGCTACCGTAGCAGGATCAATGTCTGCATTTCCGGGTTGGTCATTGGCCAATACTTCGATATCCACAGCAGTTTCCATTGGAGTTACCGCTGAATCATCTACTGCTAACAGACCGCCGTTGTCACCACCTACACTTACCGTTACCGTAGCTGCGTTGCTCGTGTAACCGTCTTCGTCTTTCATGGTATACGTGAACGTATCGTCACCTTCGAAACCGGCAGCGGGAGTATACGTTACAACTCCGGTTGTCATATTCACCTCGGCTGTACCGTTTCCGGGAGCATCCACGATCGCTACCGAAGTAGGATCAATGTCCGCATTTCCTGCCACGTCATTGGCCAATACTTCGATATCCACAGGGGTTTCCATCGGGGTTACCGCCGTATCATCTACCGCCATAAGGCCTCCGTTGGCTCCGCCTACGGTAACGGTTACCGTTGCAACATTGCTGGTATAGCCGTCTGTATCCTTCATCGTATAGGTAAACGTATCCACACCTTCAAAACCGGCACCGGGAGTATAGGTCACTATTCCGGTAGCAGCTACTTCTACTGTTCCGTCCGAAGGCATATCCACGATCGCTACCGTAGCAGGATCTATGCCCGCATTTCCGGGTTGGTCATTGGCAAGTACGTCTATATCCACAGGGGTTTCCATCGGGGTCGCTGCACTATCATCTACTGCTAACAGACCACCGTTGTCCCCGCCTACACTTACCGTTACCGTAGCTGCGTTGCTCGTGTAACCGTCTTCGTCTTTCATCGTATAGGTGAACGTATCGTCGCCTTCGAAGCCAGCGCCAGGTGTATAGGT
>NZ_JBRKIS010000013.1:0-17893 GCF_052983315.1 Sinomicrobium endophyticum
TGCTTTTGACCCAAAGCCCGTTCCAGCTCCTTAATGCGCTCTGCCTGCTCTTTTTGCTTCTTTGATAAACTTTTACTTTCCACTATCATTCGTGTATTACTCACGTAAAGATCGGAATATTTACGTAACCATTTATATACCGCCGTGGTACTTACCTGATAAAGCTGGCTAACATCACGAACCCGGAGTTCTCCCTTTTCAATCTGCTTGACTAATTGCAATTTGAGGCCTAAATCAAACACTCTGTGTTCTTGTCCTTTTTTCATTATACATTAAGTTTAAGAAAAAAGGCAACCTATGTTAGGCTTAGTCAAAGTGAAACCTGGCTTCAATACATCCCGGCAGAGCCGGGACACTCAGCCACCTCGCTTTGTGGAGCCTGAAGCCTGAAGCCTGGAACCTGGAACCTGGAACCTGGAACCTGGAACCTGAAACCTGGAACCTGGAACCTGAAACCTGAAACCTGAAACCTGAAACCTGAAACCTGAAACCTGAAACCTGGAACTTGCAACTTGCAACTTGGAACCTGAAACCTGGAACAAAGAAATAATCCCCCCAACTCCATCCCGATATATCGGGACTCCTCAACCCCGAACTGTAACACGGTTACCGCTTGCAGATTACCAATTACCGCTGCTGTCCTATATAATGCGTTTGCCCCGGGGTGCCACTTCAGTTCAGGGTATAATTACCTTTTGCCCATTGCATGGCAGGGTCCATCCATGCTTTAAGGGGCTTAAATAAAAAGCCGTGTCGCAGCCCGGTGTTTAATTCTATTTCTTTGAAATTCTTGATATTGCAGGTAGAGGCTTCTTTACGTTTTATAGCAGAGACCCCGAACGGATCGGTTTTTTCATAAATAGTCAGGATGTTACCGCAATAATTGATTTCCGGGATGTTCTGCAGGTCATTTTCCGTGAAACAGGCGACAAAAACAAAATGGAGAGCCGGATTTTGCATAAAGGTAGAGACGTACTGGGCAATATACCCCCCTTTTGAAGTGCCTATGACGGTTATATCGGACGGTTTTATCTGCATGTCCAGTAAACTGTCTACCTGCCTGCACACGTTTTGGGCATATTCCCGGGCATTGACGTTTCCCTGTCTTATTTCACTGATGACTTTAAAATCATGACTTTTAAAAACGTTCAGGATAGCATGGTATTCCGTACGGCCATATTCCGGATGAGATTCCCGGAGATCGTGCTCTTCTGGGAACCGGTTATGCAGGAAAAAAATATATTTTGTTTGATCCCCGCCGCCGAAACCGGGAGATGAGGAACAACAGGTTATGAGAAGGAAGATACCCAGGATTTTTTTCATTTGGTCTTTAGTACTGATACATTAAATTTTGATAACAGGTCAACTTCGTGTTCTTTGTGTATACTTGGAGCCTCCTTCGGCATCGCTAGGACATCGCTTTGTGGCTGATATTTAACCACAGAGAGCACGAAGATTTACACGAAGTTCACAAAGGTAAATTCAAATAAAAAAACAAAAAACATACTTAAGGCCTGTTATAAACTTATGGATTTCAAATCCGATATGGTTTAGTTATTCCAAAGAAAATTTTACCCGGACTTCACTTTCCACCTTGATTTTTTCGAAGGCAATCGGGGCGGGAGCATAATCGTCTTGCATTTCTTTTTTCAGGAAAAGCCCGGAAACCTGTCCCTGGAGCGCATTGACGATTCGGGTATTGGTGTCCGAAATATAAATAGCTTTTCCGAGGGATTGCTTCAGGGGTTTTGTCATGGCCTCTGCTTGTTGTTGTGCCCGGAGTATGGCAGCGGAACGCAGGATGAGTTCTAAAGATTCCATTCCGGAGTATTCTGTTTTACCCAGAAAAATATTGGATATTCCGGCTTCTTCCAGGGCACCTGCAACCTGCCCGGCAGTCCGGGCATCATGGACCAGGAGTTCGTAGGTCTTGGATTTCTGTACATCCTGTTTACGAAGAAAATAATTTTGAAAATTACTGGACAGATCGGAGAGCGTGAGTTGCTTTTTCACATCAATGGACAGAGATTCCAGTTTTCGGACCATTGCTGCTTCCATTTCTTCTACAGAGCGCTTTCCTTTGGTATCACTTTCGGTAATTGTGATGGAAAGAAAAATGCGATCGGGCATGACCAGGGTATCTGCCGTGGCCGACGTTTCAAGGTAAGGGGTATCGATAAAGTTTTTGGTCTGTGCAAAACCAATACTCACTATGGTAAGTAATAACGGGAAGAAACAGTATTTTTTCATAGATCGTTTTGTATTGAGTTTATATTTATCTTTTTGTAACCGATTCATAACAGGGTTTATGCTCTAAATATTATCCGTGTATCTCCCGATTTGGTCGGGACAGGCGGTGGCAAAACAGGTTTTTGAGTGATGCGACGATCACTTTTCAGGAGACATATAACACCTCCATATCGTGAATCACCCACCGGCCGTTTACCTTGCGGATACTGACCCGGATACCTTCGGCGCACAAACGTCCGCAATAGACTTCACCCCAGAATACACCATAGGAGCCGGTGGTATCGAACTGTATCCGGGAAAGAGAGATGATATCTGCATTTTCGGATTCGGAACGGTATATAAAAGTAATATCTTTTTCGGTTTTTAATTTGTTGAGGTCTATTTTATATCTATAAGAAATATCCGTGGTATCCGGGACGAGGCCGGTAATTGAGAAAAAATCTTCAAAATCCTCCCGGTCCGACGGTTTCAGGGGAAGAACGGAATCCTGAATGGCAATGACCCATTTCCTGTTTTGGATAGGTGTAGATTCGGCAATAGCCATAGTATCCGTGCTCCATTGATGTTGGCCTTGCGGCGCAGGCGGTGGTGGGGGAGGCGGAGGTAATGCATGAGAATAAGGTGTAGGATAAACAGAATCGATCCAGGCCGGAAAGATTTCGTACAGCACGGCTTTTTCATATTCCAAAGCGGGTTGTTTTTCAGTACAACCGGTAATTAAAAGGATGATAGCTATAAAAGATAGTGTGTATTTCATCGGGACGTTTTTTTTGGAGAGGGAGTTATATCTAAAAACCGAAAAGTCCATCGCTATTTTCATGCGGACTTGCGAATGTCATCTTTTTTGTTGTTTTGCCTGGTGTTCCGTCCGGATTTACCGGGGTAAAACACACCTGGTATTTCCCGGAATTCTTAAAAGTAAACGGCCCGTCGCACATGCCGTGCCCTACATAGAGTTTACCTTCTGCCGGCATTAGGTAATATGCTGTTTTTTGCCCGGTGGATAATTCCGTTACTTCGGTTTTAAACCAGGTTTCCCCGTCTTGTGTACCGGACACTTCAAAAACGGCATAGGCCGAAGGCCCGCATCCGTACTCATGGTATTCGTTTTTATCGTGGCGGATGCGAATATTGCTTGCGGCAGTTTTCGGAATAGCCGAAGAGGAGGTTGTCCAATACACCTTTTCATTTTCCCCGGTTTCCGGGTTCCATCGCGTCATCTCATTTTTTTGTTGTGTTTTGAGATTAGGATATTTCAGATAATAGGTTGTATTGGGTTGCAGGGGTTTTACGGGTTGGAGTATGGCCTGGGTAACCTCCATCCCGCCCGGGAATATTTCACAAAGTTCCAGAAGAACCGTTTCCCCGGAATCACTTTCCAGGTATATGGGATGTTTTTCAAGATCCTTTACGATTTGCTGGCTGTAGCCATAACCTTCGATAATAAACATGGAGTCCGGGCTTGTGTTTTTCGGGCCGGGAAAAAATTGCATGGCACTTCCTGCACAATCCGCAAAGATGTTTGATACGGTAAGTAATAAAACGAGGGATAAGTAAAGGGTTTTCATCCATGTTGGTTTTTAACCGCTATATCAATATCCGTTCCAGTTTAAGCCGGGGCAAAACCTTTTGTTGTTTTATTGCCATGGAGGTGTTTTCTGCCGGGATACCAGGTATGGAAAAGAGCGGTTACCGGGCGCTGTACCGGGCCGGTAATACGTTTTGTATTTAAGTCCGGAATCACGCTGCGAGGCAATGGCCCCTTCGTATTTTTATAGGTAAAAGGCGTTTGTTCGGTCATTAGATAGGATATACATGGAATATTTGGTGAATACGATCACCAAAAAAAGGTATAATTGGTGAGTATAATCACTGAAAATACGGGGGAATGCCGGAATAGGGCCAGATGTTATTCCTCTTCATAATACCCCACGGTCTCCAGTAACTGTTCTTCATACCTATAGATATCGTCAATAGATTCTATGATTTCCCTGGTTTCGTTCTTGTTCTCATCGAACAGGCCTATGTACTTGGTGATACGGTTGAGGTGCAGTCGGCATAGGGGTTTGCGGTTATTGTCGTCCAGAAGTATGCCGAAATAGGATTGCGTATCGCGGTAAACGATACGATTGACGGGTAGTTTTCGCCGCAGAATGGCCAGGACAATACGATAACCGTCCAGTTCCTCTTTGGTGGTTTCTATTTTGCTGGGCTCTTCTGCATCTGTTTCTGTTGCCTTCTGTTTTTCCTCTTCTTTGTTTAAGGCGGCATTCAGCCGGTCATTCACTTTGTCGCTGATAATCTGGTTAAAGGCTTTGTTCACAATTTCGGTGAACTCTTCCATAACGCCGGCAGTGAGCCTGCCGTGATATGCTTTCCCGGCAAATAATTTTACAAAATCGGGGGAAGGGGTGTGGATTTCGTGGTCTATAAGCGCCTTTATCTCCCGGGTATATTTCAGGTTGCTGGCGTTATTGACGATCTTGGAAACGTCAAATTTCGATTTGTGGAATTTTTCGATTTCTTTCACCGTATGTTCCTTGAGCTTGGTGATGTCAAATTCCAGGAACGGCCGGTTGTCCATTTTGTTGGTTTCCTCCAGGTCCGTATAAAAAAGGTAGGTAATACCGTTGGTAAGCAGGGCAAACCGGGTTTTGGTAACGTGAAAATAACGGAATAGCTGGGAGTTGTGGACATTGAGATCCTGTTTCCAGTGTTTGCACTCCACAATGAGGATAGGTACGCCGTTCTGGAAAATGGCATAATCTACTTTTTCTCCTTTTTTCAGGCCCAGGTCGGCAGTGAATTCGGGGATTACCTCGGTAGGATTAAAAGCGTCGTACCCGAGAATACTGATAAACGGCAGGGTAAATGCGTGTTTTGTAGATTCTTCGGTTTCGATCAGGTTTTTGAGCTGTTCTACTTTGTCGGCCAGTGCCTTTAGTTGGTTAAAAAGTTCCATGACGAATACGGTTTACTTTGATTTTTCGGATGTGTCCGTTTTGAAAATCAAAAGTACAATACCGTTTCGGGCTTATTATGCGGGAACCCGTAATCTGATAAAACCGGATGTTACAGGCTATACAAAAGTCTTAGACTGTCTCTTAGTTAATTAGCATAATAAGAGTTCCGTTCTGATGATAGTTACGGAGTTGGAAGTTTCGGAGAGAGCTGATCAAACCTGACATATGTTGTACCGGAGAATCTTAGAAAGTACGAACAATGTATGATATTTGTACGAATCCAAAAAACAGATTTTTCCAGACTTAAAACTTGGCAAACGAATTAAACTAACCGGGAGTTTTCAACTAAAAAGCCTTGTTTGCCGAAGGAAGTATTTGCAAGGTAAAGGGGAATTCAATCCAATAGAGAGGTTAAACAGGAAAGATTTGAACTGTAAAAAAGCCCGATTACTACCACGGCTCCCAGGTCGTCCACCGTAACCAGGGCCACTAAAAAGACCTTTGCAGCAAGGGGAACCCGCTTACGGATTATCTCCAGAAGGGCCAGTGTAAATACAATATCGGTAGCCATAGGAATACCCCATCCGTCGGTAGAGGTCAGTCCGTCATTCACCCATTCATGCAGCGTATAATCGAGATGACGATTACCGAATTCTATATCCAGAGGGGTTTCTCAGAATTTGCCGTATGCGTGTTGAAAGGGAGAATTGATAAGTATAAGTGCAACAATAACTGCGATTAAAAGGATAATACCGCCCGAATGCTCGAAATGAATAAATTTATGAACCGGGGATAAGGCCTTATCCAGTAGATATTTCTGCATGATTTACGTTTTTATATAATGAACTCGTCGTTTAAACTTTTACCATCCCGGTAATCTCGACTATCGGGATCGGGAGGCTGGAAAATGATCTTTTATTGTCGCCGCGCCACCTGGCCCCTTTACTAAAAATTACCATTGGCCGTTCGGTCCTGTTTTTTTCTCACCTCATAGATACGGCTTCCAGGCACTTTTTATTTCCCCCAGTACCACCAGCGTATCATTTTCTTTCAGTACGGTACTTCTATCCCGCATCAAAATTGGTTGTCTCTCATAATTATGACAATAATGGCTCCTTTCGGAAAGCCGACATCTGCATACGAGTTGCCCTTATCAATGGGGATTTCCCGGATGATCAATTTTACCTCTTCGGATATCAGCGTTCCCTTCAGGGATTTTACTTTCTTCTGTTCTGAACATCATTTCAACGGACAAAAACAACACCAAGGAGGGAACCCCGAAACGGTAGGATGTTTTTCCGGCGAGAATACTAGGGCCTGTTAACACTACACACTCAAAGCGGTTTTTTGGCCTATTTTCTGCCTCTCTTCGTTATTTTTTCCTTATTTGGCGCTACCAAACTCGTCAAACATGCCTCGATAGACAAAAAATATACTCAAAAATCCATCTTTTCTGGTAGTGTTAACAGGCCCTAATGAATAAAAGTAAAGATCTTATTAAAAGGATATTTTTCTATAGTGATAAATAGTACGGATGCATTAAATTTTGATAACAGGTCAACTTCGTGTTCTTTGTGCATACTTGGAGCCTCTTTCGGCATCGCTCAGGACATCGCTTTGTGGCTGATATTTAACCACAGAGAGCACGAAGATTTACACGAAGTTCACAAAGGTAAATTCAAATCAAAAAAAACATGCTTAAGACCAGTTATATTAGTACTATGGAAGGACGGACTGAAAATTAACGTATCACTACTAATTGATAAACATGTATTTCTAATAGCAGTTTTTTTCTGATTATTTTGGTTTTACAAGGTTTTATGTACCAGGTAAGCCATATACGAAACATAGAAAACCAGGAGTACAATAGCTTCCCAACGATCTACTTTTTTCCTTTTTCCGGTAAACATGGCCAGGAACAAAAATGTGGACCCTCCGGCCAGGATATAAACTTCCGTGTTAAAATCCGTATGATAGTTTATGGGCGATATGAGGGCTGATGTACCGAGGATCAATAACAGGTTGAAGATATTGGAGCCAACCACATTTCCCACAGCCAGGTCTATGTTTCGTTTGTATACCGATACGACGGAGGTGGCCAGTTCCGGTAGTGAAGTGCCTGCGGCTACGATGGTGAGGCTGATGATCTTATCACTTACCCCTAATGATTGTGCTATTTCCCTGGCTTGTGTAACCACCAGTTGTCCGCCGAAAATCAATCCGGCGAGTCCTAAAATGAGGTATAGCACTATCCTGCCTGTCGAGAAGTTTGTTTTTACCTCCACAATATCATCTTCCCGGGCTGACATCAGTTGTTTGTAGATGTAGAATAGGAAGCCGGAGAATACGAGAAGCAACAACACTCCTTCCCATCTCACCAGGGAGTTTTCTGCACTGCCGTACAGTAAACGGTCATTTACGAGGAATAACAGTACTGCGGTAAGAATAAGCGAAAAGGGGATCTCTTTTAATGCCGTGTTTGACGTTACTGATAATGGCCGGATAAGACCACAAATACCAAGTATGATAAACAGGTTAAAATTGTTACTGCCAATGATATTGCCATATACGATATCGTCAAAACCCTTGGAGGCAGCCATGACGTTGACTACCAGCTCCGGTGCTGAGGTACCGAAAGCAACAATAGTAAGCCCGATAAGAATATCCGGAACACGGAATCTTCGGGCCAGGGCAGAAGCTCCTTCCACCAGGGCATGGGCTCCGAATATGAGGATAAGCAACCCGAAAGCAAATATCGCTATCAACAGATACATTTGGCTAAATGATATAAAAATCTGAATACTATATACGGCCTGATTTTTTGTTTTTAAAAGGCATACGCCTGTTGTTGTCCCCAACGTGGGAAGAATATACAGCAGGTTTATAATAAGTTGTTTACCTGGTGTTGGAGAAGGAGATTCACCAGAAAATGTGGTGAGGATAAAGCAGCATGGTGATCCTATAGCTTATATCCTGAAAATCCTCCGTGTTCGGAGTATCGCAGAGGGGGGAAGAGAGAAGCTGAGGTGATTTTTTCGAAACGATATATGTGTTGGATCCGTTTTTGCGTTTTCCCCAGTTTTCAGGACTTTTTTGGTTTTTTAAAGAATGGAAAAAAAGTAAGGTCTCGATGTCCTTTTTCTCTAGTATTCGAATTTTCAGGTTCTTTGGAGGACTCTTTACCAATGTATCGGCATAAGAGATACGAGGGAAGCAGAAATAGCAAAGCACTACTCCAATACCTATAAATGCCTCTTTTACAGAAATTCCCATAGGTCCAAATATATATATTTTATGGTAATTACAGCTAAAACAGACTTTACTATTTTATTAAGGTTTGTGGTGCCCCGGGAACGCCCCCCTGTTTCTTTACTATTATTTTGATTGAGGTACGTAAGATTAGGAAGAAACAGGTACTATCTCTGTTTTTCCCAATTGTCGCAGCATACGTGTATGATCGGCCACGGCAGAGACAAAGGTTTTTTTCATGTGGTACGGAAGGCCGTATTCTTGTGCTGTTTGCATAACTATATGCGATATTTTCCTGTAATGAATATGGCATATATTGGGCAGTAAATGATGTTCTACCTGGTAATTAAGGCCCCCTATCAACCAGGAAAAGAACCGGCTTCGGGGAGAAAAATTACTGGTGGTAGCGAGCTGGTGCATAAACCAGTCGTTTTCGATAATACCATCTCTGTCGGCCAGCGGATACTCGGTGGCGGGCATAATATGGGCCACCTGGAATACACTGCTTATGCAGAGGCCGGTAACCATGTGCATGCCTAAGAAGGCCAGTATAATTATTCCGGGAGATAAAGGCACTATAACAAGCGGTAGTGCCAGCGCATAGCTGTAATAGAGTAACTTCCAGCCGATAAGATTCAGCAGTTCCTTTTTATATTCGCCTTTTTTGTCCAGGAAACCCATTTTTTTATAGCGATGGAGCCTTATAAAGTCCTTTGCCGTTATCCACATCAGGGTAGAAATGCTGTAGAAGAACCATACATAGATGTGCTGGAATTTTTGGACCCGGTGTTTGCTGGCATGAGGCGAAAAACGCAGAAAGAACGGTACATTGATATCGTCATCGGCCTGCTGAATATTGGTATAGGTGTGATGTAGCACGTTGTGCTGTATTTTCCATACGGTGGCATTGGCCCCGATGAGGTTCATCGTATATCCCAGGTATTTGTTTACTTTACGGTTTCTGGAATACGAACCGTGAATGGCATCGTGCATAATGCCCATGCCTATTCCGGCCATACCCAGGCCGCTTATTATATAGAGCGTGAAAAGCAGTAGGGTATGATGTATTATGCCGGTATTGATTAGTATGAGGGGCGTAAAGAACGCAAAAAGCATAACAAAGGTTTTACTCACCATGCTTTTATTGGCGTGTTTGCTGATATTGTTGGTTTTGAAATAGGCATTTATCCTGCTTCTTAACGTCTTGGAAAAATCGGAATGCCGGTTTGTCGAAAATCTCGGGGTATTCATGTTTACCGATGTTTTTTAGAGCCGAAGACAGTTTTTACCTTTTGTCATTTACAATGGAGCAGTACTTCCGTTTTCCGGGACAGGCAGGAGTACACGGAAGAAATACCGATATAATCCTTGTTGTTACATCCATTTCCGGGGCAGGATCTGAAAATCAGGGATACTGTTGCCATGTAAAATACAGAAAAGAAAAGCATTCAAAGAAAGATCCGAAAGATATTAAAAATGAAGACCGCCCGACTATATTTTGTTACGGAGCAAGCTACGTCTTATTTTTCAGGGTTCCTAATGCTAAAATGTTAGATTTCTTTCGGACTCCCGCCGCCCGGAGCGGGGCGAAAATGGAAACGTAAAAAAACCACCCCGGCAAGAGGTGGCTTTACAATAATATGATAAGGATATATTATATCGCTGTAACATTTACTGCTGTAAGGCCTTTCTGGCCTTGTTCCACACTATACGTAACTTTGTCATTGTCACGGATGCGGCTGTTCAGTCCTGATGTATGTACAAATACATCTTTTCCACCATCGTCGGGTGTAATGAAGCCATAACCCCTGGATTCATTAAAAAATTTAACTGTTCCTTTATCCATTTTAAAAAATTTATCACCTCAAAGGTAGCTTAATTATTTGTTTTTCAGTATGTTTTTGATTGGTTTATTGTCCTTTTAAAGGTTAAAAATCCGCCATTTCACTGTGGTTCTCCGGATTTTATATTTTTTGGGAACGGATAGGCAAATGATTAAAGATATCGATACACCTGCATGCTTTGTAGTAGGAACCCAGGGGGATTTGTTGCGTGGTGATATCCTTGTTTTTGAAGGATATTTACAGAGAAGGATAATCCGGAATAATGATTGTTACGACCGAATACCTGGCCCGGCGACTACTGCCATACCGGGTAAGAAACGCCGGATAAAAGCAAAAAAAAAGCCGCCCTGGTTGGGGGCAGCCTAACAATAATATGACAAGGACAATTATATCACTGTAACATTTACTGCATTAAGACCTTTTTTGCCTCGTTCCACATCGTAGCTAACTTCGTCGTTTTCGCGTACGTTGTCGTTCAATCCTGATGCATGTACAAATACATCTTCTCCACCGTCATCCGGTGTTATGAAACCAAAACCTTTGGTGTCATTAAAAAACTTTACTCTTCCTTTATTCATTTTAAAAAAAATTATTAGGCAAAGGTATGTTAATTATTTGGGTTTCAACAAACTTAATTGGCTTTATTTCTCTTGAGCGGTAGATTCCGGATGGAAAAAATACCCGGTGAAGCCGCTCCATACCTCAAAAACAGGGCAGTACGCTTTCGGAAATATTTTTTCTTTTCGCGCTTTTCGAGAGGGTTTTATTTTGGTAAAACAAGAGCATTATTATGGATACGGACAAAAAACGTACTATCTTTTTTAGTTATTTGTTTTTAGTATATGAAGTGATTTAAACTTTTTTTGAATTAGGGCCTGTTAATACTACACACTCAAAGCGGCTTTTTGGCCTATTTTCTGCCTCTCTTCGTTATTTTTTCCTTATTTGGCGCTGCCAAACTCGTCAAACATGCCTCGATAGACAAAAAATATACTCAAAAATCCATCTTTTCTGGTAGTGTTAACAGGCCCTAAAAGAAAGGGTTGTAGATCTTTGTGTTTCGAAACATAAATAACACCCAAACAACCCTTTATGTACAGTGTACTTGACAAAGATATGATAGAAATTGAAATTGTCCCATTGATCCCGAGAACAAAAAGAGGATTCCCTCCGACAGTTCCCCTTGTAGAGATCGTCAATGCGATCCTCTACAAGCTCAAGACCGGGGTGCAATGGAACCAATTGCCTGTAAAGGCTCTTTTCTCGGGAGTGTCCCTTAGCTGGCAAGCAGTCTACCACCATCGAAAGGTGGAAAGGGGGCAACTATTTATCATTCATTGTTATAGCTTTGGAAAAATTCAAAAAGAGAAGCAAGAAAAAAGCTTAAACCACTTCAATATGTAAGGCGATAGTTTTTATCTTTAGCAGAAATTAACCTGTTTAAACCAAAGTAAATTATGGATAACTCCCCCTCCCCTGAAATGATGCCTGGAGCACAAACGATGAGCAATCAAAATTTCAGCCAAAGCGGTACAGCCATTTTGAGCTCAGTGCCGTTCTACATCCAAACCGCTATTAACGGCGGGAATCCGAACAATGCGGGTCCTAAATCCGTGCTTTCCAGAAGGAGCGGTATCATCATTGACAACTGGACTCCGGGTAACCCGGAACAGATGTGGCAGTTCAACGGAGACGGCAGCATCAGTCCCGCCGGTACCACATCCCTGGTACTTACGGCGCAGAGTACCAGTCCAACGAGCTGCGTGCAGATTACCCTCGAACCATTTGCCAGCGATCAGCAGCTTACCACTGCACAGATATGGACGGTCAATGGCAACTATTTATCCGTGAATATGAGCGGCAGTATTGGCACGGTATATCTGAACCTGTACGGGGCCAATCAGTCTCCCGGTACCATCGTAATCACTTACGAGTATTCTACCGGTGATAACGAAAAATGGTTCCTGTTCCCTGCAACGCCTGTCCAGATTGCTGGCAACAGTTTTTATATCCAAACAGCCTTAAGCGGATCAGAAAACGGACAGGCTAACCCTTATGTAATGGCAAACAACAATGGTGTAGTGATCGACCAATTCTCTCCGGGCAGCAGCGCACAGATCTGGTCGGTAAATGGGAATGGCACAATAAGCCCCGCCAACGACAGCGGCTATGTACTCACGGCAGACAGCTCGGGCAGTGGCCAGGTAACGCTGCAAAAATTTGACAGCAGCACCCAGACGCCAAGCGCCGAACAGACCTGGTACCAGGGCGAAGGACAGTTTTGCGTCAATCTCGGCACTTGGGAAAATCCAAACAATTTATTCCTCAGTGTCCAGGGAGATGGGACACCTGCTTCCGGGACAGCAGTGATCACCTATACACAGACCAAGGACAATAATGAATACTGGATCCTGATCGATGCAGCACCTATAATGAACGGAGACTGGTTCTACCTTAAAACGCAGATGCCCAACAATGCAAATGACCGCTCGGAGTATGTAATGACGGTTTCGCAGAGTACAGGTGGGGCAGGTACAGCTGTGGTGATCGAACCCATGCTGCCCGGCGCTGCCGCACAGTTGTGGAAGATGACTCCTGGCGGTACCATTATAAGTGCCTTGAATCTTTCTATGTGCCTTTCGGAAGGAGGTGACGAACAAAATGTTACGATACAAAACGTAGGAGACACTAATTTTAACCAACAGTGGTTTCTGATGTCCAACGGCATGCTCGCCAACGGAACATCAGGAGACAACTTTTACCTCAACGTGCAGGACGGAGGTAACGCCTCTTCTGGTGCAAACCTGATTACTTATGGATTCAGCATCGCATCGAACGAAACCTGGGTGCCTATTCCGTATCTGCCACAGGGCCTATGGTTTACGATCCGAAACTCCGCCTATGCACCAGACGGGCCGCTGAGTACAATGCTGAGCGTGACCACGGATGGAAGCGTCACGCTTGCCGGCCCGGAAGGGGGATCTACCACGCCGACGGGACAGGCAGCGATATACCAACTCTGGCGCAAGACGATCGATGGTTTTATCGTGAGCGCTACCAATCCAAGCTTAGCCCTTACTGCCCTGGGATCGGACGGTGGTCTTGGCGTATCGCTGATTGGTACGGACAATACAAACCAAAAATGGATTACCGGCTATTCGCAGTACAATACGGTTACAGTTAATGGTAAAGCAGAAAAAATCATTGCCGGAACGTTAGAAAGTGTGAGCTTCGGTCAGGTACTGAACAATACGACCTTGCAGGCCCCACCATCGCAATCGCAGGCTTATACTGCGAGCGAACTGTGGTATATCGTTCCGCAGGCAATGCCCTTTGGCGAATCTACAACCATTGGTAACAGGGCGGACGATGGAAGCAATGGTCTTTACCTGACTCTGGCAGATAAGGCCCAGTCCGGTGTCTTTCCGGTCAATGCACAAGCTATCCCGGAAAATAACACCTTTTCGATGTGGACCTATCAATATCCCGGCTACCTGGTCAGCAACGTTAATGACGAACTTGTGTTGTCTCTGGAGCTTGGCAGTGGAGGCACAATCGAAAGCCCGGCATTTATGGATAATATCGTTGCCTATCCACGCCAGCCTGGCGCCCAATCATTCCAGCTATGGACGGTAACCAACGATGGGCTGATCATCAACCAGCGTAGCGGCAAGGCACTAACCATCCCTGCCCCTTCGTCACCGCCGGCTTCTTCCTACATTGTAAGTACCAATTCGATCCAGTCCGGTACGCCCAACCCCTACCAGGTATGGGACTTTTCACCGGGCAGGGCACTACGGGTTGTCCTTCAACAGCCTGCTGTAGCGTTCAATACCGGAACAGCGGACGAGCAGAAAGCCTATAATTATTTGTGCAGTGAGCTAGGTCTTCCCGGCGGCATCCGTGCCCAGTACCAGAACCTGACTGCACCCATGAGCAGCTACCAGGCCCAAATCAATATGATCGCCGTCGGCCTGGCAACAGGTAGGATAAAACCGGACGGTTCGGCAATAACAGCGGCTGATATCCCCATCCTGCAAGATGTTGCCGAACAGCTGCAAAAAGAAATTACAGCCGTAATTTCGGTGCAACTACTTTTCCAGCAAGCGACAACACTGTATCTTTCGCTTAGCCAGGCTCAGGCCATGATGCTTGCCGACCTGATCACCAACTGTGCCTTTACCGCTCCGGTAAATACGAAAGTGCCGCCGCACAAAAAAAGCAAAAGTTGGATATGGGATCTTGTGGAAGGCATCCTTTATACCGGCATGAACCTGGCCGGGGCTGGCGTGGGCGAAATCAAAGATGCAGGCTTTGTGGTCAAAAACGTGCTTCCATGCTTTGCGAACGTCATGGCAGCCGGCTTTACCAGCGGGCAGAGTTACCTGACGGGCAATACCCAAACCGATATGACCAAACTGCATACTTACGAGCAGAATATCTATAACTTCGAAATGACTGTCGCGGAGCTGCAGCAGGGGTTGCTCGATGAATTTGAAGAATTGGGCAATGCTTTGGGACGCATTGAAGCACTGATCCTGGGCGATGCCTATAAGCTACAGGCGGTCTTTGATATGTGCCGCGGCTATGGCAACATGTCTTCGCTTTTCTGGCCTTCAATCATGGCAGCCATGGATACCGATGAAATGCTTAAGGTATACAGCCAAGGAGTGCTTAAAGTCCTGTTGCCGGCCAATCCTGACTTCCAGATAAAAGCGACCATGCACTGTAACTATGGCAGCCGTCTTAGTGAAGGGTGGCACGATTCTACCCTGTACATCAACAATGCTGACGGCACCCAGAACAGCTATATAGGCGTAAACCTGAGCGCGCAGCTCATGAATATGGTGTGGGCAAGCGGGGCCGATGGGAACGCGTTCTTTGCCGGGCTCAACGGCTGGGCGCTGGACACTGAATATCAGGGGCTGATGGCAGAGTCCGGCGATACAAACTATGTTCCAACGGCTGCGTCCTCGCTGGTAATCATCGAAAACTTTACAAACGTGGCCCTGGCTGTAACGCTCCAACTGGATAATCTTGCCGCAAGCGACTACCAAACCAACGGATCCTCTATTCCCGTTGCCCCCTACGGATCCATCCAGATTGCAGGTGGCTCCTTCGCGACGCCGGACCAAATGACGAGCGGCGGCACAGCCAAGAATTATTGGGCCCATGCAATGTATACACAAAGTACGCCAGGAGTTAGCATTACCGCCAATGGACAAATGGCTGCCCAGTTCGATATCAACAACTCAACGAACCAGCAGACCTATAAAACGGTAGCTGAGATACCCGCCCCGACCTATACCATCGGAAATTTCTCCCAGTCCAGTCCCTTCAACTGCAATATCAAAATCCGGTATGGAACCTACGGTATGGCTTTTATCCAGGTTGCGATTACTGCTTAACATTTAAAAGGATATATACTACCATGGGCGCCGAAAGGCGCCCATGGTTATTAGGGCCTGTTAACACTACACACTCAAAGCGGCTTTTTGGCCTATTTTCTGCCTCTCTTCGTTATTTTTTCCTTATTTGGCGCTACCAAACTCGTCAAACATGCCTCGATAGACAAAAAATATACTCAAAAATCCATCTTTTCTGGTAGTGTTAACAGGCCCTAGTTCATTTCCGAGAAAGGTACGAACACACAAGACTACCAACGCTCTGTATCTTAGCGATAGACAGGGCTTACCGTTGGCCATGTCCGAACTGGTGTTAGGCAATCCCAATGACCTCTATAATATAGAAGTCCAGTTTGAGGTGGTCACCGGTACTTTGGAACAGGCCAACGTTGGTATTGACGGATTGTTTCTCAACGCCGATGCGGGCTTTGATTCCAAGGATTTCCGAAAGGCTTGCTCCAAGAAGGAAATTAATGCCAACATCTGTTTCAACAAGCGTAAAGGCAACAAGGATAGGGACGAATATTTTGACAAAGAACTTTATGGTCAGCGGTACGCCATCTAACGTCCCAATGCATGGATGGACGGCTTCCGCTCACTATGAAGCAGGTTTGATACCACCACCGAAAGCTGGAAAGGCTTCAACTACCTGTGCTTCGTGGTCCTGACACTAAAAAAACGCAAAATAAAAAGTCTAAATGAGTTCTATGACAAAAATCGTCTTGACAAGGTTTCTCGGAAAATCAGTTTTACCCCCTCCCGATAATAGCGGGACTAAAGGGAGTCTGATTTTCCTCAATTTCTCCCTTTAGGCGCTCATTGATCCCGATATTTCGGGACAGCCGAAATGGCAGGGGTGAAAAATTGAGGAAAATCCGGTAGAATTGAATTTTGTCATGTAGTAAGGTTATTCGTCTTTCGTGCAATTACATTAAGGACTGGTATAGCAATAACAACCCGATAGCAATTAACCCGAGGTAGATGTAGTTTATAAAAGCGTCCCGGTTTAATTGGTTATTGAGATACCGGCCCATAAAAACAGCCGGAATAACCACGGGGAGCGAAATAAAAAAATAGTGTGTTACCGTAGAACTCCAGAGTCCTTTATACCAGTAACCGCACATGCCCATTATACCTGCCGGCAGAAAATAGGCCTGTAGCGTAGCCCTGAAATGCCTGGCTGTCCAGTTGCGCATATTGCCATAAACTACCAGCGGGGGACCGTTTACCCCATAGGCGCCGCCAAATACCCCGGATAAAAAGCCGCAGATAAAAAGCCATACTTTGTTGTCGGATTCCAGTTTGAATGTCCGTGCAGACATCATGGAATATATGCCATATGCCATGAGAAGTATGCCAAGCCCCGATTTGACGAGGTCCTCATTTCCGTAAACAAGCAGCAATAAACCTATAGGGATGCCTAAAACAGCAAAAATGATCAGCCATTTTGCGCTGTTCAGGTGTATCTGTTTTCTGTCCTGTACGACTACAACGGCCGCAATGGTAATGGAGATGAGAACGGAAAGAGGTACGGCAATTTCTATGGGGATCCATAGAATAAGCAGAGGCACGGCTACCAAAGATTCTCCAAAGCCGAAAGTGGAACGGACCAGTGTAGCCATAAAGATAATGGCCAGAATATAAAAAGTGATTAAATCCATAGTGTAAAAACATCTGTAAACCGGGGTATACCTCAGGGCAAACGCATCATAAAATTATAAATAGTTCAAGGTCGCAGGTTACAAGTTGCAGGTTACAATTACAGGTTGCAGTTGCACTGTGCGGAGCCGAAGGGCAGGTTACAAGTCCCGGGTTTCAAGCCAAAACAAAGGTGGCTGAGTGTCCCGAACGCAGTTCGTTATGTAATCGAAGCCACCTCGTCTCCCTATCATTACTGCAATTTTCGTTCATCTAACTCCATCACCTATCCTCTTATTTCCCAAACTCCTTTACCTCAAGGTCACATTATCAAATTCTCCCTTTCTCATATTACCAAATGCGCTGCACATAATGCGTTTGCCCTGGGGTATACCTGTTTTGAAAAAGATTTTCCCGGAACGTCAATACCTTACAGGAGAACCATAAGACAAACGCATTAAAAAAACTATAATTGCAGCGTTTAAAATTCCAGGTTACAAGTTCCAGGTTCCAGCACAAAACGAGGTGGCTGAGTGTTCCGGGC